>CAMVLW010000055.1 GCA_947168445.1 uncultured Clostridia bacterium
AGGATAGGTTAGGTAAGGATAGGTTAGGTAAGGATAAAGATACTCTGTCAACTTCCGTTGACGCGCCGCCGCGTTTTGACTATCAGGCGGTCGTTGATTTGTTTAATGCAGCCTGCGTGAGCCTGCCGAGGGTGCAAAAACTGAACGACAAACGCCGCAGGGCAATTAAGAACGCAAGCAAGCTGTTAGGTGAAATCTCATTCGATGAACTGTTTGCAAGAGTGGAAAAATCCGACTTTCTGACAGGGCGAACAGGCAAATGGAGCGGCTGCGGCTTTGACTGGATTTTGCAGCCGTCCAATCTCACAAAGATTTTGGAAGGAAACTACAGCAACAAACAAACAGCGGCAAGGGCTGCGGAACAGCCGCGCAACTATGACGAGGAGTTTTGATTATGCAGAGTATTATTAACAGCATTGTAAGCGCAAACGAGGCAAACGGAAAAATTCACGAGGGCGATTACTATGACGAAACCGGGCGTTTGTTCTGCGGCAAATGCCACGAACCCAAGCAGACAGAAAAGCCGTTCCCGCTGGCAAAGCCGCCGCGCCGCATGTTTATTCCCTGCCGTTGCGACCGCGAGGAAGAAGAACAGTATCGGCGCAGAATCGAAGCGCAAAAAGCGCAGGACAAAATCAAAGCCCTGCGTCGTTCCGGCGTGATGGACGCGGCATACAACAGCTACACCTTTGCAGCCGACGACGGACGCGATTCCAAAATCACGGCAAGCTGCAAGCGCTATGTCGCTCACTGGCAGGAAATGCTTGACTTAGCCTGCGGCATTTTGTTCTACGGCGACGTCGGCGGCGGCAAGAGTTTTTATGCCGGGTGCATTGTGAACGCGCTGCTGGATTTGGGCGTGCCTGCGCTGATGACGCGGCTCTCTTATCTTGTCAATGACCGCGTAAAAGCGGACAATCCCATCAATTTAAAGCAATTCAAGCTGATTGTGCTTGATGATGTGGGTGCAGAGAACATTTCGCAGACCGCCTTTGATATTGTCAATGACATTTACCTTGCGAGAATCCCGGTCATCTGCACCACAAATCTCACGCTGTCCGAATTAAAAAGCAGCGCAACGCTTGAAAAGCAGCGAATCTACAACCGCATTTTGGAGCGCTGCCCGAAAAAGTGCCTTGTGCCGGTCACCAAATCGCGCATTGACGCTTCCAGAGAACTTGACCGTTTATCGTCGGAAATTCTGAACAAATAAAAAAGCTGCAGCCGTTGCCACGCTGGGCAGTCCCTCTCACTGTCTATATTGCACTACTAACGTCAGTATGTTTCAATTGGCAATCTGTATGAAGCTAAAGGGAGATTATTGTGCAATATGTATATTGTCGTCAGTATATACATATGCTATAATATTGTTAGTAAAGAAGTTGATGATATGTTACAGCCGAAGGTTACAAAAGTTATGTCGCTGTCCGATTACAAGCTCTTGGTTGAGTACGCGACAGGCGAGCGCAGAATATTTGATGTTAAGCCCTATATTTCAGGCGATTGGTACGGCGAATTAGCTGATGTTGATATCTTCAACACCGTTCATCCCTGCGGCTCTACCGTTGAATGGAACGACGGACAGGACATTGCGCCGCATGAGCTGTATGAATTATCCGTACCGGCAGGGGGTGTATAAATGGCAGTCAGTAAAGCCCAGCAAAAAGCGGTTGCCAAATACAACGCAAAAGCCTATGACCGGATAGAGCTGAAAGTGGCAAAAGGAAAAAAAGATGTTATAAAGGACGCAGCGCAAAAGCAAGGTGAATCGCTCAACAGCTTCATCAATATCGCCATTGATGAAAAGCTGGAGCGCGACACAGTGAAAGATGTTGCCACCGACAATGATATTGAAGCCGTTCGCGCGGCGCGTCAGGAATACGCCAACGGCGAAACAGTCAACCACAACGCTATCAATTGGGATTGAAGCAGAATTGACATGAAAAGCTATCTTATCATTATCCGCAAGGAGAAAGAATCATGACTTGCTATCTTTGCAAAGGCGAATATAAGCCGTCCACCACAACGCATTTTGTTGACCTGAAAAAATGTATGGTAATCGTCAAAAATGTTCCGTGCTGGGAATGTGAGCAGTGCGGCGAAGTTGTGTATGACGACGCCGTTGTCGCGCGGCTGGACGATATTGTCAAGCAGGTTGCCGGCATGATGACCGAAATCGCTGTTGTGGAATACACCAACAATAAAGCAGCATAACAAAGCATTACCCCACACTTGCACCTGCTTGTGTGGGGCTGTTTGTTTATATGCCGCTCTTTTGCCGAGAATTGCCCTGTGCCGCGTTTTTACGGCTAAGGTGACGCGTTGTTCTAAACCCGCTTCAAAGGTCAAATTCAGCCATTTTTGCACGTCCTGAACGGACTGTTGACACATAATTAATTATGTGCTATAATGTGTAATGTAGGGGGGAACTAAATGAAAAGCTATTCATCGCGGGAAGTTATACAAATTCTAAAAGCGGACGGTTGGTATGAAGTTGCATGCGTAGGCGATCACCACCAATTCAAGCACCCCGTTAAGCCGGGCAGAGTTACCGTTACGCACCCCCGGAAAGATTTTCCCATACGAACACTCAAAAGCATAGAAAAACAAGCGGGCGTTAAATTTGAATAACGCCTGCCCTGCTTATAACAGGAGGTCATTTTATGAAAGACAGATATTCCTTTATCGCCGTTCTGTATCCTGACGATAACGGCATTTCAATCGAGTTCCCTGATTTACCGGGCTGTCTGCCTTGTGCCGGTTCGTTAGACGAAGCGGTTGATAATGCGCGTGAAGCGCTTGGGCTTCATCTTTGGGGAATGGAGCAGGACGGCGAAAGCATTCCGGAGCCTTCCTCTGTTTCCGATATACCGGTTGACGAAGGCGGCGTTCCTATGCTCGTAGACGTTTTCATGCCGCCGTTCCGCGATAAGCTGACAAACCGCTTTGTCAAAAAAACGCTGTCACTCCCCGCTTGGCTTGCCGACCTTGCCGATAAAGACGGCGTAAATTGCTCAAAGGTATTTCAAAACGCGCTGATGGAATACCTCGGTGTTAAACAATAAAAAACAACCCGCAAAAAAGGACGCCCGCACGGACGTCCTTTTTAGCTTATAACTTATAACTTATAACTCACTAACCACTAACCACTAACCACTCACCACTCACCACTCACTAACAAGCTCTTTCAAATACGCCTTGAGCGGGTCTTTGGTTTCGGGGTGGCTGAGTCCGACTTCGATTTGGGCTTGGAGAATACCGAATTTATTGCCCATGTCGTAGCGCTTGCCCTCGAATTCAACGGCGGTCATGCCCTTGGTGCGGGCGATTTCGCGCATGGCGTCGGTCAGCTGGATTTCTCCGCCGACGCCGGGCTGCGTTCTTTCGAGAATCTCAAAGATTTCGGGCGGCAGCACACAGCGGTCAAGAATGGAATAGAGCGAGAGAATTTCTTCCTTGGTCTGGGGCTTTTCTTTCATGTCGGTGCAGGCGAACACATTGTCGTGCAGGTGCTCGACTTTCAGGGAGCCGTACTTGTGGATTTCGCTTTCGGCAACCTTTTTCACGCCCACAACGCCCTCACCGAATTCGCCGTAATGCTCCATGAGCTGGGCAATGGCAGGCTTTTCGCGGCTGATAATCACGCCGTCGCCGAACAGCACCGCGAACGGCTCGCTGCCGACAAAGGACTTCGCCTTCAAAATCGCGTGACCGAGCCCCTTCATCTCCTTTTGACGGATAAAGTGAATGTTCGCCAAGTCGCCGATACTGCGCACCAATTCGAGAAATTCGGTCTTGCCGCCCTTTTCAAGAATGTGCTCCAGCTCCGGCGAACGGTCAAAGTGGTCTTCAATCAAGCCCTTGCCGCGGTTGGTGATAATCAGAATATCGGTAATGCCCGCGTTGACGGCTTCTTCAACAATGTACTGAATGGTGGGCTTGTCCACAATCGGAAACATTTCCTTGGGAAAGCTCTTGGTTGCGGGCAGCACACGGGTGCCGAAGCCCGCCGCGGGAATAACCGCCTTGGTAATTTTCATAATGTCCTCCTAAGACAAAAACGTCTGGCTGTTGATAAGAAAATTGCTGATTTCGTAGATGATGATGAACGCCGCAAAAAAGCCCACCGCCATCGGCAGGTTCACGCCGCCCTTTGCTTCAATGGTGCGGGTGACGTCGGCTTCCGCTTCGTTTTGCTTAATCTCCCCCACCGTCTTTTCCATATGGCGGTAATAGGCGCGGTTGGCGGTAAAGCCGCAGATAAGCATAATCACAAAGCGCAGCCCCGAAAGCAGCGCCGGAAGCAGCAGACTTGCGCCCTGCGCGCTGAACATATTGACGGCGTTGCCCTTTTGCACGTTGGAGAGCAGCGCGTTGTAGTTGGAAATCCAGTCGCCCGACATCATCAGATACGCCGAGCCGACGGTCAGACCAATCATCAGCGCAATGACGATGATACCCGGCAGATACATTTTTCTGTAGAGGAAATATGCGCCCGAAAACAGAAACGCGGAAAAGCTGAATTTGCCGGAGCCGAACTGCCTGAGCCGCTTGAACACCGCCAGAAAATACGGCGTATTCTTGCCGACAAACTTGGAAGCCTCGGCAGCGGTCACGCCGCTTGCGATTTCCTCGTCGGGACTGAGCCCCATCATGGGGTCATAGGCGGGCGTTCCGGCAGCGCCGAAGCCGAACGGAATCCCCTGACCGGGTCGCGCCTGCTGATTCTGAAAGGGCGGCGCCTGACGGTTCATGTCCTGCGCGTTCAGCGGCATACCGCACTTGCTGCAATAGAAATCGGTTTTGGCGTTCTCCGTGCCGCAGCGCGGACAGCGGACATACTGCGCGGCTTCGTCCGCGGCGGAATCCTCCTGCTGCGCGTCTGCCTGCGTTTGTTCAAAGGAAAAGCCCTGCGCATGGCGGTCCTCATAAAAGCAGTGCCCAAGCTGTTCATAGCATTCTCTGTGGTGCGGCGCGCCGCATTCGGGACACACCACCACGTCGTCGCCGCTGACAAAACGCTTGTCGCAGACCGGGCAGCTGTATTGTGTAAATTCCATAAAAGCCTCCAACGGATTTATTTTATTATTATACCAAATTTTCTCGGGAAATGCAATAGGTTTTTGTATTGTATTGATTAGTGGTTAGTGGTTAGTGGTTAGTGAGTTATAAGTTATAAGTTATAAGTTATAAGTTATAAGTGATAAGTAAAACACTTGAATTCGCACCAAAAAGCCTTCCCCTTGGGGGGCAATGATAACAACTTAAGGAATTGTCCTATCCGTTCGCTGTCATCCTGAGCGGTGCCGAAGGCAAAATGCGTAGCATTTAGTCGAAGGATCCCCTTCAGCGACGCACCGTTGTTTCCTCACAGGGGGATTCTTCGACTATTTGCTGTCGCAAATTCGCCTATCGGCGACCGCTCAGAATGACAGTGTAAGGTAAAATTCTGTTCCTATCCTCTTAAGTTGTTGACATTCCCCCGAGGGGCATTTTCCCGATTACAAACGCAAGAAATCCCTCACACAAAATCCGGCTCAAACGCGGGTGCGCCTGAGCCGGACTCATTTTTCATTTTTCAGTATTCAGTTTTCAGTTTTCAGTTCCCCGTTCCCTCTTCCCCACTGCCGCGTTAACGCCGAAGCCTAAGCCGAGGGCGAGAATGGGAATGACGGGAATACAGTAGCGGATATTCTCCGTGCAGACATAGGGGTACCGGAAGCAGAACAGGTAATAGGACACCAGAATCGTCACGAAAATGGTGACGAAAAACAGCTTGGTGGGAAGGTCTGCCGCTGTGCCGCGCTTGAACAGCCACCAAATCAGGCAAACGGTGCCGAGCAGCGCGAGAATTGCCGCAATCACCACAAACACCGTTGCCATTTCGCTGAAATCCCACGGCGTATGATACTCGTCATAGAGCGAGGTTTTCAGCAAGCCCATCAGCGGATTGTACTCGTTATAGGGCGCCTGATACATCACAAAGCCCTCAAACGGATAATCAAACTGGAACAGGCTGAAATCAAACAACCGCTGCATGACGGGAATCTGCGCTACCGACATGGAATCATTTCCGGGGGTGGGCACATAGGTGATGGGGATTTGGAAGGTGAGCAAATTGCGGATTTGCCACCACAAGCCCAGCGGCGCGCACACCGCACCGAAGGCGGCAAACTGTCCGATAAACGGCAGCGGCTTTTTGATGTTGCGAATGAACGTCCGCAAGAAGATGAGCGCAATCGCGGGAGCGACCATCCACGCCGACAGCTTTGACATCATGCCGCAGCCGACGCACAGCGCAATCGGCATGATATTGCGGAAGGACGGCTGCCTGTACCATTTGAGCGTCCAAAGCACCGCCAGCAGCATGAATAGGGAAACGAGCATGTCGTTGTTGTACGCGCCGCTCCAGATGATGAAGGTCGGATAAAAGCAGGCGATTGACATGGCGGCAATCAGCCCTGCGCCGTGAAGCTTCACCAGCTTGAAAATGCGGAAGCAAGCCGCCATGCTGAGGGCGGAATAGATGACCGGGAGAATCTGAATTGCCTCCTGCGCTTCCCTGAGCGGCAGCCCGAGGGTGGTGAAAATCCGCAGCCCGAGCGCCATGAGCAGGTGGTGCAGCGGCGGGTGATAAAACTGCCAGAGCGTTGTCACGTCAAAATCGGGCAGCTTTAAGCCGTTGTTGTACCAGTACATGATATACGCGGCGTGTCCGTCGGCGCCGTCAAAGGTGCCGACGTCGTGCTGCATTTGCGTGCAGTCGTATTTGAGCGCGTAGCAATAGCGCACCACCACGCCCAGCACCAGCATGAGCAGCACCACACGGTCGGTTGTGAGCGTTTTTTCCTGCTTCCACACCAGCCCAAGCTGGAACAGCCCGAAAAGGACAGGGATAAACATGACCGTCGCAAATCTGTGGTTCTGCCCCACGAACAGCGAAAACAGCACAACAAGCACTGCCGGCGAAAAAATCAGATAAATGTTCACCTTGGGGTTCTTGCTCGGCTTTCCGAGCGCAATCAGCGCGGACGTGCCGAGAATCCAGATAATCTCTTCCGCAACGATTCCCGCGGTGTTGATTTGCTCCGCCTGCGCAAAGCCGAACGGCAGCAGCAGCAGAGGAAGCAGCGCGGCAACAATAAACGGGTGCCGCAAGAATATGTCAGATAGGGTGTCAGCGGAGCGCTGCTTGTTACTTGTTTCCATGGGCGGCTTCCTTTTCCTCGTGATATTCCTTTTCGGTGTTGACGTTCCAGATGTTGTCCTTGTTTGTTTCGCCCGAAAGGATATTTTTTACGGTTTCAAACGACGTGCACATGCTGTGGTCAATGTTGTTGTAGCGGTGCTGACCGTTTCTGCCGACGCAGAACAGATTGGGAATGGTGTTCAGATAGTCGCGCAGCTCGTCCATGTGCTCATAGGTGTCAAAATAGGCGGGATATGCCTTTTTGACGCGCTCCACATGGAAGTCCAGCACGTCGCTTTCGCTGTTAATCAAGCCCATTTTCACCATCTCGGACACGCCCATTCTGCCGAAGGCTTCGTCGGTCATTGACCACATTTCGTCGCCCTCATTGCAGAAATATTCCAGCCCCATCCAAACGGTGTTTTCGATATTTTTCACCATGTAGGGCGACCAGTTGTTGTAAATCTGAAAGCGCCCCATCTTGACGCTTCTGTCGTGCACATAGACCCAGTTGTCCGGCACAATGCCGCCAATTGTTTTTGTTTTGGTTTCGTTTTTGAGGTTCAGCCGGGGAATCAGCACGCCGACGGTCATGTAATCGCGGTACGGCAAGCCCGAAGCGATTTTGCGGTACTGTTCGGGAACGCCGTTCATGCCCTCCACCAAATCCTTGACGGGCATGGAAGAAATGATATAGTCGCCCTCAACCGTCACGCGCCCGCCGTTTTGCTCATAAACAAGCCCGCACACCCTGCCGTCCTTTTGAATGACATTGACGACCTTGGCGTTTTTGATAATCCTGCCGCCCATTTTTTCAACGTCGGCGGCGGTCAAATCCCAAAGCTGACCGGGACCCAGCTTGGGATAGGCGAATTCCTCAATCAGCGAGGTTTCGACCTTGCGGTTCTTTTTGCGGAAAAGCTTGCCGGAAATGTCCTTTAAGACCGCCTTGATGGAAAGCCCCTTCACGCGCTGCGCGCCCCATTCGGGCGAGATTTCCGAGGGGTGTCTGCCCCAGAGGTTCTCGGTGTAGTTCTCGAAAAACATGGAATAGAGCTTTTTGCCGAAGCGGTTGATGTAGAAATCCTCCAGCGAATTCTCCTTGCGCTTGAAAATCATGCTTTTCAAATAGCTGAAGCCGACGACAAGCGTGGTGCCGAAGCCCATGTTTTTAATGGTTTCAAATTTCAGCGAAATCGGGTAGTCGAAAAACTTCGCGTTGAAGAAAATCCGCGACAGGCGGTTGCGCCGCAGCATGACCCTATCGGTTTTTTCGGGGTCGGGACCTCCCGCGACAACGGTGGATTCTCTGCCGAGCACCACGTCGTCATAGGGCATGGCGCCTTGGGTGGGGAGCATTTTCTCCCACCACTCGTTGACCTCGGGCACCTTTGAAAAAAAGCGGTGACCGCCCATGTCCATGCGGTTGCCTTTATAATTGACCGTGCGGGAAATGCCCCCGAAGCGGTCGCTTTCCTCAAACACAAGCACCTCAAAATCCCTGCTCTTGTCAAGCAGCTCATACGCCGCCGTCAGTCCCGCGGGACCCGCGCCGATGATTAACACCTTCTGCATTGCATACACCTTTTCCAATTATTTTTTCTTTCGGTAAAGCAGCACACGTCTGCCCGCATAATTCCAAATAAGAACAATGATGGTGGAGATGACCCACACCAGCATATAGTGCCAGCCGATTTGGATATTGAACACCCACAGCAGCAGCTCCTTAATCAAAAGCCCCACCACGCCGACGACGGCATAGGTGACAAACTCTCCGAGGGCGTTCGTCCGCTCGCTTTTTTCCTGAAACACAAACAGCTTTGACAGGACAAAGTTGGCGATTAAGCCCAGCACAAAGGCGATTCCCTGCGAAATATAGACGGTAAAGCCGCTCTGCTCACGGAAAATAAAATGCTGAATCAGCCACAGCGCACCGCCCTCAACCAGCGTTGCCAGTCCGCCCACAAAGCAATAGCGGAAAAACTGAATGAAAATATTATCGGTTTTTTGATAAAACAAGCCCTTAAAATCCAGCCTGCGAATCAGC
>CAMVLW010000056.1 GCA_947168445.1 uncultured Clostridia bacterium
ACAAGCTGATTGACGGCGTTGTAGAGGGCGGCGTGTGCTTCAACCGCGAGCTTTACAACCAGAAGCTCGAATGGGATCAGTATGAAAATGTCACCTATGATATGGACATCACCGCTGACCAGCTTGCTGTTTTGACAGATAACTTAGGCGGCAACCTCAACAAATTCTCGATACTCAAAAACAGCTGCGCCACTGTTGCGCTCAAAGCGTGGAACGCGGCTGTCGGCACCAGAAACGGCGCGGACACCGCCTATAAGCTTACCTCCACCGGCAGCGGAATTCTTTCGATTATCGACGCGCCCAAGGGCGTTCGCCAGAGCATGGTGAACCGTCTGCCCGGCTATTACCTCAACAATGCCGAGGGCGTTGCCGAGCCCGGCGCGGGCTATCAGGACGACACCGGCTGGGTTTATGTTTCCGCTCCCAAGGCGGTTGCGCCGGTAACTTATACTTATACCGAAGGTCCTGTGCAGGTGGACGAGAGCAAAACCAAGCTTTCCAAGCTGATTAGCTTTGCCACGGCAGGCACCGCCTATGACAAGGACGCGCAGGAAGTCGGCGTGAATGTCAGCAGCAAGCAGGAGGGAGACGTTACCACCGTTGACTTTGTTGATTTTACCGTTAACGGTCAGGTGGCTTCCATCCACAGATACAAGGTTCCCGCGGAGGGCATTTGGTTCACCATGCCCGTTGAAGCTGCGGAGGACACCGATTATTATGTGACAGACGCCGAGGGCAATGTGCTCCCGAGCGAATACAGGGCAGAAGAGGGCGCTGTCAGCTTCCTTGCAGAGAACCTTCCTGTTTCCGTCAAGGTTGTCGGCAGTAAGGACGGCGCGCAGAATCTGCTCCGCACCACGATTGTAAACGGCGATAAGGCTGAAACCGAAGTTTACTATTTCGACGGTGGCAGCAAGGTAGCCATCGGCGCAGCGAAGGCGCTCAAGCCCGGCACGGTTTTCTATGTGAAGTCTGTGATGAACGAGGACGCTGCGAATTATGTTCCGGCAAGCATCACGCTCAACGGCTATTCCTGTTTGGATACTTTGAACTATGACGCGGAGCAGGGCGCTTACCGTCTGGAAATGCCCGACAGCTACACGAACCTCACCATTACCTATGACAAGGGTGTTGTCAATGCGCTGGGGGATACCAATGTGCAGGTGTTCGCGGGCGATACGATGGAGATTTCCGATTACGCGGAGCTTGTCGTCGGCGATAACGGACAGCTTGCCGATACGATTACATGGACGCTCCTCTCCAACGAGGACGGCGCCGTTTCGCTGAACGATTCCGCCTTAAAGGCGGAAAAGGAAGGTCATGCGCTGGTTTGGGCAGGTGCGCTGGATAATCCTCTTATCGGCGTTCCGTTCTCTGTAGATGTATTCACATCTGCCGATGATGTGGCAAAAATCACCTTCAACGATACCTCAAAAGACAGCTACGCGCTGATTGCTTCCGACGGCACCGGCGAAACCACCATTACCAAATCCGGTACCTATGTAAAGAAGGGCGCTGTCATCAGCGTAAAACCGCTTTACACCGACAGCAAGGCGCTCTACACCCTTGAATGTAACGGCGAGCCCGTCAGATACGGTCAGCAGATGGTTGCCGACGGGGATTTGGACATCAAGGCGACCTTCACCAAGGCGCTGATTAAGGGTATGCCCAAGGAAGTGAAGTTCAACGAGGAGGAAACCTCCTATCAGCTTAACGCCAAGGTTGCCTATGACGGTCTGCGCGGTATTTTCACGCCCTATGACACAAGCCTGGAGTACACTTCCTCCAATCCCGCTCTTGTCAGCGTTGACGAAAAGGGCTTGATTACCCTCAGCGGCGACATTCCCGAAAACGGCGCTGTGGCTTATGTCACCGCCTATGCCGGTTCCGCCGGACATACCGTATTCGCGGCTTGCAAGGTGGTTGTCGGCGATTATCAGGGCGACCGCATTGTGGGCAAGGTCACCATTTCCGCACGTCCGATTGTCAAGGCACAGCTTGTTGCGCACGGCGCGTTCACCTTCACCAGCTATGAGGACACCGATTTGAACGTCAGCTACTACAACTACTTCAAGCCGAACGAAAAATACATCAATTTGTCGCACGATTACGACGCACATCCCGAAAAATACAATTCCGACCCTGTTCTCTACAATGACAACGAGTTGGGTCTGGAGGATCGCGAAAGCTATTTCACACCCCTTCACAACGGCGCGGGCACACCTGCGGAAACGATTTCTTTGCAAGCGGGCGAGGGCATTACGCTTTCCAACTACGGCTACGAATCCGCCAATCTGGACAACATTGTCAAGGCGCTTGACAACAGCACCATTTCCTCCAGCGTTGAGGCACAGGAGCTTGTGCGCCAGATTAACAACTACAAGAAAGGCGAGGACTTTGACGGCGCGTCTGCGTTTGACAGCTTTGTCGCTACCGTCGGAGAAATCATCAAAACCTCCCGCGCAACCGGTCACAACCCGGCGGACGGTCATTCCGAGGGCGGCTTGGACATCAACCGCGAGGTTTACAACCAGTTCAGAAGAAGCGATTCCCAGCTTCCCAACAACTACTACACGGTTGAAATCACCGCCGACGAGTTTGCAATGATGGAGCATTACATCTCCAATCCCGACCACAACTACTATTCGCTGATGGAAAGAAACTGCGCGACAGGCGCTGTGGACATTTGGAACGCAACCCTTGCCGACAAGCCCGAACTGCACCTCACCGGAAACTATACCGGCGTTGCGGTTGAGCCCGAATCGCTCTATATCGAGCTTGGTCTGCTGGGCTCAAAGACTGAGCTTGACGGCGAAGGCGGCAAGGACTTCTATCCCAGAGTGGTCCCGCCCTACGTTGAGCCCTCTGTCCTCGGCGACGCCAACGGCGACGGCAGAGTGACCGTAAAGGATGTTACCGCTATTCAGCGCTTTATCGCTGACATCTCCGAGGAACTGCTCGACGCCGGCGCGGCGGATGTTGACGGCAACGGCGTTGTGAACATTAACGACGCCACGCTGATTCAGCAGTATCTCGCTGAATTGGACGTGGAATATCCCATCGGTCAGCCGGTTAAAGCCTAAGCGGCTGCGTGCCTGAAATCAAATTCAAATCAATCATAAAACAAGAGCGGTGCCGACATCCGGCACCGCTCTCAGTTTGTATTCAATTAATCTCTGTATCTGCGTCCTCTGCCCGCGCGCTGCTCGCGTTCTCTGCGGCGCTTGCGCGAGGAATGTACCGCAATCAAAATGATAATCAGCATGATAATAATTACCAGCGCAGCCGCCGCGATAATCAGCAGTACGCCGTGCTCGCTGACGAACACCTCAAAGGGAGAAATATCGCGCTCCACATCCTCTGCGGCAACCAGATTGGTCACGCCCAAATCCAAGTCCTCGTATTTCACGCTGACCGTTCCGAGCACGTCGCCCTTTTTTACCGGGGCTTCCGTCTCATTGACGCAGGTGACGGAAACGTCCAGCTTGTTTTTATCGTAATTGTTCGGAAGAAAGGCGGTAATCGCCTTTTCGGGAACCGCCGCCAGCGACTTTCCGTTCCTGACATATTTCACGTTAACGGTGGAAAGGCTGTCTGCCGGGCTGTAAACCGCCTGCTCGCCCAGATTTTCAAACGCCCAGTCATAGAGCGCCGCGGTGTCCTTCATGGCGTAGTTGATGTTTTCGTCATAGGAAAAATCTGCGCCCAGACAAACGCAGAGGTATTGGCTGCCGTCCTTGTCGGCGGAGGTGACAAGGCACTTGCCCGCCTCGTCGAGATAGCCGGTCTTAATACCCTTTACATACGGATAATAGTACATGCCGCCCTCGGCGTTTTGGTCGAGCATGTAATTGGTGTTGTGCAGTTCTTCAAAGCCGGCGGGCGTGTAGTAAACCGTGTTGCAGATGTCCATAAAGCCGGGAAGCTTCATGGCGTATTTGGCAATCAGCGCCATGTCGTGGGCGGTGGTGTAATGCTCCGTGTCATAGAGTCCGTGGGGATTGGTGAAGTGCGTATTTGTGCAGCCAAGCTCCGCCGCCTTTGCGTTCATCTTTTCAGCAAAGCCGGAAATGCTGCCGCCGACATAATCGGCAAGCGCCAGCGCAGCGTCGTTGCCCGACGGAAGCATAAGTCCGTACAAAAGGTCTTTTACGGAGACCTGCTCTCCGACATGCTGCGAAAGTCCCATCACCGTGCTTTCCGGGTCAAGTCCCTCGATTGCCTCCTGCTTCACCGTCACCTTGGTGTTGTCCAAATCGCTGACGTTTTCCGCAGTGATGATGAAGGTCATAATCTTGGTGGTGGAAGCGGGATAGTGCCGCTCGTTGGCGTCCTTTTCGAAAACAACCGTCCCGTTGTTCAGATTTTCCAGATAAATTGCCCGCGACGCGGTGCTTCCGTCAAAGCCGTAGTTGACAGCGGAAACCGAAAACACGCTGACGCAAATAAAAATGGCAGAAATAACAATTGCTGCTAGGCGTTTCATAATATCCTCCCGATGAGTTGTTTTATATTAGTATAACATAAGCTGAGCAAAAATGCAAAAGCGGACAGAAAGCTGCTCTATACCCTGACAATCAGGTTGTTGGCGCCGAAGGTTGCGGTGTATTTCACTTCCTTTGCCATTTTGAAGATAATCGCAAGGTTGATTTCTTCGTCCTTTTTGTCCTGACTGCTCTGTATCAGCCGGTAGTAATCCTTCAGGTTGAGCGGCTTGCAGTCATCTCTCATGCGGATAATCAAGTCGTCGTTCTTTGCCACCAGCCTTGCGTTAATGTGGTGCGGCTTGCCGTCCTTAAAGCCGTGCTCCGCCAAAAAGACAGACAACTCCTCGGTAATCAAGCCGTAGGTTCGGGCGCGTTTTTTGTCCGCGCCGTGCTCCATGGCAAATGCGATGGCGATTCTGGATAATTCGTCAATTTCCTGCGCCGAGGTTGCGATCACCGCAATTTCATTTTCGGGCGTTGTGCCGAAGTCGCGCGGCATCAGCAGCATTTTATCGCTGAACGTCTTTGCCTCTTTGTTCCGTAAAATGTAAATAATGGCAATCAGACAAAGTCCCGCCATGTTGACGACCTTGGAAATCCACGCGCCCTCATAGCCAATGACGCGCAGCATAAAGAGCGTAACCGGAATCAGGTTGCCGCATTCAATCAAAAAGCTGTAGATATTGGCAAACCGCAGCCGCTTGATTCCCATCAGATAATTGCTAAAATTGTAAACAATGGTGTGGAACGGCAGCGACAGACAGGACACCCGGATACACTGCTGCGCAAGCGTCAGCGCTTCGGGATTATCGGAATTCAGGAAAAACGCCGCCAGCGGGTCGGAAAACACAAACAGCAAAACCGTAATCACGCTTGTCATAATCAGCGCGTGAAGCAGGGAAAGCCTTTGCACCAGCTTGATGGCGTCCTTGTCCTCCTCTCCGACAAAAACGCCCGCAAACGCCATCAGCGTGTCAGCCGGCGCGTACCACGCCGCGCGCAGAAACACCGTAATCTGCGAAAAAACGCCGTGTGCCGCCACCAGATACGGCATGTTGAAGGTGGTGAGCAAATTGTTGATGATAAGACCGCCGAGGGATTTGCTGCCCTTGGTAACGCCCATCGGCGCGCCGAGCCGGAGCATTTCCAGACACAGCTTCGGGCTGAAGCCCTTGAAGCTCAGCTTGAAAACTGACGCGCTCCTTTTGCCCATATAATAGGCTGCGCTCACAAAAAACGGAAGAATATAGCCCAGCGAGGTTGCCAAGCCGATTTCAAGCATACCGCCGTGAAGGACAAAAACGACAAAGGCGTCCGCCGCAATGTCAATCACCGTCGTCAGAACAGCGGTTGCGTTTACGCGCTGATACTGTCCTTCTATCTGCAAAAACGGCGTAATAACGCGCGTGAGCGTATAAAACGGAAAGCCGATCAGATACCCCATGATATACTGCTTTGTCATTTCCGCGATGGCGGGCTCTCTTGCGCCAAGCGCAAACGCCAGCCCGGAGCAGAAGATGAACGCCGGCAGCGCCAGTAATACAGACAGTCCGCCGCTCATAATCAGCGAATCCGAAAACACGCGGTTGGCTTCGTCCAGCTTTCCGGCGCCGATCATGGAAGAAACCTTGTTGCGGGCGCCGTTGGCAACCGCCGAACCAATCAGCTCAAAAAACATAATCAGCGGCGACATAAAGCCCAAAACCGTCACGCCGTCAACGCCGATAAAATAGCTGACAAAAATCAGGTCGATAATCGGACCGATCGCCTTTGAAAAATCAGATATGCCCCAGGAAACCTCCGACTTATAAAACAGCCGCCGGATTATTTTGTTTTCGGCTTTTGCGCCGCTTATCATTTCCATTCAACATCCGCCCTTTGCCGTGCTGTGCGCCGCACATTTCTCTATTCTATTATCCCTGAATCACGGCTTTCTGTCAATCATTTTCGGCGGATTTTATTGCCATCTTTTTAAATCCGCATTAAGGCAACACCGCACAATTTACAGCGCACGCCTAAATTATGCGGTATTGCCTTAAACTTGTTTTGACGGAATACAGCTTTGAAATTGAAAGGAGCAGCGATAAAGTTAATTAAAGTCAAAAACAACACAAATTTTTTGACCCGGTGCCCAAACTGAAAGCAAAGACTGCTTTCGTTTTCGGCGGACTGCCTAAACTTTTTGGATAAAAATAAGTTTTTCACCCATTCTCTTGCGCGACGCAACCGATTTTTGTTATGATGAGGACAGTCAAACAAAGCGCTTTTTTGACATGACAATATTTTTTTAAAAGGAGAAATTGTTATGTTACCACTTGAAATGAGAATGAATACAAGAGTGCCGGCTGAGTCGTATCCTGATGATGTTATCGTTATTACAGGCGATGACGATTTTGACAAGCTCGAGCAACATCCCGATTGCGTTTGCGTGGTTGTGAAGGGCTGCAGCACGATTGAGCTGGGTGCTTTTGAGAATATGAAACAGCTCAGGCAGGTGATTTTGTGCGGAGATATTCAGCATATCCTCCCCAGAGCGTTCGCGGGCTGTTCCAAGCTGTCTGAAATCGACCTGCCGGACAGTGTAAAAACGATTGGCTTTTGTGCTTTTAAAGCCTGTACTTCGCTTGAAAGGGTTCGCCTTCCGCACGGACTCGAAGAAATCGAGTCCGACGTCTTTGGCGATTGCGAAAGGCTGAAGGAAATCCGTATTCCCGCTGCGGTAACATTAATTGAGTCAACCGCTTTTGCAAACTGCACGGCACTTGAAAGGGTGTACGGCGGCGAAGGACTTGAGACAGTGGAGAACGCTGCGTTTTTAAACTGTAAATCGCTGAAGCATTTTCCGTTTTCTCAGTCTGTCTGCGACATTCACGAAGGCGCGTTTGAAAGCTGTCCGCTTCACCTGCCGGTGACCTATTATCACGCGCTGTCGCCGCGGGCAAAATACGGCAGCGGAAATATCGCTGTGCCGGACGGCGTGCAAACCATCGGCTCCTTTGCCTTCGGCTCAAGAACGCGCAATAGCGTTGCGCTGCCCGACAGCGTGCGGAATATTTCGCGCTATGCATTTGCCGATTGGGATAAGAGGGTAGAGGGGTATCCGCTTGATTATACCCGTTATCTGCCGGCTGAGATGAATATGCCCAAGGGCTATCTCCGTCAGAAGGAGCCGTTTGACGCGCTGATGGCGCTGGCGCTTTGCGATACGGTATGGAAAAACGCGGCGAATGAAGAGGATTACGCCTCTATCGCGCTGTTCCAAAATGACGAAACCGCGCGCTTTCTCGCGGCGGAAAAGCTGAACGAGAAAGACAGACAGAACCCGTATATGAGAATTCAACAGCACGCGCTGGATTATATGCTTGCGCATTACCGCCCGATTCCCGGCGATTTGCTTCACCTTGCGGAGTTTTTGTCTTTCTTCGGACAGTATCACAATGATGAACACATTGACAGACTTTGCCATGAGGCGGCGCAGTGCGGCGCGTGGAAAGCGGTTGAACTGTTGGAAAAGTATTGCCGTCAAAAACCCGAAGGAACGCCGTACATCTGCACATTCATCTCTCCTTATGAAGCGGATTGGCTGCTTGAAAGATTCCGCTTTGACAATGCAGGGCTGATTGGCGAGTCGGATTTGCGCAATTTCTCCGGCGAGCGTATGCCAAAGGAATTTGTGCGTTCATTGCTGGTATCGTCCATGCTGGACGACGCCTTGAAAACACTGCTGCCGGGATATTCATCCGTAAGAAAAGCGTCTGATTCGGAAGAATATAAGAAGGCGTTTGATTCGGTTTGTGAAGCGAACTGGCTGGAACTGCTGCGCAGAAACCCGGGGCATGACCGGCACCTTTTAACCATGATGTGCCGTTATGGTTCAGACAGTATGCTCGAAAAACTCTTTGAGCATTATTGCAGGCTGTCGGAGGATTGGAGCCACACGGAGGAAGTTGTGAAAACGGATATGTGGCTGCAGGCGTTCAGGCACAACGAATCCTATACCGCAAAAAGAATTTGCGCGCAGCTTTGTGAAATTCTTGAAGACCTTGAAGATGTGGAAGAATATGAGTTGGAAGACGGGGACTTCGACTGGGAAGAGAGCGCTTCCGCCGAAGAAAACAACGAACCGGACACACCGGTATTCTTTGATGATACCTATCAGGAGGAAGGAATGGACATCTTCGGAGAGCATTACGCGGATGCTGATGAAGAATACGACGAAGAGGATGATGTATAAATAAGGAAACCGGTCATCGTTCACGGTCAGAGTCATAAAGGCTCGACCTATCATATCGCGCGTATCCCTGATGAAAGCGATTACCTCTCTAATGAATCCCGCCGAACACTGCAATTCAAAAACTAACAAAAATTTCAAGCGATAAAAAGCGTAAATCTCCTTATAATACTATTGCGGCGACAAATTGCGAGGGCAATCCGCCGCTTGAAATAGATAAAGTTAAGGAGAAAGAACAATGGCAAGCAACAATAATCAGATTAACGTACCCGAAGCAAAGGAAGCCATGAACCGCTTTAAGATGGAATGTGCCAACGAAGTAGGCGTCAACCTCAAGCAGGGCTACAACGGCGACCTCACCTCCCGCCAGGCAGGCTCTGTCGGCGGTCAGATGGTCAACGTCATGTGGCACGTACGACAAGCAGATTTTATGCGGAGTTCGTGGATTTCAAAGGAGCAAATCGGGCGTGTTGTGTA
>CAMVLW010000057.1 GCA_947168445.1 uncultured Clostridia bacterium
GACGCCACCGCGCTGCAGCGCTACCTCGCGGAATACCTCTACACTTTCTAATATTCATGCAAAAACCGCAGCCTCGGGAGCAATCCCAAGGCTGCGGTTTATCATTATTTATACGATAAAAATTCAGGGACGTGTATCTTACCATACACGTCCCTGTTATTATGCTTATTTTTCCTGACCGTCCGATTCCGCATAATCCCTTGCGAAGTCGGGAATCAGCTTTCGTTTGAGAATATAAACGTACACGCAGATTGCCGCAAAGACAAGCGCGAAGAAGATGGACACAAGCAGCCCGGGTACAAAGCCGTTGGGCAGGTACTTCATGACAATCGTGTGCTCGCCCTTTTCAATCGGGAACGCGAGCAGCGAACCGCCGACGGGCGTGATTTCCACCTCTTTGCCGTCCACATACGCCGTCCAGCCCTTTTCATAGGGAATGGAGGTGTAGAACAAGCCGTCGCGGTTGGCGTTGATTGTGCCTTCCATCTTGCCGCCGTTGTTGAAATAGGTGGTCGTCATGAGGCTCTGTCGCAGCATGTTGTAGCCCTGCTCAAATACCTCGCTGTTGAGACGGCAGACAGACAGCTTGGCGGTTCCGGCAGCGTCCTGCTTGAGGTCGCACTTGACGGAAATTTTCTCGCCCGCCGCGTAATAGCCGACGCTTGCGATATAGGGTCTGCCCATATTGAAGGACTTGGAGCCGGCGCCGCCTTCCTTGTAGACATTGATGGTATCTCCCTTGTCAATGTGGGAACTGATAAGATAGAGTCCCGATTCGGGCAGGGTGTAGTTAAATTGCAGCTTCGGCGTGACGCCCTGCTGCGTACAGTTGAAGGAATAACTGCCGTCCGCACGCTCGCTTACGTTGAACTGAGCCGCGTCGGTGTGGTCGGTGTCTGTCACCTCAATCTTGTCATACACCGGCTGTTGAATTCCCGTTGCGTAGCGGAAGAATTCGTTTTGCTTTTCAAAGAGGTCAAAGCTGTTTTCCGCTGTGATTTCCTCCCAGTTGAGCAGCTCCTTGTTGACAATGAAGCCCATCGGCAGATAGTGCGCGTTGCGGTAGAGCTTGACTGTGCCGGACGACGAAACCTCGCTGAGGTCATAGCTGTTGTTGGCGGTGCCGTCGCGGGCAATCAGGTATTTCAGATTCATGAACAGGTTGGTAACGGGCGAGTTTTCGGTGTAGGTGTAGCGGTTGCCCGACTGCCAGCCCGCCATGCCGAAGTTCTGGAAGAACAGCGTCATGCTCTCGTTTGCCATAGAGTTGAACATGGACAGTCCGTGATAGTGGTTGAGCGCGCCGTCGTTGAGGGTTTGGGTGGAGGTCATCTCCGCGCGCCACAACTCCGGGGTGTCCTTCTCCTGTTCAAACATATTTTCAATTATCGCTTCGGTGTAGCCCTCGCCGCGCGGATAGCCGCTCATGGTGGTAACGGTGGTGACGTTCACGCCGAAGAACGCGGTGTAGCCGCTCTGCGCCACCACGATAATCGCCAGCGAAATGACAACCGCCTGCACGGGAACCACGCGCTTGCTGTAGAGAATCACCAGCACCGTAATCAGCGCGAAAATCACCGCAACGGCTATCAGCGTGGGCGAAACCCAACTCATTCTGTCCTCGCGGCTGTGGTCCTTGACCGCGAACATGTTGAACACGCCCTGGTCAAAGGGGCCGTCGCCGTCGGGATTTTTGGCGCCGGTAAAGTCGAACTCCATCAGCAGCACCGTAAAGCTGAGCAGCGACGCCGCGACCGTTTGCAGCAGCGTGGTCTTTTTGATGTTCATAAAGGCGCGGAAGCCCATCACGATTATCACAAAGCTGACCAGATAGCTGAAGCGGTAGTAAATCATGTTCGGGAAGTGGAAGCCGTGCCATACATAGTCAAGCTGACGGATAATAAAGCTGAGGAAGAAGAACAGAACCAATCCGACGCTCGTCAGCTTTTCGCGCAGCTTAATCTCCTTGGAGGTCAGGCTGAGCATGGCAAAGAACAGCGGAACCGCGCCGCAGGCGATATTGGGCATGGCGTCGATTTCCTTGTTCGCGGCAACGGAGAAGTTCACCAGATTGCCGGTGACGCTCTTTAAGCCCTTGAGCACGCCGAGCAAATCGTTGCTGCCGCCGATATTCGTCGCAAATTCCTTGGGGAAGGTGCTGCCGCTCGCGTGGGTGTTTTGCAGCGCCATGACAATCGGAACCACAAAGAACGCCGTCATTCCCAAGCCGATAATCGTAAACACCGCGAATTTCAGCAGGTTGACGCCGAGCACCTTGACGCCGCGCCAGCGGATAATGTTGTAGCAGATGAACACCAGCAAGATGAAAATGCAGGTGAAAAAGCCGATGTAGTAGTTCGTCACGAGCGAGAGCGCCAGCATGACGGTGTAAAGGCGGAATTTGTTCTCCGTCAGCAGCTTGACCGCACCCAGCGCCACCAGCGGCGTAATGCAGACCGTGTCGAGCCAGATGGTGTTCCAGTAATATCCCATGAAGAACGCGCAGAACGAAAAGCTGACGCCGAAAATCACCAGCGAAAGTCCGTTTTTCTTAAACGTGCTTTTGAGAAAATACGCCATGAACGCGCCCGCCAGCGAGATTTTGACCGCAACCGAAATCGCGAGGAACTCGCGCAGATAGTCGGGCGACACAAAAAGCGAGAGGAAATTCATCGGGCTTGCCAGATAGTAGGACATCAGCGAGAAGTAATTTACGCCGCCGCCCACCGACCAAGTCCAAAACAGGCTTTCGCCGTTTTGCAGCTTGTGCTGAAAGTCCGCGAGGAACGGATAATACTGGTGCCAGAGGTCGGTCACCAAAATCTGCTTGTCCGCCTGTCCGAACGGCGCGACGCTCATCAGTCCATATGCTGTAAACATCAGCGCGAGCGGAATCAAAAACGCCAGCCACACAAACAGGTTGCGCTTTCCGAACGCCGCCAGCTTCTCAGGGATTGTCCGGGGCTCTCTGAGGGTTTTGACAATAGGCATAAAATAGAAACCTCCGTATTGTTTTCATAATGATACAAATACTATTGTATCACGTTTTCACGGCGAGGTAAACAAAAATTTTGCGATTTTTGAACTTTCTTTCAAAAGGGTTGGACTTTTCCGCGCCGCTATGCTATAATTCATCACAGGTGATATCATGAAAACGATTGATTTGGTTGTTCCCTGCTATAACGAGGAGGAAGGGCTGGCGCATTTTGTTGAGGAAACCAACAAGGTGATTGACACGCTGCCCGCGTATTCCTTCCGCTATATTCTGGTCAACGACGGCAGCCGCGACAAAACCTATCTGGTGATGAAGCAGCTTGCGCGGCGTTTTTCCAACATTAAATACATTTCCTTTTCGCGCAACTTCGGCAAGGAAGCCGCCATGTACGCGGGCTTGCAGCACACCACCGCCGACTATGTGGTGGTGATGGACGCGGACTTGCAGCACCCGCCCGCGGTGTTTCCGCAAATGCTTGAGGCAATGGAGGAGGGCTTTGACTGCTGCGCCACCAAGCGCGACGAGCGTGAGGGCGAAAGCTTTTTCCGCGGCGCGTTTTCCAAGCTGTTTTTCAAGCTGTCCAACAAGCTGACCGACGTCAAAAATCCCTACGGCGCCATGGACTACCGCATGATGACCCGCCAGATGGTGGACGCCATTCTGGAGCTGGGAGAGGTGCAGCGCTTTTCCAAGGGTATATTCTCATGGGTCGGCTTTGAGACCAAGTGGATTACCTTCAAGACCGTTGACCGTCAGCTGGGCAAGACGTCGTGGAAGTTTTCCTCGCTTTTTAAATACGCGATTGACGGCATCACCTGCTTTTCGGTGGCGCCGCTGCGCTTCACCGCCGTGATGGGCGCGATTATTTTCTTTATCTCGCTGATTTACATTTTAATTACGCTGATTCAAACGCTGTTCTTCGGCATTACCACGCCCGGCTACGTCACCACGCTCTGCGCGGTGCTGTTCCTCGGCGGCTTAACCGAAATGTCCATCGGCATTTTGGGCGAGTATATCGGCAAGATTTATTTGGAATCGAAGGAGCGCCCCATTTACATTACCAAATTCTCCAATTTTGAGGAAGAAAACAACGAGGAATCCAATGAAAGATAAGCTAAAGCAGTTTTTTGATATTAAATTTTGGAAATTCATTTTGGTCGGCATTTTGAATACGCTGGTCGGAGAAGGCGTGGTGCTGCTGCTGACGAATCCTATCGGCTGGAAGGATTTCAGCTGGGGACCCGGCGCGGCGGCGTTTGCCGGAACCGTTGTCGGCAGCATTGTCAGCTATTTTCTCAACAAATACTTCACCTTTAAGAACAAGGAAAAGGGCTGGAAGCCGGTGGTTCGCTTCACGGTGAATATCGCCGCCTGTCTGCTGGTGCGCGTGCTTGTCGCAACGCTCGTCAGTATGCTGAGCAAGTCAATGGGCTGGTCGCTCTTCGGCATGGACGTCAACACCTTCGCGGGCAACCTGAGCTGGGCAGTCGGCGCGTGCACCTTTGTGGCGTGCAACTATATCGGTCAAAGGTTCTTTGCGTTTAAAGAGAAGTCGGCGGAGAAGGAATAACCAACAACAAACGGGCAAAGAGGAAAACTCCTCCTTGCCCGTTTTCATTCCGAATTCCGAATTCCGAATTCCGAATTAAATTAAACTTGTTTTTTACTTGAAAGGCTGAATTTCGACTCCGTTCCGTGCGCCAGCTTGATGAAATTCGGATAGTGGCGGATAATCACCAGCGCCGCTGCGGCGATGGCGAGCACCAGCACCCAAATGTCGGAATAGCCCAGAAAAGCCAGCGAAACCGGACAGGAGAGCGCCGCTGTGCAGGACGCGACAGACATGTATTTGAGCGTGAACAGCAGCAGGAAAAAAATCGCCATTGCAATCAGCGTCATGCGCCAGTCCACAAACCAGATGGTTGAAAAGCCCGCGATAAACGCCTTGCCGCCCTTGAAGCCGTACCACACCGGGAAGCAGTGACCGAGCATACAGAACAATCCCGCGAACTGCGCGCCGAACTGCCACATGTGAAAGGTAAGGCTCATATACAGCGCCGCCGCAAACACCGGCAGAGCGGTTTTCAGAATATCAATCAGGAGCACCGACCAGGTTGCCGCGTTCAAGCCGTAAACGCGCTTGAAGTTGGTGAAGCCGGGGTTGTTGCTGCCCGATTTGCGAATGTCCTCGTGATAAACCAGCCGCGACATGATAATGGCGCCGTTAACGCCGCCGAGAACGTAGGAAATAACGGCGATAACAAGCAGGCTAATGACAAACGCCATTACTGTTGGAAAAAGCGCACAATGCTCTGTCCGTAAGAGAACAGCGCAATTGCGTCGGCGCCGATGGACGCGCCGATAATGGGTCCGATATAGGTGATGAAGGTCTCAACGCCGGGAATGGCTTCCTTCAGCATTTCGGCAACATCCTTTGCCTCGTCCTCGCAGTCGGCATGGGCGATATAAACAACAGGATGCTTTTCGTCCTTTACCGCCTCGGCGGTGAGCGCGACAACCTCCTTGAAGGAGTTGAGTCTGCCCTTTGCCTTTTTTATCGGAACGTTGTTGCCGACAGGGTCGGAGACAATGATGGGCTTTACGCCGAGCAGGTTGCCGAAGAACGCGGAGGAGCCGGTCACTCTGCCTGCCGCCTTGAGCGCGTTGAGGTTGTGAACGGTGACAAACTGGTTGACGTTGTTGCGAACCGGCAGAATCGCCGCCTCGATTTCCTTTGCGCTTTTGCCCTGATTGCGGAGTTCGGCAGCCATAATCGCCACAAGACCCTCGCCCATGCAGGCGTTGAGAGAGTCAATACAGCAGATGGTTGCGCCGGGATAGCCCGCGAGAAGCTTTTCCGCCTCGACCTTGCCGACGTTTACGGAGCCGGTCATTTTTTCGGCGCAAGCGATATAAACAATGTCGTTGCCCTTTTCCAACTCGGCGCTGAAATACTTATCGAACTCGGAGGGCGGAACCATCGTGGTTGTCACGCGCTCGCCGCTGCGGATAACGTCATAAAGCTCCTTGGGGCTGAAATATTCCCAGTCAAGGCTGGCGGGCGTTTCCTTGCTGTTGCGCACGGTGTTCATTTTTACATAGTCAATATCGTATTTCTCCCGTAATACCTTGGGTAAATCTGAACAGGAATCGGTTACAATCTTTACAGGTCTCATGTTTGTATCTCCTTATTCTAAAATAATGATATAATCATAAATCGGCTGTCCGCCGTCAATCATGACAATCTCGGTTCGCTTGTAGGCTTGGTGCAGCTCGTCATAGAGCGCCTGCGCTTCCTCGGGGCTTGCGTCCGCGCCGCAGACAAGCAGCATGATGTCATAGCGACCCGCCTTGGTTGCCTCGCACAGCGCGGCGGCGGCGGTGTTGCGGCTTTCGCTGTCCACATAAATTTTGTCGCCTACAAAGCCGATAAAGTCGCCCTTGCGCACATCTACGCCGTCCATTTCGGTGTCGCGCACCGCACGGGAAACCAAGCCCGTGACAACGCCCGCGATAATCTCCTTTAAGTCCTCCATAATCGCGTCGGTGTCGCCGACAGTGGTGTCGAGCATGGAAATCGCCGCGTAGCCCTCTCCGATGGTTTTGGTCGGCACTACGCGCACGTCCGCTCCCTCATAAAGCTGCGCCGCCTGGTTTGCGGTCATGATGATGTTGGAATTGTTGGGGAACACAAAAATCACGTCGGCATTAAGCTGCTCAAACGCTTCAATCATGTCCTCGGCGGAAGGATTCATGCTCTGTCCGCCGTCAACCACCACATCACAGCCGAGCGAGGTGAAGGCGTCCTTGATGCCGTCGCCCGCCGCAACGCTGACCATGGCAAAGGGCTTGTGGGGCTTGCTGACCTTGGGCGCGAATTTTTCCTGCATGTGGTTCTCGTTGTGCTGCAGGGTCATGTTTTCCATTTTAAAGGTGAGGAACTCACCGAATTGCTGCATATGGTTAAGAATGTTGCCCGGCGACTTGGTGTGCACATGCACCTTGACAATCGAGCCTTCGCGGAAACAGACAACCGAATCACCCGCGGTGTTGAGGTAGGAAATCAACTCCTCCACCTCAAAGCTGTCAATGTCCACCTTGCTTGATTGCAGGCGGAGCAAAAACTCGGTGCAATAGCCGAATTCAAGCACGCTGTCCTCGGTGAAGGCGTCCAAATCAACGCTGCGTGCCGCTGTGCCGGAGGTGCTGTCAAGCTCTGAATCCGCACCGCCGAGAGCGTTCATCATGCCCTCGATGATATAGCCGAGTCCGGCGCCGCCGCTGTCAACAACGCCCGCCTCCTTGAGCACGTTGAGCAAGTCGGGCGTGCGGTCAAGCGAGAGCGCGAGTTCCTTTTTAAAATCCTGAAAATAGCTTTCGAGCGTGCTGTTTTCGTCAAGACGGACATTCGCAAAATTGACAGAATCCTTGAGCACGGTCAGGATCGTGCCCTCAACAGGAACCGACACCGCTCCGTAGGCTTCCGTTACGCCGCTTTCAAACGCCTTGCCGAGCGCGGCGGCGTCAGCCGCTTCTACGCCCTCAAAGCCCTTTGCAAGACCCGCGAAAATGCGCGAGAGAATGACGCCGGAGTTGCCTCTTGCGCCCAGCAGCATACCGCTTGCCGCCTTGCCTGCGGTTTGGGAAAGGCTGCTGCCCTCGCCCACCGCCTGTGCGCCGGCGTTGATGGTGAGAAACATATTGTCGCCCGTGTCGCCGTCGGGAATCGGGAACACATTGAGGTCGTTGACGGTGGTGACGTTCGCTTTCAGATTTGCCGCGCCGCCGCGCAGCAGCCGCGCAAAAAGTACGCCGTCTAAAACTGTGGTTTCCATATAACATCTTCCTAAAATATATAATAGGGATTTTGTCAAAACAATTGACTTTTGCCCAACGTATATATTATAATAAAATCGAAAAAATATTAAGGGTCATTTTCCGCGTTTTGTGTATATAAGTACACAGTTTTTGCTAGTTTTGTGTAATATTCCACACTTTTTGCAAAAGTTGTAGAAAGAGGTCGAAAAATGGAACCGAATGAAAACAAAAATCAAGCGCAAAATTCTACCAATCCTCACAAGGAGAAAAAAAACGTTGACCGCCGCGTGCTCAAAACCAAGCGGGCAATCCGCAATGCCTTTGCCAAGCTGATGACCGAAAAGGACATCAACGATATTACCATTATCGAACTTGCCGAAACCGCCGACATCAACCGCAAAACCTTTTATAACTACTATTCGGGCGTGTATCAGGTGGTGGAGGATATTGAGCGGGATATTCTCGCAAGCTACATGGAACTTTTGGGCGGCGTGGAGTTCAAGGAATACATGGAAGCGCCGTTTGAACTGTTTGACCGTTTCAGCCAGCTGATTAACATGGATCCTGAATTCTTCGGCTATCTGCTGTCCATGAACGGCAACATCAACCTGATTACCCGCATTATGAACTTAATCAAGGAAAAAACCTGCGAGGTCATGGTCGCCCAGCTTTCGCTTGAACAATACAAGGCGGACATTATGATTGACTTTGTGCTGTCGGGTATGCTGTCGGTGTATCAGCACTGGCTGGCTTCCGACCAAACAACGCCGCTGGAGGAGATTTCGAAGCTTATCAGCACCATGAGTTTCAGCGGTATTAACGGCGTGCTTGTCATGCCGGGCAAGGAGGGAAAGGCATGAACCAGACAGAACGCAGGCTGTATTTAATCCGTGAGCTGCTGCGCGAGGACGGCAGATATAACCATCTCACCCCCGAAACAATGAGCGCGCAGGAGCAAAAGAACCTGCTGCGCTCGCTCATGAATATCCGCATGCCCGCACCGCTGACAGAGGAATACCTCGCGGTGGAGCAGGCATATCTGCGCGAAGAAGCCGCCGCAAAGGGGATTGTTTCGCTTTCCTCCCTCTCCCCTGTCGAAAAGAACCTTTATCTGTGGCAGGGCGACATCACCCGCCTGCAATGTGACGCCATTGTCAACGCCGCCAACAGCCAAATGCTCGGCTGCTTTGTGCCGCTGCATAACTGTATTGACAACGCGATACCTTACTTAATCACACACAGACCTATCACATCATTCAAGGCAAGTGCCTGATACATTTAAGATACATATTTAATCCGCTGT
>CAMVLW010000058.1 GCA_947168445.1 uncultured Clostridia bacterium
AATTCGGAATTATCCTTGGTCAAAAAGAGGCTGACTCAATCTGATGGTTGAGCCGGCCTCTTTTCAATTAGCAATTAGCAATTTTCAATTAGCAGTTTTCAATTTTCCATTGTCCTGACTGCGCCGTTCTGCCGAGACTTTCTATCAAGCCGCGCTGTCAATAGGCGCGCTGCCCGCCGTGGCAACGGCTACATTTCGGTGACGATTTCGTTGACGGTTTTGCCCGGGGGAATCATGGGGAGGACGTTTTCGTCGGGGCTGATTTGACAGTCGATGACGACGGGAGCGTTCAGCGCCATTGCTTTTTCAAGCGTGGGCATGATTTTCTCGCTCTTGGTAATGCGCATACCGTAAACACCGAAGGCATTCGCCAGCTTGACAAAATCGGTTGCGCGGTGCGGGTCGGTCTGGGAGAAGCGGCTGCCGTAGAACAGCTTTTGCCACTGGCGCACCATGCCGAGCACGGTGTTGTTCATCACCAGCACGATAACCGGCAGGTTGTAGGACTTCATGGTGACAAGCTCGTTGAGATTCATGTGGAAGCTGCCGTCGCCGGTGAACAGGAACACGCGCTTGTCGGGGAAAGCAACCTGCGCGCCGATGGACGCGCCCATGCCGAAGCCCATGGTGCCCATGCCGCCGGAGGTGAGAAGGGTTTTCTCGGTTTCAATCTTCGCGTGCTGGGCAACCCACATCTGGTGCTGTCCAACGTCGGTCGCGATAATGTCCTCGTCGTCCTTGAGGGTGTTGACCGCGTCAATAAACTCCTCCGGGAAGGGATATTTGCTGTAGGGCTTGGAAGCGCCGTCAAAGTGGTGTTTCCAGTCGTCGATTTTGCCGAGCCAAACATTGTGCTCCTGCTGATCCAAATCCTTGAGCAGCTCCTGCAAAATCAGCTTTGCGTCGCCTAAGAGATATTCGTCAACCTTGACGTTTTTGTTGATTTCGGCTTTGTCGATTTCAAACTGAACGATTTTTGCCTGCTCGCCGAATTTCTCGCGGTCGCCCGCCACACGGTCGGAAAAACGCGCGCCGACGGCGATAATCAAATCACATGCCGCTGTAATCATGCCGGTTTCATAGCCGCCGTGCATACCGATATTGCCGATACAGAGCGGATGGCTGGCCGGCAAACAGCCCAGACCCATCAGCGAGCAGCAAACAGGCGCGTCAATCAATTCCGCAAACTGTCTGAACTCGGCGCAGGCGTCCGCGCTGATAATTCCGCCGCCCGCGTAAATCATCGGTCGTCTGGATTTTTTTATCAGCTGAATCACGCGGGGAATACTGTCGGGATTGGCGATTGCGTCGGGCTGAGAGTTTTCGGGCTGCATGGGCTCAAAGTCACCGAGCATAGCGGTGATGTCCTTCGGCACGTCCACCAGAACCGGACCCTTTCTGCCGTCGTTGGCAAGCTTGAACGCCTTGCGGATGGTCGGCGCCAAATCCTCGATTTCCTTTACCAAAAAGCTGCCCTTGGTGATAGGCTTCACGATATTGACAATGTCAACCTCCTGAAAGCTGTCGCGTCCGAGCTGGTCGCGGGTGACGTTGCCGGTGATGGCAACCACCGGAATACTGTCGATATTCGCGGTGGCAAGTCCTGTGACGATATTTGTCGCGCCGGGACCGGAGGTGGTGATGACCACGCCGGTTTTGCCTGTCGCGCGCGCATAGCCGTCCGCCGCGTGAGAAGCGCCCTGCTCATGCGCGGTGAGCACATGCTTAATTTTGTCGCTGTACTTGTAAAGTGCGTCATAGGTGTTGAGCGCGGCGCCGCCCGGATAGCCGAAAACGGTGTCCACACCCTGTTCCAATAAACATTCGCAAATAATATCCGCACCTGTTAACTTCATATTGATTACCCCTTTTTGAGTTGTTTCAATAAACGCTAACCATTATTTTACCGCATTAAAGCGTTGTTGTCAATATTTTGTTGTAAATCTGTCTACGGCAAAGACCGTCTTTTCCGCCGCCAAAGCACAGAATTTGACAAAATCCATGCCCTTGTTTTCGTCAATATCATCTGAAATCGCCCGCAGAATCACAAACGGCACCTTGCAGCACCAGCAGACGTGACCGATTGCCGCACCCTCCATTTCACACGCAATCGCGTCGAAACGGTCGTTAAGGCGCAGGCGCTGGGAGCGGTCGGAGATGAAAATATCGCCGCTTGCGATAATGCCGCGCACCACCTTGGTGTTTTCTATTCCCGCGCAGACCTCTTCAAGCGTGCGCGAGGCTGCGTTGTCGCACTCAAAAAACATCACCTTGCCGCTTGGGAAGGAAACCTCGCCCTGCTTGTCACCGAGCGGGGTGGTGTTCATATCGTGCTCAACCGCCTTGGTGCCCACAACAATATCTCCGATACTGACAACCGGCGACACCGCGCCCGCAACGCCGCTGTTCATCACCAAATCGGGCTTGTAGTCGTTAATCAGCGTTGCCGCGCACATGGCGGCGTTCACCTTGCCGATGCCGCACACCACAATCACCAGCTCCTTGCCGTTGAGGGTGCCGCGGGTGAAGGTCATGCCGAATTTTTCTTCTTTTTTTACGTTTTCGCAGAGAGCAATAATGCCGTCCGCTTCAATCTGCATAGCGCAAATAATTCCAATCATTTTTTCTTCCTCCGTTAATCAAAATTGCCTGTTTGATACATAATAATAGAAAGCGCGGCGAGCGGCGCGGTTTCGGCGCGGAGAATCCGCTTGCCGAGCGTTGCCGCTTTTCCGCCGTTGCCGCACACCAGCCTGACCTCCTGCTCCTCAAAGCCGCCTTCGCTGCCGATAAACATACCGAGCGTTCGGGGCGTTTGGGTCAGAATGTCACGCACAGGCGCGCCGCCCATTTCGTAAAAAATGATAGTCGCTTCATTTTCCGCGGTCAGCCTTGCCGCCTGCGCAAATGAAACGCAGTCCGCCACCTCGGGAATGATTCCGCGTCGGCTCTGCATGGCGGCTTGCAAAGCGATTTTCTGCCAGCGCTCGCGCTTTTTTCGCAGCGATTTTTCGTCCGGGCGCGACACACAGCGCGCCGAGAGCACCGGCACAATGCGGCTGATTCCCAGTTCCACGCACTTTTGCACGATATAGTCCATTTTGTCGCCCTTGGGCAATGCCTGATAGAGCGTGACAAACACATCGGGTTCGTTTTCGCACTGTCTGCGGCTGAGAACACGCAGGGTATTTTCGTCTGTATATTCACATTCGCACTGCTCGCCGGAGGGCGTCACCACCGTGACCGCCTCCCCCGCGCGAAGCCGCAGCACCTTGGCGTGCTTGGCGTTTTCGCCGCTGAGCAGAAGGGTATCGGATTGTATTTCCGTTTCACTGAAGAACCAAGCCATAAAATTCTCCTTTTGCTTGAATAATCTGTGCGTTATTCTCCCTAAATATTATAGTTTAAAAAGAAAAGAATTGCAATATCGTAAATTCAATGCTACAATGTAATTAAAATAATCGAACAAGAGGTGACACGATGGTAACATTAACAGATGTTGATATTATTCAACTGCTGAGAAAAAACAATCTGAATCAGGACACCTTTCAGGAAAACGTCGTCAAAAAGCTTCGCGAAAAGGGCTTGAAGGTCGCCACAGCCGAAAGCTGCACCGGCGGCTTAATCAGCGAACGCATTACCCGCGTCAGCGGCTCCAGCGAGGTGTTTGACTGCGGAATCTGCTCCTATGCCAACGCGATTAAAATGAAGGTACTCGGCGTGCGCGAGGATACGCTTGCGATTCTCGGCGCTGTTTCCGCCGAAACCGCCATTCAGATGGCGGAGGGCGTCAAAAAGCTGTCGGGCGCAGACATTGCCGTCAGCACCACCGGCATTGCTGGACCCACCGGCGGCACCGCCGAAAAGCCCGTCGGACTGGTCTATATGGGCGTTTGTACCAAGGAAAAGGCATACGCCGTCAAGCTTATGCTCGGCGGTACAAACGCGCAAAACAGCCGCGCTTATATCCGCAAGCTCGCTTCCGACGCGGCGCTGTTCACTGTCCTGTCAGAATGTCATTCATCATAACCCACTTGACGCCGCCCTGCTGAAAAATCATTTCGCGGAATTCTGTCGGCGTTCTGCCGTTGAGCTTTTTAAACACGCGCGAAAAATACATTTGGTCGGCAAAGCCGGAGGAATACGCCACGTCCTTGATGGAAAAATGCGGATTTGCCAGCATGACCTCCGCCCGCACAATGCGGCGGCGGGTGATGTAGTCAATCACCGAAATGCCCAGCTCGTCCTTAAAGCGGCGGTAGAGATAGCTGCGGTCAATTTTAAGCTGCTCCACCACCTGCCGAACGCCGAACGCGGGATTGGTGTAGTTTTCCTCAATAATGTGGCGTGCCTTGAACACATAGCTTGCGGACTCCGCCTCCTTTGCCGGGAACCTTTCGATATAATAAGAAAACAAAATCAACATTCTTCCCGCCCGGCGGTAAATATCATGCGGCTCCATTCCCGTTTCGGGAAAGTTATACATCTGTTCAAAATGCTCCACGCCGATGTCCGGCAGCACCGGGTTCTCCTTTGTCACGGCAATCCGGCTGATAACGGCGATTGCCTCAAAGCCCGAAAACTCTACCCACGCATAGCGTGCGTCCTCGGATTGATGAATTTCGAACCGGGTGTACGGAAACACGGCAAAAGACCCGCCGGCGGGAATTTCAAATCTCTTTTTGTCTATATCGGCAACAACCGTGCCCCGGTAGACATACGCCAGCTTAAAGGATTCATCGCGCGTGGTTTTCATTGATAAAACCGCGTCTTTTTCGTTTGCGCCGTGTGAATAACAAATAAAATCAATTAAATTCCTTCTGATACTTTTCATTTTAGCCTCATGCAACATTTGTCCATAAAAAACCCGCAAAAACACATAGAAAACAAAATATATTGCGTATATACTAGTATTATCTTACACTAACATACTCTTTTTTTCAACAGCGCAAGGAGTCTTTTTAATGGATTATCAGTATGATGTAGTGAATTATAACAAAAACATACCCGCAACAATTATGCATCTTAATCTTTCGTCCGATACTCACAAAACCGAGCTGCAGTGGCACCGCGAACCGGAAATCGTCTTTGTGGTGGACGGCTGTTCGGAGTGCAGCCTTAACGGTGAAACACAGATTGTGAATCAGGGCGATTTTATTTTGTTTAACAGTGAGGACGTCCATCTGGTGCGTCCCGCCGAACACGAAAGCTGCAGCTTGCTTTGCATTAACTTTTCTTTTGAATACATCAGAATGTTTTGCAAGTCTATTGACAGCATGTCGTTTGACGTGAGCGATTCCGCCATCAAGAGCGAGATTATCGACCTTTTGAAGAAGATTTCGCAGGTTGATGAAAGCGGCGACTATGTTTCGCTGATTCAAATCGCCTATATCAACAAGCTGTATTATCTGTTGCTGACGCGCTGCGTTTGCTTCCGCAGAGCAGGCGGCAGCCCGCAGCAGCCTAAGCGCGATTTTTCCTATGCGAAAACCGCCATTGCCTATATTAACGAAAACTTCCGCCGCGAGATTTCACTTGATGAAATCTCAGGCGTGGTTAATCTTTCTCCGTCCTACTTCTCAAAGTATTTTAAGAATGTGACGCAGGTGAGTTTTTCGGAATATCTTGCAAATCTGCGGCTGGAAAACGCGGTGAACGATATGCTCACGCAAAATTCCACCGTATCGTCCGCCGCATTTGAAAACGGCTTTGCCAATGTAAAGTCCTTCATCACCCAATGCAAGAAGGTTTACAACTGCACCCCTGCGCAGTACAAGAAAAAATTAATCAAAAAGGCTTAATCTGCCAAACACTCAATGAAACGGCTGTTCTTCGCGGAACAGCCGTTTGTTTTATGAGAAGAAAAACTTCTTCATTTTATACACATCGCCGTCCATAATCGTGTAGGTGCTGCGCAGCTCGCCTGCGATTTCGGGCGAAATGCTCTGGTGAATATACAGGCTGTCAATGCCGAAATCCGCCGCACCGCCAATGTCGGACAAATAATCGTTGCCGACCATCACCGACTCGCTCTTTTTCAGTCCGTAGCGGTCAAAAAGAATCTGATAATAATGACCGTCGGGCTTGGAGCACTCCTCGTCGGAGCTGATACAAATCCCGTCGAAATACTTCGTCAAGCCAAGCATATTCAACTCGTTTTCGGTAAAGGTGCGCTGCGCGTTGGAGAGCAGAAAAATCTTTCCGCCGTGCGCCTTAATGGTATCGAGCAAATCAATCACGCCGTCATAGAGTCTGATGTATTTCGTGGAAAAGCAGCGGAACACCTCGCAGACTTCCAACACCGTCGCCTTTTTTACCTTCACGCCCTTTTGCGTAAACAAGGCGCGGAACACCTTTTCAATTTTAATATCAATCACCGAGTAGTCCGGGTGACGGCGCCGCACGGCTTTTTTCTCCTTGTCAACCAACCTGCCGTACTCTCTGCCGAGTTCTTTGTAAGTGTACGCCGCACCGTAATAGCCGTAGAGAATCGCCATCTTCTTCCAAAGCTGCGCGCTCCACTCGTCTGTGTTGATGTCGATTAAGGTACCGTAAAGGTCAAAAATATAGTTTTGATATTTCATAAAATCACCGCTTTGATTTGATAATTTTATTCTACCAATTTCAACTGAAATTTGCAATACCTTTCAAAATATGCTACACTAAAATCGAGGTGTTTTTATGACGAAAAAACAAATTGCCCTTTTAGCGGTGGAAGCGCTGAAAAACGAATATCCCGACGCGATTTGCTCGCTGACCTATACCGACCCGCTGCAATTGCTGATTGCTACCCGCCTTTCCGCGCAGTGCACCGACGCGCGTGTGAATATGGTGACGCCCGCGCTGTTTGAGCGGTTTCCGACAGTGCAAGACTTCGCCGCCGCAAGCTATGACGAGGTTGCGGAATATATCAAAAGCTGCGGCTTGTTCAAGACGAAATCGAAGGACATTGTCGAAATGTGCAAAAAACTGCTGACGGATTTTGACGGCGAGGTTCCCGACACAATTGAAGCGTTGACCACCCTGCCGGGGGTGGGGAGAAAAACCGCGAATTTAATTTGCGGCGACATCTTCGGCAAGCCCGCCGTTGTGGTGGACACCCACTGTATCCGTATCACCACGCGGCTCGGTCTGCACAAGCTGACTGACCAAAAAAAGATTGAAACGGAGCTGAGAAAGCTGCTACCGCCGGAAGAAAGCAATGACTTTTGCCACCGCTTGGTGCTCCACGGCAGAGCAGTCTGCACGGCACGCTCTCCAAAATGCCAAAACTGCTGCATGAAGGAATTCTGCCGCACCGGGGTGAAGGAGCAGAAACATGCAGATTAAACTGATAGCGCTCGACCTTGACGGCACAGCCCTGCGCAGCAACAACACGCTCTCCCAAACAGTTGCCGCGGCGATTGAAAAAGCCGCCGCGCACGGAATCGAAATCGTCGCCGCCAGTGGCAGACCCTACGGCTCCATGCCGCAAAGCGTTTTAAATTTAAGAGGGGTGAACTACGTCATCTCCTCCAATGGTGCAGCGATTCATGATAAAAGCGGCAGAAGAATTCACGAAACGCCCTTGAAAGAAAGCGCAATTTTACAGCTGTTAAAGCTGACAAAGGAATTCGACCTGATTTGGGAAGCCTTCCTTGACGGCGCAACCTACACCGACAACCGCTATCTGAAAAACCCGCTCGCCTACGGCTGCACCCCCGCTTATATCAGCTACGTGCAAAACTCGCGCGGCGGCTTGGACGATATGCGAGGTTATATTTACGAAAACCGCGATAAGCTGGACAGCGTGGAATATGTCTGCCCGGACAAAGCCTTGCGTGAGAGCGTGCGAAAAATGCTTGAAGAAAACCTTACTGATGTTTACATCACCTCGTCCTCCGCGAATTTTGTTGAATTCATGGATAAAAAAGCGACTAAAAGCAACGCGCTGAAATGGCTGTGCGATTATCTAAATATTCCACTCAATCAAACCGCCGCCTGCGGCAACGCCGACAACGATGCGGATATGATTGCCTGTGCCGGGCTGAAAGCCGCCGTAGCAAACGCAAGTGACAAATGTAAAAAAGCCGCCGAAGTCATTCTCCCCACGAATGACAACGACGGCACAGCAGAATTAATCTACCGCATTTTGTCTCAATAATTCCGCATTTCGCATTCCGATTTCCGATTTATAAATAGTATTCCTCAAAGCTGTCCTCCTCATACTCCTCCCTTGCGGCAGGAACCGCGCCTGTCATTTCGGTGGTGGCAACAATTTCGGGGTCAAGCTCCACATCTCCGCTCTCCGGGTTAAAAATCCCGTTATAGCGCTTGCTTTTTCTGTCGTTATGAAGCGGGCTTGCGTGTAATGGTTGATATTTTTTCAAAACAAACAACTCCTTTCGGATAATAGTGTGTCCGAAAGGAGTTGTTTTATTATAAGCAAAAAATAAAAGCGCCGATAAATTCGACGCTTCAAGTACCTTCAAAACTGAATAAAGAGCAGAGGAGAAAGTATTCATACTGACTGACCAAAGATATT
>CAMVLW010000059.1 GCA_947168445.1 uncultured Clostridia bacterium
GGAGCATTAAAAAAACAGATTTAAAAACAGAAGCAGCGTCACGCCCGGAACGCCGCCGACGGCGCTTGTGAGCAGTGACAGCAGGCTGACGGGGATTGACACGTTGGTAAAGCCCGCCGTAAGATTGACCGCGAGCAGCGTGAGCAAGCCCGCCGACATGGACAGCAGCGCTCTTTTGAAAGGGCTTTTGTTTTTTGCGAGCGAATGAAGCAGCGCGAACAGAACGAACGCGGAAAATAAAATGATTGCAATTCCCCACCAAGGCATGATTTTCTCTCCTGTAACAAAAATAGACCGCCGGTTGTCCGACGGTCTATTATATGTCTGTGGTGATTCCTTTATTACAGAACCTTGAAGAAGGAGAGTGCGTTGAGCGCGATTACGAAAACAACGAAAATCGCAGCGAACACCTTTGTCCAGCGGGAAAGGAATGCGTCAATGGAGCGCGCCTTATTTTTGGAGAAATAAGAATCCGCAGCACCTGTTACAACACCGAGACCCTGCTGGTTGCCTTCCTGAAGAATGATGACCACGATGATTGCGATAGAAACAATCGCGAGCACAATGCCCAACACAATACCGAATGCGTTCATAATATCGTCCTTTCATTTGCGGATTTGCCGTAGAACCCGCCTATATTACTAATTCAACTTTTTAATAATAGCATATAAAAATGAAGTTTGCAAGTGGTTTTTGAAAAATTCCGGTAAATATTACAGAATTGAAAGCTGCTTGTCGGTTTTGTCCTCGTTGGAGGGCAGCGCGCCGAGTGCGGGAAGCGAGCGCGTGCGGTAGCGCTGCGGCTTGGCAAAGCCGCCTTCCTTGTAGGCGTCAATGCAGAACAGGCGGTGTCCCTTTTTCAGCTTCATCACCGCCACACCCTGCGTGGAACGGGTGGTTTTGAGCGCCAAAGCGCCGGTATGCACCAGCAGCATTCTGCCGGAGGAGGCGGTAAAGAGCACCTCTTTGTCCTCTGCCGTCCACAGCATGCCAATCAGCGGCGACTTGTCGGAATAAGCGCCTGTCAGCTTTTTGCGGTTGGTTTTGGTGGCGTAGGCTTCCAGCGGAACCTTTGCCGCCTTGCCGTTTTCAAAGGCAAAGAGCAGCATACCCTTGTAGTCCTTTGTGGCAACCATATAGACCGCGTTTTCGCCCTCGTCCATACCGAGCTTGGCGGCGACATAATCGCCGAGCACGCTGGTTTTGGTGTCGGCAAAGTCGCTTGCCTTCGCCTTGTAAACCTGCGCCTTGTCCGAGAAGAACAGCAAGTCGCAGTTGTTGGAAAACTCGATTTCCTGTGTAATTTCGTCGCCGTCCTTCAGCTTGTGCGCGCCGCTCATGCGCAGCGACTGGGGCGTGATTTTTTTGAAATAGCCCTCTTTCGTGAAGAAGAAGGTGCAGGGATAATCGGGCACCGCCTCCGCTTCCTCGGTGTACTGCGCGGTGTCCTCATAGATAATCATGCTGCGGCGCGGCTGACCGTACTTTTCGGCGATTTCTTTGAGCTCTCTGACGATAATCGTCTTGATACGCGCCTTGCTTTTCAGAATGTCGTCGAGTTCCTGAATGTCCTTTTTCAGCTGCTCAATGTCCTGCGTGCGCTTCAAGATGTACTCACGGTTAAGATGGCGCAGCTTGATTTCCGCAACGTATTCCGCCTGAATTTTGTCAATGCCGAAGCCAATCATCAGGTTGGGAACGACCTCGACTTCCTCGTCGGTTTCGCGGATAATTTTAATCGCCTTGTCAATATCGAGCAGGATTTTGGCAAGACCTTCGAGCAAATGCAGGCGGTCAGCCTTCTTTTGGCGGTCAAAATAGGTGCGGCGCTTGACGCACTCCATGCGGAAGGCAATCCACTCCTCCAGCAGCGCCTTGACGCCGAGCACCATCGGCACGCCGCCGATGAGCACGTTGAAGTTGCAGGCGTAGCTGTCCTCCAGCGTGGTGAGCTTGAACAGCTTTGCCATCAGCGCGTCGGGATTGGCGCCGCGCTTGAGGTCAATCGTGATTTTCAGACCGTCGATACCCGTTTCGTCGCGGACGTCAGAGATTTCCTTCACCTTGCCCTGCTTTACCAAGTCGATAATTTTTTCTATAATGACCTCGCAGGTGGTGGTGGCGGGAATGGAGAGCACGTCAATGCAGTTGGCGGATTTGTCGTACTGATATTTTGCGCGCAGACGGATACTGCCTCTGCCGGTTTCGTAAACCTGGTCAATGACCTTTTCATCATAAATAATCTGGCAGCCGCCGGTGAAATCCGGCGCGGGCAGCGTGGATTTGACGTCATGTGCCGGGTCGCGGATAATCGCGGCGGTGGTTTCGCAGATTTCCTTTAGGTTAAAGGAGCAGATGTTGCTCGCCATGCCGACGGCGATACCTGTGTTGGAGTTCACCAGCACCGACGGAAAAACGGTGGGCAGCAGCGTCGGCTCCTTCATGGTGTTGTCGTAGTTATCGACGAAATCAACGGTATCCTTGTCAATGTCGCGGAACAGTTCATTGCAAATCGGCGCAAGCTTTGCCTCGGTGTAACGTGAAGCCGCCCATGCCATGTCGCGGCTGTAAAACTTACCGAAGTTGCCCTTGGAATCCACATAGGGGTGCAGCAGCGCTTCATAGCCGCGCGAAAGGCGCACCATGGTGTCATAAATCGCCGCGTCGCCGTGAGGGTTGAGCTTCATGGTCGCGCCGACAATGTTCGCGGATTTGGTGCGGCTGCCCTTTAACAGACCCATGTTATACATGGTGTAGAGCAGCTTGCGGTGCGAGGGCTTGAAGCCGTCGATTTCGGGAATGGCGCGCGAGAGGATAACGCTCATGGCGTAGGGCATGAAGTTTTCGCGAATGGTGGAAACAATCGGCTGTTCCACCACCTCGCCCGCGCCGTTGATGACGCCGTGGATTTTGCTCGGCGCGGCTTTGGGCGTTTTCTTTTTTTTGGGTGCCATGTCGCGCCTCCTTAGCTGACGTCGAGCTGGTCGATATACTCGTTGCCGTGCTCGACGATATAGTCTTTTCTGGCTTGCAGGTTGTTGCCGATAAGAATGTCAAAAATCCGGGCGGTTTCCTCCGCGTCGTCGGGCATGACCTTAATCAGCCTGCGGGTTTGGGGGTTCATGGTGGTGAGGTTCATCATGTCGGGCTCGTTTTCACCGAGACCCTTGCTGCGCTGAATGGTGAACTTCTCCTCCCCTATCTGCTCAATAAACTTGTCCTTTTCGGACTCGTCATAGGCAAAATACACCTCGTTTTTGGTGGTGATTTCATACAGCGGCGATTCCGCGATAAACACCTTGCCCTCGCGAATCAGGGTCGGGGTCAGGCGGTAGAGCATGGTGAGCAGCATGGTGCGGATATGAAAGCCGTCAACGTCGGCGTCGGTGCAGATGATGACCTTGCTCCAGCGCAGCGCGTCCATGTCAAAGATGGCAAGGTTTTTGTTCGCCTTGCTCTTGACCTCCACGCCGCAGCCGAGCACGCGCAGCAAATCGGTGATGATGTCGCTCTTGAAAATGCGGTCGTAATCGACCTTTAAGCAGTTGAGAATTTTGCCGCGAATCGGCATAATCGCCTGAAAATCGGGGTCGCGCGCCTGCACGCAGGCGCCCTTTGCGGAGTCGCCCTCCACGATAAATAATTCTCTGGCAGAAATATCCCTGCTGCGGCAATCGACGAATTTCTCGACGCGGTTGGTCATGTCGAGGTTGCCGGAGAGCTTTTTCTTGATGTTCAGGCGGGTTTTTTCGGCGTTCTCGCGGCTGCGCTTGTTGATGAGCACCTGCTCGCCGATTTTCTCGGCTTCAAGCGGGTTTTCAATGAAATACACCTCTAAGCTGCGGCGCAGAAACGCGGTCATGGCGTCCTGGATTCCCTTGTTGTTGACCGCCTTTTTCGTCTGGTTCTCGTAGGAGGTCACATTGGAAAAGGACGAAATCACACACACAAGGCAGTCGGCAACGTCGTCAAAATTTATCTTCTTTTCGGTTTTGTTGTATTTATTGTTCGCTTTCAAATAGCTGTCAATCTGATAGACAAAGGCGTTGCGCACCGCCTTGTCGGGAGCGCCGCCGTATTCAAGCCAGCTGGAATTGTGGTAATACTCGGTGGTGCTGACCTTGTTGGAAAAGGCGACGGCGATGTTCATTTTCAGCTTGTATTCGGGCTTGTCGTCGCGGTCGCGGGTTTTGACCTCGGTTTCCCAGTGCTGCACGCCCGTCAAGCCACCCTCGCCGATAATTTCGGCAACATGGTCAACCACGCCGTTGACATAATTGAAGGTGGTGGTATCAAAGCTTCTGCCGTTTTGATTGCGGAAAATGAACTCCACGCCCGCGTTGACAATCGCCTGCCGCTTCATGACGTCGAGGTAATACCCGGGCGCAATGTCAATGTCGGTGAACACCTCCAAGTCGGGCTTCCAGGTGATTTTGGTGCCGGTATCCTTTTTGGAATAGGGCTCCTTTTTCAGCCCGCCGATGTTCTCGCCCTTCTCAAAATGCAGGGTGTAGCGGTAGCCGTCGCGGCGGATGTCCACGTCCATATATTCGGAGCTGTACTGCGTGGAGCACAGACCGAGACCGTTCATGCCGAGCGAAAATTCATAGCTTTCGCCCTCGTTGTTGTTGTATTTGCCGCCGGCGTACATCTCGCAGAACACCAACTCCCAGTTGTAACGGTTTTCCTTTTCGTTGAAATCCACCGGGATTCCTCTGCCGTGGTCTTCTACCTCAATAGAGCCGTCGGAAAAGCGGGTGACGGAAATCTTCTTGCCGAAGCCCTCGCGCGCCTCGTCAATGGAATTGGAGAGGATTTCAAACACCGAGTGCTGGCAGCCGTCAATGCCGTCGGAGCCGAAAATGACCGCAGGGCGCTTTCGCACACGGTCGGCACCCTTCAGCGTGGTAATGCTGTCGTTGCCGTATTCCTGTTGTTTTTTTCTTGCCATATACTACTTCCCTTGTTTCAATTAAAAATGAATACTGAAAAATGAAAAGTGTAGGGTCGCTCCGCTCCGAATTAATAACGCTGCGTGCAGTTTACTCACCACAGCAATACAAATCGGGTGCGGGCAGCGCCCGCCCTTCACTATTCATTATTCATTCTTCATTATTCATTGCTCAGCCCCTGAGCTTTTTGATTTTATCTCTCAAATACGCCGCGTGCTCGAATTCGAGCAGCTTTGCGGCTGCCTTCATTTCCTTGGTGAGGCTTTCAATCAGCTGCTGGCGCTGCGCCTTGCTCAGCTTTTTGGTGTTCTTGAACTCGCTGTCGGAATGGGTGGAGATTTCGAGAATCTCGCTGACCTTTTTGACAATCGTTTTCGGCACAATGCCGTGTTCTTCGTTGTATTTTTGCTGGATTTCGCGGCGGCGGTTGGTTTCGGCAATCGTCTGCTGCATGGAGTCGGTCACGCTGTCGGCGTACATAATCACCATGCCCTCGCTGTTTCTCGCGGCGCGTCCGGTAATCTGAATCAGGGAACGCGCACTGCGCAAAAAGCCCTCCTTGTCGGCGTCGAGCACCGCGACAAGCGAGACCTCGGGAATGTCCAAGCCCTCGCGCAAAAGGTTAATGCCGACAAGCACGTCAAACTCGCCGAGCCGCAAGTCGCGCACGATTTCCATGCGCTCCACGGTGTCGATGTCGTGGTGCATATAGCGCACGCGGATTCCCATGGTTTCGAGATAGGTTGTCAAATCCTCCGCCATTTTTTTGGTGAGGGTGGTGACGAGCACGCGCTGCTTTTTGGCGGCGCGGAGGTTGATTTCCGACACCAAATCGTCCAGCTGACCCTCGGTGGGGCGCACGGAGATTTCGGGGTCGAGCAAGCCGGTGGGACGGATGATCTGCTCGGCTACGACCTGACTTTTTTCAAGCTCCAAATCGCCGGGTGTGGCGCTGACAAACACCGCCTGATTGATGTGGGCGTAGAATTCGTCGAAGTTGAGCGGGCGGTTGTCGTAAGCCGAGGGCAGGCGGAAGCCGTAGTCAATCAGGCTCTTTTTGCGCGCGCGGTCGCCCGCGAACATGCCCCGGACCTGCGGCAGCGTGACGTGGCTTTCGTCCACAAACAGCAGAAAATCGTCGGGAAAATAGTCGAGCAGCGTGTAGGGCGAGGAGCCCGGCGCTCTGCCGGAGAGAATCCGCGAATAATTTTCAATGCCGGAGCAAAAGCCGATTTCCTGCAGCATTTCCATGTCGTAGCGGGTGCGCTGCTCTATGCGCTGGGCTTCAAGCAGCTTGCCGTTTTCGCGGAAATACGCGAGCCGTTCGTTGAGCTCGCGCTCGATTTCCGCCAGCGCCACCTGCATTTTGTCGCGGGAAACGATATAGTGCGAGGCAGGATAAATCGCCGCGTGCTTCAGCAATGCCTTCAACTCGCCCGTGAGCGGGTTGATTTCGGAAATGCGGTCGATTTCGTCGCCGAAAAACTCCACGCGGATAATCGAATCGCCGGAGGACGCGGGAAAGATTTCCACCACGTCGCCTCTGACGCGGAATTTGTTGCGGATAAAGTTGATGTCGTTGCGCTCATATTGCAGCTCAACGAGTTTTTTCACCAGCTCGTCGCGCGATTTTTCCATGCCGGGGCGCAGCGAAATCACCATGTTGCGGTAATCGATTGGGTCGCCCAAGCTGTAAATGCACGAAACGGAGGCGACAATAATCACGTCCCGCCGCTCGGAAAGCGCAAGCGTGGCGCTGTGGCGCAGCTTGTCGATTTCGTCATTGATGGAGCTGTCCTTTTCAATGTAGGTGTCGGTCTGGGCGACATACGCCTCCGGCTGGTAATAGTCGTAATAGGACACGAAATACTCCACGGCGTTGTCGGGAAAAATCTCCTTGAACTCGCTGCAAAGCTGGGCGGCAAGTGTTTTGTTGTGCGCCAGCACCAGCGTCGGTCGCTGTGTGCGCTCAATCACGTTCGCCATGGTGAAGGTTTTGCCCGAGCCGGTCACGCCGAGCAGGGTGGTTTCCTTGTTGCCGGCATTGATACTGTCAACAATCGCGTCAATCGCCTGCGGCTGGTCGCCGGTGGGCTTGTATTTTGAATGAATTTTAAATTCCATATTATTCGACAAAACAGTTTGATAAATGCTTTTGTGAGCGGATGGAAAAGCTTTCGGTTGCGGTAAAGATGATGTGGTCAACCAGCATGACGCCGATTTTCTCAAGCAGTTCGGAGATAAAGCGCGTCGCCTTCAAGTCCTTTTGCGACGGCACGCAATGACCGCTGGGATGGTTGTGCGCGATATAGGCGTAGCGCGCGTTGTGCCGCAGCGCGTAGTCGGCGATTTTGCGCATGGGAAAATCCGTCGCCGTCAGCGAGCCTGTGGAAACAACGTCGCAGAACAGCAGCTTGTCGCGGGCGTCGGACATTGCAAGCACCACGCGCTCGGTGGTGGCGCCGAGAAAATGCGGGCGCATGATTTTGACCGCCTCGTGCATGTCGATATACTTTGCTTCAAGCGCGGCGTTTTCATAGCACGCCGAAAGCGGCGGAATCATTTTCAGCAGCACCGCGGCGTTTTCGCTCAGTCCAAAGTCCTTTTCCAGCACGTCAATCGGCGCGTTGCAAACATGCGCAATGGTGCCGTAGCGGGCAAGCAGACGGTGCGCAAGTTCGTTGGTGTCCTTTCGCGGAATGGCGTAAAACAGCACCAGCTCCAAAATCTGGTGCGGCTCCATGCCGTCAAAGCCGTGCTCGATAAAGCGGCTTTTGACGCGCTGACGGTGCCCCGCGTGGATATTCTCCTTCTTTTCCGCCATTCTGTTACGCCTTTACGCCGTACTGCTCGTAATAGGCGTCAATCGCGCCTTTGAGGGTATCGTCGATAATGACCTTGCCCTTGTATTCGCGGTTGTAAAGGTGCTCCACAACCTCCGCCATGGTGACGATCGCGGTGGTTTTGAGTCCGTATTTTTCTTCGATTTCGGAAAGCGCGCTCTTTTCGCCCTGACCGCGCTCCATTCTGTCAACGGAAACGACAAGACCGATTGGATTCACATTTCCCTGCGCCTTGATAATCGGCAGGGTTTCTTCAATGGAAGTGCCGGCGGTGGTGACGTCCTCGATAATCACAACCTTGTCGCCGTCGTTAATCGGGCTGCCGAGCAAAATTCCCTTGTCGCCGTGATCCTTGACCTCCTTGCGGTTGGAGCAGTAGCGGATG
>CAMVLW010000060.1 GCA_947168445.1 uncultured Clostridia bacterium
GGTTACAGTTTTGTCATCAAAGTATTGTCAAATGGAGCGGGGAGTGCTATAATAATAAGGTTAAAGGATATTGTATGTTTCCAAGCGAAAGGAATGGTATAAATGGTTCATTCAATGACAGGCTTCGGCAGGTGCGAAACCGAAATCAACGGACGCGCCGTGACGGTGGAGCTCAAAAGCGTGAATCACCGCTATTTTGAGTTTTCCTGCCGTATTACCCGCGGCTACAGTTTTTTAGAGGATAAGCTGAAGGCGTTTGTAAATTCCCGCGTGTCACGCGGCAAAATCGACATGTTCGTGTCCATCGGCGCGGCGGACGACACGCCCTCCGAGGTCACGGTCAACCACAGTCTGGTGTCCGGCTATCTTGCCGCCATGAAGGAAATCAGTGAGACCTACGGCATTGAAAACGACGCGACGGTTGTTTCAATCTCGCGCTTTCCCGATGTGTTCACCGTCAACAAGGCGGCTGTCGATGAGGAACAGCTCACCGCTGATGTGCTGAGCGTGGCGGGCGTGGCGCTGGATTCCTTCATTGCCATGCGCGAGGCGGAGGGCGCCAAGCTGAAAGCCGACATTCTCGGCAGGGCGCAGACGATTCTCTCCATTGTGGACGAAATTGAGGAGCGCTCGCCGCAGACGGTGGCGGAATACGAAGCCCGCCTGCTCGAACGTATTCGCCAGACGCTTGAAAATCTCAGCGTAGAGGTTGACGAGCAGCGGATTCTCACCGAGGTTGCGGTGTTTGCCGACAAGGTTGCCGTTGCCGAGGAAACCGTCCGCCTGCGCAGTCACTTTGACCAGCTTGCCAAATTCCTTGAAAAGAGCGAGCCGGTCGGCAGAAAAATCGACTTCATCATTCAGGAAATGAACCGTGAGGCAAACACCATCGGCTCCAAGGTTCAGGACGCTGTGCTTGCGCACAAGGTTGTTGACATCAAGAGCGAAATCGAAAAAATCCGCGAGCAAGTGCAAAACTTAGAATAGAGGTTTTTATGAAGCTAATCAATATCGGGTTCGGCAATTTGGTCAGCAGCGATAAGCTGGTGGCGGTTGTCGCGCCGGATTCCGCGCCTGTCAAGCGCATTGTTCAGGAAGCAAAGGCAAACGGTATGCTGATTGACGCAACCTGCGGCAGAAAGTGCAAGTCTGTTCTGATTAACGAGAGCAACCATGTGGTGCTGTCCGCCGTGTCCTGCGAGGCAATCCAAAACCGTGCAGCAGAAAGCGAGGAAAAACATGACGCATAAGAAAGGTCAAATGGTGCTTTACACCGGCTGCTCCGGCGTGGGCAAGGGCACCATCATGAAGGAGCTGTTGAAGCGCGACCCGTCGATTCGCCTGTCGGTGTCAAACACCACCAGAGAACCGCGTGAGGGCGAGATTCACGGCGTGCATTACAACTTTATCACCCGCGAGGAATTTTTGGCGGTTGCCGACGCCGACGGCTATATTGAGCACGCCGAGTACTGCAAAAATCTTTACGGCACACCGCGCAAACAGGTGGAGGAAATGCTTGACGAGGGCTTCAACGTCTTTCTCGAAATCGAGGTAAAGGGCGGCTTGCAGGTCATGGAGCAATATCCCGACGTGCTCAGCATTTTCATTTTGCCGCCGTCGCTTGAAGAGCTTGAAGCGCGGCTGCGCGGCAGAGGCACCGAGGAAGAATCGGTGATTGCCGAGCGCATGAAGCAGGCGGTTGAGGAATTGAAATATAAAGACAAATACCGCTATCAGGTCGTCAACGACGACTTGCAAAAGGCTGTTAACGAGGTGCTGGATATTCTGCACCGTTATCAATAAACTAATAAGAGGAGAATCATTATGCACAAGGTAGACGTAGACGAATTGTTTCAGGGAAAGCAGAGCAAGTACGCGCTGGTAGTCGGCGTGTCAAAGCGCGCGAGAGAAATTACCCAGAAGTTTGAGGAAGAGGGCACCGTTACCGAGGAAAAGCCCGTTTTGCTTGCGATTGAGGAAATCAAAAACCACGAAATCAACCTGTTGGAACCCGACGAGGATGAGCTGTAAGCCCATTGCGAAAATCGCGGTGGAAAAGGCGGCGTTTTCGTTTGACCGGGAATTTGACTATCTGATTCCCCCGCATTTGGAACAGGACGTCGCCGCCGGAAAGCGCGTTTTGGTGCCCTTCGGACGCGGCAACAGCCGCCGTCAGGGAATCGTCACCGCGCTGGGAGAAGCCGGGGAAACGGCGGAGCTGAAGGCGATTCTCGCCGTGCTTGACAGCGAGCCTGTGCTTTCGCCGCAGCTGCTTGACGTTGCGCGGTTTATGCAGGAGCATTACTTCTGCACGCTCTATGACGCGGTGAAAACCATGCTCCCCGCCGGGATCAACTACAAGGTCACCACGGTTTACGGCGTGCCGAAAACAGAGGAGGAGCCGCCGCTTTTCGGCGAGCGGCAGCGCGTGTATGATTATCTGCGCCAAAAGCGCCGCCCGGTAAAGCTGGAAAAAATCCTCGACGATTTCGGCTTGACCGACAGCGCCCTGCTCGACGAAATGGCACGCGAGGGCTTGCTTTACAAGTCCGATGAAGCCTTTCGCAAAATCAACGACGCGGTGATGAAAATGGCGGCGCTCTGCCCGGATACGGACTTGTCAGAGTTGACGCTCAGTTCCAAGCAGCGCGAGGTCGCGGAGCTTTTGGAGCTTTCCGGCGCTGCGTCCGTAAAAGAAATCCGCTATTTCACGGGCGTTTCGGCATCGGTCATTGACGCGCTGTTCAAAAAGGGCGTGATTTACTTCTTTGACGAAGAGGTGTTCCGCACAGGCGATTTGCACGCCGACGAAGCGGCGCCCGCCATCACGCTTTCGGACGAACAGCAAGCTGCCTGCGACAATCTGTACCGCGAATACCGCGATGAAAAAGCGCATGTCAGCCTGCTTTACGGCGTGACCGGCTCCGGCAAAACAAGCGTTTTCCTCAAGCTGATTGAGCGCGTGCTGGACGAGGGAAAAGGCATTATCGTGATGGTGCCCGAAATCTCGCTCACGCCGCAGTTTGTCGCGCAGTTCTCGCGCCGTTTCGGGGATAAAATCGCCGTGTTTCACAGCGCTTTGTCGCTGGGCGAGCGGCTTGACGAGTACAAGCGCGTAAAAAAAGGCTTGGCGCAAATTGTCATCGGCACCCGCAGCGCCGTGTTTGCTCCCTTCGAGAACCTCGGACTGGTGATTATGGACGAGGAACAGGAGTACAGCTACAAGTCAGAAAGCGCGCCGCGTTATCATGCCCGCGAAATCGCCATGTACCGCGCCGCGCAGAACAACGCGCTGCTCCTGCTCAGCTCGGCAACGCCGAGCGTTGAAACCTTTTATTACGCCCAAACCGGGCGCTATTCGCTCAACACCCTCACCAAGCGCTTCGGCGCGGCGGTTTTGCCGGAGGTTGTGACGGCGGATATGAACAACGAAGTGCAAAACGGCAACATGTCGGGCTTTTCCGATGTGCTGCTGCAAAATATCGAATATAATCTGGAGCACGGCAAGCAGTCGATTTTGCTGCTCAACCGCCGCGGACACCATTCGTTTGTGACCTGTTCGCAGTGCGGCGAGCCGGTGACCTGCCCGAACTGCTCCATTTCGCTGACCTACCACAGCCGCAACAACCGCCTGATGTGCCACTACTGCGGTCATTCCGTGCCGTATCAAAACCGCTGCCCGTCCTGTGGAGCGCAGCGCCTGCGGCTCGGCGGCACCGGCACCCAAAAGGCGGAGCAGGACATTGCGGCGATTTTTCCGAACGCGCGGGTTTTGCGCATGGATACCGACGCCACCTCCACCAAGGCGTCCTATGAAAAGATGATTTCCGCCTTTTCCAACGGCGATTATGACATTTTAATCGGCACCCAGATGGTCGCCAAGGGGCTTGACTTTCCCAATGTCACGCTGGTGGGCGTGCTCAACACCGACCAAATGCTCTATGCCGACGATTACCGCAGCTATGAGCGGTCTTTTTCGCTGCTCACGCAGGTGGTCGGCAGAAGCGGCAGGGGAGAGAGTAAGGGCATGGCGGTCATTCAGACCCACACGCCCGACAACCTGATTATCGCTATGGCGGCAAAGCAGGACTACGCCGCGTTTTACAACACGGAAATCAACGTCCGCAGCGCCATGCTCTATCCGCCGTTCGCGGATATTTGTCTGGTGGGCTTTGTCGGTCAGAATCAAGCGCTCACGCTGCGCGCGGCGAATGAATTTTTAACCGGATTCACCGATTTGGCGCGGCGCGAATACGCCTCGCTGCCGATTCGGATTCTCGGACCCTCTCCGGCGCTGGTGGTGAAGGTCAGCAATAAATACCGCTACAAATTGATTATCAAATGCAGAAACACCCGCCCGTTCCGTCAGCTGCTGTCGTCGGTGTTGAAAAGCTTCGGCAGCAACCGCGAATTTTCCAAGGTGACAGCCTATGCCGACATGAACGCGCTGGTTTGTTAAAGGATAATGATACAAAGTTTTGAAATAAAGGAAGATGAAGAAATGGCACTCAGAAACATTGTGAAGGACGGCGACGAAATTCTCAACAAGAAGTGCAGACCCGTCGTAAAGTTTGACAGAAAACTCCACACCCTGCTTGACGACATGGCGGAGACCATGCACCACGCAAGAGGCGTCGGTCTTGCCGCGCCGCAGGTGGGCATTTTGCGCCGCGTCGTCGTGATTGACGTCAGCGCCGACCAAAACGAGGTGCTTGAGCTGGTGAATCCCGAAATCATCGCCTACAGCGGCGAACAGGAGGGCTTGGAGGGCTGCCTGTCCTTCCCCGGTGAATGGGGAATCGCCAAGCGCCCCAACTACGTCAAGGTGAGGGCGCAGAACCGCAACGGCGAAGAATACGAAATCGAAGGCAGAGAACTGCTTGCCCGCGCCTTCTGCCACGAAATCGACCACCTCAACGGCATTGTTTTCAAAGAAAAGGTAGAGCGCATGCTCACGCCCAAGGAAATTGAAGAAATGAACGACTAAAAGAGAGTGAAGGAAAAATGAAGATTGTGTATATGGGTACGCCCGACTTTGCGGTGCCGGCGCTGGAAAAGCTGGCGGCGGCGCATGAGGTTGCGGCGGTGTTTACCCAGCCGGACAAGCCTGTCGGCAGAAAGCAGATTCTCACGCCGCCCGACGTCAAGGTCTGCGCGGAAAAGCTGCATATTCCCGTCTGCCAGCCGAAATCCATGAAAACAGAAGAAGCGCTCGCGCTGCTCAAAAGCTATGCGCCGGACGTTGTTGTTGTTGCGGCTTACGGACAGATTTTGCCCAAGGCGGTGCTCGACGTGCCGCGTTTGGGCTGTGTGAATATCCACGGCTCATTGCTGCCGAAATACCGCGGCGCCGCGCCGATCCAGCAGGCGGTGCTCGACGGCGAGACGGTCACGGGCGTAACGACAATGCTGATGGATGTGGGGCTTGACACCGGCGACATTTTAATGAAAAAGGAAACGCCCATCGGTGAAAACGAAACCTCCGCCGAGCTGTTTGACCGCTTAGCGGTTTTGGGCGGCGAACTGATTCTCGAAACGCTGGACGCGCTTGAAAAGGGAGAAATCACGCCCCAAAAGCAGGATTCTTCCCTTGCCACCCACACCTCAAAAATCGACAAATCCCGCTGCCCGGTTGATTTCACCAAGCCCGCGCGGGAAATTCACAACCAGATTCGCGGACTCTATTCATGGCCTGTTGCCACCGCTGAAATCGGCGGCAAGCGCGTGAAAATTCACCGCGCAAGAATGGCTGACGGCAGCGGCAAGCCGGGAGAAATTCTGAGCGTGCGCCCGCTGGTGATTGCCTGCGGCGAGGGCGCGATTGAAATTCTCGAATTGCAGCCCGAGGGCAAGAAAAAAATGACCGCCGAAGCCTTTGCCGCGGGTCACGGACTGCGTGTTGGTGAAACGCTCTTATAATTCTCAGGAGGAATTATGATATATTTTGACACAACCTATTTGATATTTATTCTGCCCTGCGTGATTATTTCGCTGATTTGCCAGATTCGCGTAAAATCCGCGTTTTCAAAGTATTCACAAATTCCCAACTCGCGCCGCATGACAGGCGCACAGGCGGCGGAGTATGTGCTGCGGCAAAACGGCGTGACCGGCGTGCGGATTGAGCATGTTTCGGGCAACCTGACCGACCACTTTGACCCGCGCACCAATGTTATTCGCCTGTCCGATTCTGTCTACAATTCCGCTTCCGTGGCGGCTGTCGGCGTGGCGGCTCACGAGGCGGGTCACGCGGTTCAGGAGGCGAAAAACTATCTTCCCAACAAAATCCGCAGCGCGATTCTGCCCGCCGCGCGGTTCGGCTCGGGCATCAGCTGGATTCTCATTATTATCGGCTTTTTGTTCTCGGCGCGCGCACAGGGCGGCTTCGGACTCTACATTTTATATGCGGGCATTATTCTTTTTTCACTGTCCGTGCTGTTCACCGTCGCCACCCTGCCGGTTGAATTCGACGCCTCGCGCCGTGCGCTGAAATGTATCCGCGAAACAAATTTGCTGACCGAGGAAGAATACAAGGGCACCAAAAGCGTGCTGTCCGCCGCCGCAATGACCTACGTTGCCTCGGCGCTGACCGCGATTATGCAGCTGGTACGGCTGCTCTTTATCGCCAATAACAGAAGGAAATAGCCATGCCGAATCCACGCAGCACCGCGTTTCACATTCTCTTGAAAATTGAAAACGAAGGCGCTTATTCCAACCTTGCGCTCAACCACGCCATCCGTGAGCAGCAGCTCGGCGGCTTGGACAGCGCGTTTGTTTCGGCGCTGGTTTACGGCGTTTTGGAGCGGCAAATTACGCTGGATTATATCATCAAGCAGTATTCCAAAATTCCTTTGCGGAAAATTGAGAGCAGGACAAAAATCATTCTCCGCATGGGACTCTATCAGCTTTTGTTCATGGACAAGGTTCCCGCAAGCGCCGCCGTGAACGAGAGCGTGAACCTCGCCAAGCGCCAAAAGCTGCAAAAATCGGCGGGCTTCATCAACGGCATTTTGCGCAGCGTCACCCGCACCGACCCGCCGTATTCGCTGCCTGACCAAAAGGATAAAATCTATTACTATAGTATCAAATATTCCGTGCCGCAGGAGCTGGTGCGGCTGTGGTTAAATTCTTACGGGGAATTAAACGCCGAAAAGCTGCTTGAATCGCTCAGCGGCAGACCCGCGCTTTACGCCCGCGTCAACACCCTGAAAACGGACAGGGAAGCGCTCAAGCAGCAGCTTTCCGCAGAGGGCGTAACGTGTGAGGAGACGTCAATTTTGCCGAACGCGCTTTCGCTCAGCGGCACAGGCGCGATTGAACGGCTCTCCGCGTACAAAAGCGGATTGTTCCACATTCAGGATTTGTCCTCGCAGCTTTGCGTTGATTTTCTCAGCCCAAGGCCGCGCGACGTACTGCTTGACATCTGCTCCGCCCCGGGCGGCAAGGCGTTCACCGCTGCCCAGTACATGGAAAACCGCGGCAAGATTTACGCCTGCGATTTGTTTGACCACAAGCTGAAGCTGATTCGCGGCGGCGCGGACAGACTCGGCATTACCAATATGATTACCAACAAGCGCGACGGAGCAAACGGAATTCCGCTGCCGCTCGCGGACAAAATTCTCTGCGACGTGCCGTGCAGCGGGCTGGGAATCCTCTCCCGCAAGCCCGAAATCCGCGCCAAGCAAGACTTGATTCCGGCGGATTTGCCCGGGCTGCAATACAAAATCCTCTGTCACAGCGCGCAGTATCTCGCCTCCGGCGGGACGCTGGTGTATTCCACCTGTACGCTCAATCCCGCCGAAAACGGCGAAAACGTCGCCCGCTTTCTCAAAGAGCACCCGAACTTTTGCGGCAAGCCGTTAGCGCTTCCCGCGGGCGTTACCCGCGCGATTGATGAGACCGACTACGAACTCACCCTCATGCCGCACACCGCCGGCACAGACGGATTCTATGTCGCTGCGCTGTCGCTTCGCAAATGAATAATGAATGATGAATAATGAATAAATCAACTTTCCCACATAAGTATAACATTTGAATTAGCGCCAAAAAAACCTTCCTCCGAGGGCAATGTCAACAACTTAAGGAAAACCTTTCCTTAATGGCGTATTAGTTTATTTCTACTAAAACTTTACCTTTTATCAAAAACCTTATGGTTTTATCTCGCTTTAC
>CAMVLW010000061.1 GCA_947168445.1 uncultured Clostridia bacterium
TGCCCACCGCGGCAGCGGTCATTTGGAATTTGCCATCAGGGAGAAGATGCCGCCCATGCCCATCTTAACCGCGTAGGTGCCGATTGCCATGATAATGCCCGCAATCAAAACGCCGCAGATAACCGCGATCACGCTCTTTTTAAAGCCCATGTTCAAAAAACTCGCCGCGAGCGTACCCGTCCATGCGCCTGTGCCGGGAATCGGAATACCGACAAACAGCATGAGCGCGATAAACAAGCCCTTGCCGCCGTTCTTTTGCAGCTTTTGACCGCCTTTTTCGCCTTTTTTCAGGCAGAAAGTGAAAAATTTGCCGATGAATTTTTTATCCGCGCCCCAAACCAAAACCTTGCGCGCGAAAAAGTAAATCAGCGGAACCGGCAGCATGTTGCCGATAATACAAATCGGGAACAGCCAAAACACATTGAGGTTATTGGCAATGCCGAAGGGAATCGCGCCGCGCAGCTCGACAATCGGTACCATAGAAATAAAAAAGCAAACCAGATACAACAGCATGAAATCATACGCTCCTTTTATAAAATCCAATTTAGTATAACAGAAAAAAAGCACCTTTTCAATACGTTCTGAAAATGTTTCGCAAAAATCCAACATCGCCCTGAAAAATGTGTCGATTTTCATTGACTTTGCCTATAAATGATGTAAAATAGAGAATAGTGTTTCAGAAACGGAGGACAGCCATGAAGAACAACCGCGCGTCAAAACGCTTTACTGTGATTATTTTTACGCTGACGGCGCTGATGATATGCTTTGCGTGGGTTCATTCGCTGTTCCCGGCGAATTTGTCCTCACAGGAAAGCGACGGTTTTTTCAAATTTATCTATCAAATCATCTCGTTCTTCGGCTTGCAGGACGCCGTTCCGCAAATCCCGATTCGCAAGGCGGCGCATTTTTCGGAATTCACCGCCATCGGCTTTTTGCTGACAAGCTGCGGTTATTGCTTTGACAGAATCCGCCCGCACCGCTTTGCGGTTCCCGTGCTGTTTTCGGGCTTGCTTGCGGCGGTGATTGACGAAACCATTCAGCTGTTCGTCGAGGGCAGAGCGGGCATGATTGCGGACGTCTGGATTGACTCCGGCGGCGTTGTCACAGGCTTTTTGCTCGCGCTGGCGTTTTACGCCGTCTATCGAAAGATTAAACACATCAATTAAGGGGTATTTATGGAAAAGGAAGTACATCAGGAAAACAAAATGGGCACCATGTCCATGACAAAGCTGATTTTCACCATGTCGCTGCCCGCCATTTTCTCTATGACGATTTTGGCGATGTATAACGTGGTAGACAGCATTTTTATCAGTAATTACGACATGGACGGCTTCACCGCCGTGTCGCTCGCTTATCCGCTGCAACTGTTTTTGATCGCCGCTTCCGTCGGAACGGCTGTCGGCGTCAACTCGCTGGTGTCGCGCAAGCTGGGCGAGCGGGAATATCATCAGGCAAACGCCGCCGCAACCCACGGCTTGGTGCTGTGTCTGTTCACCTACGCGGTGTTTTTGCTCATCGGCATTTTCGGCGTGCGTCCCTTTATGTCGGCGTTCAGCTCCAATCCGCGTGTGGTGGACGCGGGCGTGGATTATTTCACCTGCGTGCTCTGCCTGTCGCTGTTCTCCATTGTGCAGGTCATGATTGAAAAGACCCTGCAAGCCACCGGCAACATGATTTATCCCATGCTGTTTCAACTGTTGGGTGCGGTTGTCAACATCATCTTTGACCCGCTGCTGATTTTCGGAATCGGACCCTTTCCCGAAATGGGCGTTTTGGGCGCGGCGGTTGCGACGGTGTTCGGTCAGTTCTGCGGTATGGTGTTCGCGCTGATTATCCTGTTCAAAAAGGATCACAAGGTCAAAATCGAGTTAAAGGGCTTTCGCTTTGACCCGCTGACCGTCAAAAATATTTACGCGGTCGGCTTTCCTTCGATTATTATGCAGAGTATCGGCGGCGTGATGATGCTCGGACTCAACGCCATTTTTCAGGCGTACAATTCCATTGTTTCCGTTGATGTGTTCGGCATTTATTTTAAATTGCAGAGTTTTGTGTTCATGCCGTGCTTCGGCTTGAACCAGGGCTTAATGCCGATTCTCGGCTACAACTACGGCGCCCGCAACAAAAAGCGGCTGTATTCCGCGCTCAAACGCGGTCTGTTGATAGCGGCGGGCATTATGTTTATCGGCACGGTCGTGATGTGGACAATGCCAGATGTGATGATTTCGCTGTTCGGCGACGAATCAAGCTACACCGACGTTGACCCCGTTACGCTGATGCGCGTGGGCGAGCGCGCGTTCCGTATTCTCAGCCTGTGCTTTGTTCCCGCGGCGGGCGGTATTATCTTTACCACGCTGTTTCAGGCGGTGGGCAAGGGCATCCGCAGCCTGCTGATGTCCGTGGCGCGTCAGCTGTTGATTTTGCTCCCGGCGGCGTTTTTGCTGGCAATGACGCTCGGTGTTGACGAAGTGTGGTTTGCGTTCCCAATCGCGGAAATCAGCTCGCTGGCACTGGCGCTGGTGTTCTTCTTCAATTTGGTAAAAACCGATTTCAAAAAATTGCAGTAATGATTGTTTCGCCTCGGCGCATATATTGCACTGAGGTGATTTTCTTGGAGGAAAGGCAAAATCAGATAACCTATGACGAAAACTGGCAGAACGTCAGCGAGCCGGAATATCCCGCCGTTGTCAGCCCTGCCGGCTGGGAGGAGCCGCAGGCCTCACAGCCGGCTCCCGAACGCAAAAAGCGCAGCCTGCGCTCGGCACGCCAGCCTGTTTTGACCTTGCAGCTTGCGGTGTGTCTGCTGCTTGGCTCAGCGGCGTTTGCGGTGAAGGGCTTCGGCGGCGAATGGTACGCCCAAACACGCGCATGGTATTACGAAAACCTCAACGACACCGCGATTTTTGACGGCAGCAAGCAATGGGATTTTCAGCGGCTTTTTACGGCGACGGCAGATGAAGCTCAGCATACGGAAAACGGAAATTGAGATTTCCTACACGCTTGTTTGCCTGACGGCGCTGAGTATGCTGCTCGGCATTTTTCAGGGCTTTTTGTGGTGCGCTTCGGCGATAGCGCTGCACGAGGGCGGGCATTTGCTGATGATGGCACGCTGCGGATATTTCCCAAAACGAATTAAAATCACCCTGTTCGCCATTGACATGATTGACTCCGAACGTCAGCAGCGGCGCACAAGAGAAAACCTGCTGATTATTTTTTTCGGTCCTTTTGTGAATTTTATTTGTTTTCTGGGCGGTTATCTGTTATACTTAAAAGGAATTGAATGTGTTTTGCCCTTTGCGGCGGCGAATTTGTCGGTCGGGCTGTTCAATAGCCTGCCGGTGATGTCGCTTGACGGCGGTCAGCTGCTCTATTTGCTGCTGTGCCGCGGGCTTTCGCGGGAGAGGGCGGAGAAGGCGGTGGACGTGTGCACCTTTCTCTGCATTTTTCCGCTCGCCGCGCTGGGCTTTTTGGTGCTCCTGCGCTCCAAAAATAATTTTTCCCTGTTGTTTGTCAGCGTTTATTTACTCTTTTCGCTGCTGTTTAAGGGCAACAGATACTACTGACGGAGGTTGCTATGGTCAGCAAGGAAGTTGAAAAATACCTGTTAAAGGTGCAAAAGCCCGGTCGCTATGTCGGCGGCGAGCTCAATGAAGTGATAAAAGACAAGCGGGAGGTGGAGGTGCGCTTTGCCTTCTGCTTTCCCGATACCTACGAGGTCGGCATGTCGCACCTCGGCATGAAGATTCTCTACAGTCAGTTCAACAGCGTGCCCTATATCTGGTGCGAGCGCGTGTTTGCGCCGTGGGTCGATATGGAGGAAATCATGCGGGAACACCATATCCCGCTTTACGCCTTAGAGAGCGGCGACCCGCTTTCGGCGTTTGATTTCATCGGCTTTACGCTGCAATATGAACTGAGCTTTTCGAACATGCTCAACATGCTCAAGCTCGGCGGCGTTGCCGTCAGAACCGACGGGCGCGGCGACGAACTGAAAAATATCGTCGTTGCGGGAGGTCCCTGTGCCTGCAACCCCGAGCCCATTGCCGATTTTGTCGATTTGTTCTTCATCGGCGAGGGCGAGGAGGTCGATTTGGAGGTCATGGAGCTGTTCCGCAAGTGCAGGGCAGAGGGCAGAGGCAAGCGCGAATTTCTGCGAATGTGCGCCGATATTGAGGGCGTGTATGTGCCATCGCTCTACGACGTCGCCTATCATGAGGACGGCACGATAAAAAGCTTTACTCCGCGTGACGGTGCGCCCGCTGTGATTCACAAGCGCGTCATGACCGACATGGACAGCTCCTACTATCCCGATAATTTCGTGGTGCCGCTGGTGGAAATCGTCCACGACAGAGCGGTGCAGGAGATTTTCCGCGGCTGTATCCGCGGCTGCCGTTTTTGTCAGGCGGGCTTTATCTACCGCCCGGTGCGCGAAAAATCGCCCGAAACCATCAACGCCCAGTGCCGCGCCTTGTGCGAAAACACCGGCTATGACGAGGTGTCGCTGTCGTCGCTGAGTTCAAGCGATTACAGCCAAATCGTACCGCTGCTCGAAAAGCTGACCGAATGGACGGGCGAGGAAAAGGTCAGCATTTCGCTGCCCTCGCTGCGCGTTGACGGCTTCACCGACGAAATCATGAACAAGATTAAAACCGTGCGCAAAAGCGGCTTGACCTTTGCTCCCGAAGCGGGCAGCCAGCGCATGCGCGACGTCATCAATAAAAATGTGCGGCACGACGAACTGATGCAGACCTGCGCCACCGCCTTTGCGGGCGGCTGGACAACCGTGAAGCTCTATTTCATGATTGGCTTGCCCACCGAAACCATGGACGACGTGGCGGACATCGCGCACCTCGGACAAGACGTGGTGGACACCTACTACAACACGCCCAACCACGCCAAGGGCAAAAGCGTGCGCGTCACGGTGTCGGCTTCTTCCTTTGTGCCGAAGCCCTTCACGCCCTTCCAGTGGGAGCCGCAGGACACGATTCCTGTTTTGCACGAAAAGCAAAAGCATATTATCGAGAGTATCCGCTCCAAAAAAATCACCTTCAATTACCACGACGCCGACACCAGCTTTTTAGAGGCGGTGTTCGCGCGCGGCGACCGCAGGCTGTGCAAAATCATGGAGCTTGCCTGTGAGCGCGGCTTTCACTTTGACGGCTGGAGCGATTGCTTCAGCCTGGAAAAATGGCTGGCACTGTTTGACGAGTGCGGCATTGACCCCGCGTTTTACGCCAACCGCCGCCGCGGCTTTGACGAAATTCTGCCGTGGGACCACATTGACTACGGCGTCAAAAAGAGCTTTTTGGTGAAGGAATGTCAAAAGGCATATGAAAACCAAACCACGCCGCACTGCCGCTTGGAGTGCAGCCATTGCGGCGCGGCGAAATACGGAAAGGGTGTGTGCTTTGAAAAACGTCAGAATTTGGTTTAAAAAGGACGGCGCGTGCCGCTATATCTCCCATTTGGATTTGAACCGTACCATGCTTCGCGCGCTGCATAAGAGCAAAATCCCGATTTGGCACACCGAGGGCTTCAATCCGCACCCCTTTGCCACCTTTCCGCTGCCGCTGTCGCTCGGCTTTCGCGGCGTGAACGAGTGCATGGACGTGCGGCTTGAAGATGAAAATTATTCCTTTGAAGAAATAACGGACAAGCTCAACGCCTGCCTGCCGCTCGGAATCCGCGTGTTTGACGTCACCGAAGCGGTCATGAAGGCGGGCAAGGTGGCGTTTGCCTCCTTTACGGTGAAGCTGTCGGCAAACAAAATTCCTTCCGGGCTCATTTGCCGTCAGCTAAATGAGCTGCTCGCGCAGGACGAGATTTTGATTGAGAAAAAGTCCAAAAAAGGCATGAAAACCGTTGACATCAAGCCCGGCGTCAAGTCGTTTTCCGTGACGGAGCACTTTGACTTCGCTGCGCTTGAAGTGGTTCTTTCGGCGGGCAGCAGCGACAATGTGAACCCGAATCTGTTGGTTGCCGCGCTCGAAAAGAAAACCGGCGCGGAATATGAGGCTGACGTCACGCGCAACGACTTGTATAACGCGGATATGGAACCGTTCAGGTAGGTGAGAGCATGTTTGAGTTTACGATGAAAGAGGCGGAATTCCTCAACCGCTTCAAGGACAAAATCAGCGCGTATGTCAACAAGTCCTACAAGTTCACGATGGGCTTTTTGGCAAGCCCGATTCTCTGCGAATATAACGACAACGAGCGCCTGATTCTGATTGCAATCAACAAATCGGTGTATCAAAATCTCTACAGCTTTCTCCACCTCAACCACAGCAACATGCAGTACGCGGCGTTTTCGTGCTTAGAAACCGCATTGTATGCCATGCGGGTATATAAGGCGCTGGCAACCGACCCCGACGAACGCCACACCTACATCACCTCCGCGGATTTCTCGCTGGACGATTTCGAGGAGAGGGAAGAAAAAAAGCGCGGAGCCGCGGAGCCTGCGGAGGTCACGGAAGCAAACGTGAACCACCCGCTTTTGCAGGAGGAGCAATTTTCGATTAAAGAATTTTACAACACCCTGCACCTGTTCAATACCTTTGTGCTCAAAAGCCCCTCGATTTCCTCACAGCTCAACAACCGCAACATTTTTCTCGGTCTTTCCTGCGGCAAGGAGTTGAGCGACGAACTGCAAAACGAGGTGCGCAAGAATCTGCTGGGCACTTACCTTTCACTCAGCAAGCACACCAAGCTGTTCTTTAACGGCGGTCTGGATCATGAGTTGGAAGATTTAGAGGACGAACTCTATGACATGTTCAAGGAATATGTGAAGAAATTTTCATAAACCTTCACCGCGTTTTGCGGAAACCTTCAAACAGCTGTCACATTGGCGGTTTATACTTTAGTCACAGTCAAGAAAACAACTGTAAAACAGCTTTCCAGAAGATTTTTTCATAGATGTTCCTTTATAATGAAGACCGGCAGCCGAGCCGGTCTTTGTTATTGTGGGGTGAAAAGATGTATTATTATTCTCTGAACGAATATTTAATCAAAACCTTCGGCGAAAAGGTCTACAAGCTTTCGCTCGACGGCGGCATGACCTGTCCCAACCGCGACGGTACGCTTGACACACGCGGCTGCATTTTTTGCAGCGCGGGCGGTTCGGGCGAGTTTTCGGAAAGCCGCTGTCTGTCTGTGACAGAGCAAATCAACCGCGCCAAAACCCGCGTTTCGGCAAAAACGGACTGCCGCAAATTCATTGCCTACTTTCAGCCGTTTACCAACACCTACGCGCCTGTGGATTACCTGCGCAAGCTGTTTGAGCAGGCAATCGCGCCGGAGGAAATTGTCGCGCTGTCCGTTGCCACGCGCCCGGATTGTCTGGGAGAGGAGGTTTTGCGCCTGCTTAGTGAACTGAACCGGAAAAAGCCCGTGTGGGTGGAGCTCGGCTTGCAGACGATTCATCCCGCAACCGCCGCATATATCCGGCGCGGGTATGACTTATCTGTCTACGACCAAGCCGCAAGCCGACTGCGCGAATTGGGAATCAATGTGATAACGCACATCATTCTCGGCTTGCCGCACGAGTCAAAAGCGGACATGCTCGCAAGCGTGCGCTATGCGGGCGAGAGAAGCGACGGCATAAAACTCCAACTGCTGCATGTCCTGAAAAACACGGATTTGCAGCGCGATTATGAAAACGGCGTGTTTGAGGTGCTCTCTATGGAGGAATACATCGACATTCTCTGCGACTGCATTGAGGCTTTGCCGGAGAACGTCGTGCTGCACCGTTTGACAGGCGACGGCGACAAACGGCTGCTGACGGCGCCGCTGTGGAGCGGCGACAAAAAGCGCGTGCTGAACAGCATACAAAAAGCCCTGCGCGAACGCGACGTTACGCAGGGCAGAAAAAATAAAGGCAATACCGCATAATTCAGGTGTGCGGATTGCGCAGCAAGATTTTTCGTCAGGTTGTACAAATAAATCAAGGTAAGGCTGACGCCTTGCCGAGATTTTTTGGGCAAGCTGACGGAATAATATTCAAGCAAGCCGTGCGCCTTGAATTGTGCGGAGTTGCCTTAGGGCTCCGGCGTTTTCCCGGAGTCCTTCTTGCTTTTATGTTGATAGAGCAGCACAGCCATGAACGCGGAAACAGCCGCAACCGACGCGCAGAGAA
>CAMVLW010000062.1 GCA_947168445.1 uncultured Clostridia bacterium
GTGCCGCCCGCCAAAATCGCGGCGTTTTCGGGCTCAACCGCCCAGATTTCAATGTCGGGATACTGCGCCTTGAGCACCTCGCCGATTCCCGTAATGGTGCCGCCGGTGCCGATTCCCGAACAAAAGCCGTCGATAGACTTTGCGCACTGCTGCATAATTTCCAGCGCAGTGTATTTTTTGTGCGCCTTGACGTTGTTGATGTTCGCAAACTGCTGGGGCACAAACACCTTGCTGTTCTTTTCCTTCATTTTCAGCGCGGTTTGCAGACACTCGTCAATGCACGCGCCGATGTCGCCCGCGTCGTGAATCAGCTTGACCTCCGCGCCGTAGTGACGAATCAGCTTGCGGCGCTCCTCGCTGACGGAGTCGGGCATGATGATAATCGTGCGGTAGCCCTTGACCGCGCCGACAAGCGCCAGACCGATTCCCTGGTTGCCGCTGGTCGGCTCCACGATAATGCTGTCCTTGTCAATCAGACCTTCCTTTTCCGCCTGATTAATCATATTCAGCGCGGTGCGGGTTTTGATGGAGCCGCCGACGTTGAGCGCCTCGAACTTTACCAAAATCTCCGCGCTGTCCTCGCCGGGCATACGGTTTAAACGAATCAGCGGGGTTTGACCCACCGCCTCCAAAACATTGTTATAAATCATTTTTGCACCTTCCTATAGGAAATTCCTATATATTATACCCGAACGGCGGGCAAATTGAAATATACAGACTGCCTAAAATCAGGCACAAAAAACTGTGTAAAATTGCAGAGTTTCCGCTTGACCTAACCGCGCGGATGGTGTATGATGAAGTATCATAAAGCAGGGGGTGGGCAGCATGGCGATATTCCGGAAAACCGTGCGTATGCGTTACCGCTTTTACGGAGAGGTGCAGGCGGTCGGCTTTCGCTGGACAGCGCTGACAGCGGCAAAAAACGAAGGCGCGACAGGCTGGGTGAAGAACGAGCCGGACGGCTCCGTTTCAATGGAAATTCAGGGAACGGAAAAGCAAATCAGCCGCGTGCTCACCGCGCTGGAGCAGGACAAATACATTCGCATTGACCGCGTGGAAACAAAGCAGCTGCAAAAGGTTTCCGGCGAAAAAAGCTTCCAAGTCAGCTATTTGCGGCGGGAGTGAGCGGTGAGCGATACATTCACAAAAAACAGCAGCGGAGCTGTACGGTTCCGCTGCTGCTTTGTTTTTTTATTGTTCAAAAATCTGCTCCAAATCCAAGAATTCACAAATGGCGGAGCCGTATTCGTTGTGCTCGCCGGGCACCCATTCGCTGCGCCAGACGTAGGTGTCAAGCGCGCCGTTGATTTCCCACGCGAAGTTGCCCTCAATGGTGTGCACCTTTGTGAGCTTGCCGTTTTCATCTGTTTCGACGGACTCCACATAGCCGATATGGTCTCTGTAGTCGTCGTCGGGGCGATCCAGCGCGGAGGTTGTGAACAAATCTCCGGGCTTGGGCGTATAATCGCCGTCAACAATGTAATGCTGCGCGCCGAGCGGAATTGTCTGCAAAACAAAATCGCTGACATGCATACAGGGCGTGATGGGATTTTTCTTTCCGTTCTGCGCCGCAAAGCCGTCAAGCGCGCTCCACGCAAACACCGCGCACCACGGATAATCATCATCTACCTTGAGGTCGGAATGGGAATTGATATAGGTCACATAGGCGCTGCTGTCCTTGCCGACCTGTTTCCCGAGATATTCCGTCATCGCGCTGCGCAGGTCAAGGGACGCCGCCTCGGTTTGCTGCGCCGCGGAGGTTGTCTGCTGCGCCTGCGCTTCGTTCTTCTCCTGTTGGGGAGAAAGGCTGATGGCAGCGACAACGCCGCCTGTAAAAAATATAAATGCCAAAACAATTATCAGAATTCTTGCCGCGGGATTCGCCTTCATGCGTTTTTCCATCACAATCATCCTATCATCTGTTAGCCCTTATTTAAAAATCCGTTCCAAATCCAAGAATTCGCAGATGGCAGAGCCGTATTCGTTGCGCACGCCGGGAACCCATTCGCCGCGCCAGACGTAGGTGTCAGGCGCGCCGTTGACCTCCCACGCAAAGTTGCCCTCGATTGTGTGCACCTTTTTGATTTTGCCGTTCGCGTCGGTTTCCACCGACTCGACATAGCCGATATGGTCGCGTCCGTCGTCGTCGGGGCGCGTCAGCGCCGAGGTGGTGAACAAATCGCCGGGCTTGGGCATGTAGTTGTTGTCCGCAACATAGTGGTGAGCGCCGAGCGCGCGCGCCTGCAAAACAATTTCGCTGACATGCTTGCGCGGCGCGATGGGATTTTTCTTTCCCACCTTGGTCGCAAACTGGTCAAGCGCGCTCCACGCAAACACCGCGCACCACGGGAAGGTGCTCGACACGCCGAGCGAGGAATGGGAATTGATGTAGGCGACAAAGGAGCTGTTGTTCTTGCCGATTTGCGCGCGCAGGTGCGACACCATAATGCTGCGCAAATCGGAGGTTACGGTAACGGTGGCGTATGCCCGCACGCCGTTGTTGAGCTGGCAGTAAATCCGAGCGGTGCCTTCTTTCACGGCGGTTGCCAAGCCGCCGGACTGCTGAATCGAAACAACCGAGGGATTCTCGCTGTAGAACTTGCGGTAATACGCCGCGGTGCCGGACGGAATAATGCTGTTAAAATCGAAGGTATCGCCCTTTGGCATTTGCAGCGTGACCGCGTTGAGGGTCATGGTCTGCGGCATGGGCAGCACCGTGACGCGGCAAACCACCTTGACGCCGTTGAGCAGGGTGCAGGTGATGTTGGCGGTGCCCGCCTTTTTCGCGGTGATGTAGCCGCCGCTGAGGGTCACCTCGGCAACAGCGGCGTTGTCGGAGGTATAAGGGCGGTGATACGCCGCGTAGCCATTGGGAATGGTGCTGTTCAAATCAAAGGCTTCGCCCACGCCGAGCGTGAGCTCCGTGCGGTTGAGTTTAAGCGACTGCGCTGTTTTCCAAACCGAAACCACGCAGGAATCGCTTGCACCGCCGCCGCTGCAGGTGATGGTCGCCGTGCCCGCCTTGTGCGCGCGCACCATGCCGGTTTGGTCAACCTCCGCAACCTCGGGGTTGTCGGAAACAAAGGTCAGCGCCGGCGGCTCCTCTGTGCTGCAGGTAACGCGCAGCGGAACGTATTCCGCGTCACCGATAATGACCGAGTGAATGTTCAGCGAGAGCGCAAAGGGCTGCTCGGTTGCGGGCTCTTCGGTTGCGGGTTCCTCGGTTGCGGGCTGCTCCGTGGCGGGTTCCTCGGTGGCAGGCTGCTCAGTGGCGGGTTCCTCGGTTGCGGGTTCCTCGGTTGCGGGCTGCTCGGTGGTCGGTTCTTCGGTGGCAGGTTTCTCGGTTGCGGGCTGCTCCGTGGCAGGTTCCTCGGTTGCGGGCTGCTCGGTGGTCGGTTCTTCGGTTGCGGGTGCTTCGGTGGGCAAAACGCCGGGGAACACCTCTCCAAACCGTTTACCGATTGTGTTGGTGACGGGATATTCGCTGAGATACCGCTGCATTTCGGTTGCGTCCTCAATGTTGATTCTTCCGTTGCCGTCCACATCCAGCACACGCCGCATGTTCTCATCAGACGGCAGCTGTTCGTTCGCCAAAAGCAGCTGCAAAACGGTGACGTCCTGCACCGTTACCCTGCCGTTGAGATTCGCGTCGCCAATCAGCGTGTCCTCTGTCACAGCGCTGTCCTTTTGCTCCGCTGCCGCCGCTGTGGTGCAGGAAAGCGCCAGCACCACCGACAACAGCAGCGCCAAGCCGCGTTTCGTTTTCATACCCATTCCTCTTTTCATTTTTTTACAAATTCTTTTCTTTATCCAAATGATACAGCACAAATCCGCCGCGCCGCGCATAGCCGGTGTTCCAGAGGTCTTTGAGGGAAAGCCACTCATAGCCGCTGTAGGTCACCGCCTTGACAAAAAAGCCGCCGGCGGAATCGTTGCAGCCGTTAATCAAAAACCAGTGCCAGACATAATCCTCAAACCGGCGGTCGGCATGATTGAGAATCAGGGTCGGCAGAGGGAATCCGCCGTCAATCTGCCGCGCAACCGCCTCCCGCGCCGCCTCATACGGCTCGCTGCCGGAAAGCGCCGTCATGGAAAGCCTGTCCTCTCCCCTGTCGCGCAAATACCGCGCATAGCCGTCAATAAAGATTTCAAGGCGGTCAATGCCCATCATGCGCGGCGAAAGATAGGGCTTCATTTCATAGGCAAAGCGCACATAGTCCTCTTTGGTCAGGCGGGCGGCGTTTGCGGGAGCGATTTTTGACAAGCCGCGGTGCAGCGCAAAATAAAGGCTGCTGTCGCAGGCGGTTTCGGCGCCGCAGCCGCCAATACGCATCATAAACGTGGGAAACCAATCCTGATTGCCGCCGTAGGAACTGCCGATTGTAAAATGCTCCAGCTCATGCTTCATTTCGCTCACCCTGTGCTGTTTTCTCTGTTTATCATATCAAAAATTTCCCAAAATGTCCAGTCATATCCAAAAATCGCGGGCTGCAAATGCAGATTGAACAAAAAGACAAATTTTGCTTGCAAATCCGCAAACAATGTGCTATCATATGAAATCAACAGGGAAACTATCCCTGTAGGAATGAAAAAATGTTTTTGGAGGAACAAACGATGAAAAAGATGTTCAAGTTTTCCGCTTTGGCGCTTGCGCTCTGCATGACCGTCATGATGCTTGCGGCTTGCGGCGGCGCGGCTTCCAGCTCCTCGGCTTCCGGCGACGCTTCTTCTCAGGCTGCCGAAACCACAGTGGCAGCAACCGAGGCGGCAAAAGAGGCTGACTACAGCAATCCCGACCTCACCATTGCCGACGGCGACTATGCCGCGATGGAAAGCTTCCTCAACGACTGGAGCGAGCAGAAGTGGGACGGCAAGGTAATTAAGATTTCCGGCAAGAGCGCCCGCAGAATGTCCAACTGCACCATCTTGGAAGAAAACGGCAAAGGCACCGGCAAAGGCTGCTCTTACGAGATTATCGGCGGCTCCTTCCCTGATGATTATCCCGCGGACGACGCAAAGGTGACCCTCACCGGCGTGCTCTATTACAATCCCGAAACCTTCGCAAGAGTATTGCAGGTTCCCAAGGATCAGATTGCCGCGCAGTAACGGCACAGAAACGAAACAGGCTCAGCGCCATGCTGAGCCTGTTTTTTGCAGCCTTACGCTGCGAGATTTTGATTCATTTGCTTCACGCTGCGCCGCACGATCAGCCAGACGATAAACCAAATCAAGGCGAACGCCGCAAGGAAAATCACGGAGAACAGCGCAATTGCCTGCCATGTAAACGGCAGCCAGCCGTTTACCAAATAGAGAATGATATAATCCAAAAACAGCACCGCGCCCTGAATCAAGCCCGCTGTGGGCCGCTGCAATCTGTCCACCGTATAAACCGCGCTGATACCCGCCGCGATAAAGGCGAGCAAGGCGGAGGTCAGAATTTCGCGCACCAGCGTTTGCACCGGCACCGCTGTGACAACGCCGCCGAGCCCCAAGAAAATATAAACAACCGCCATAATCACGGGACCGCTGACGGAAAACATCGCGCCTCTTTTTAAGAAGGTAATGATAAAGCTTTTCATGTTACTTCAACTCCTTTTTGATTTCACTGAAACATCTTCTCGAAACATAGTCGCGGTAGCCGCTTTTGAAAATCACATCAACCGACCCGGAAAACGCCGCCGAAAACTTTTCAATGCGCGTTTTGTTTGCAATGGTGGATTTGTTGATTTTGATAAAGCAGCCCGGCAGAATTCCGCTGAGCTCATAGAGCCGCATTTTCAAACGGTATCGCCCGCCCGAAGCGGTAACGGCATAGGTTTTGGAATCCATCACCGTGACACATTCGATTTCGCTGAATTTGAGAATTTTGATGTCGTCCTCGGTATAGGCGGTAATGCTGTCCTCGCCGATATAGCCGCGCACAAGCTCCTCCAGGCGGTAGGCGAAATCGCCTTTGCTGCGGAGGGTCGCTTCAACGAGTTCCTCTTTTTCTTTGTCAATTGTCAGTTTGAATTTCATCTCGCACCTCCATTGTCTGTATGATAACATATAAAAATCCGTTTGTCACAAAAACGCGCTCAACGGTCATTTTTTCGCGGTGAACGGCATGGCATAAAAGAAAAGCGCCGGAATCATCCCGGCGTTTTTGTGTTATGCGTCAACAATTTGCGCACAGGCAGTTTTCGTACAGTTTGCCTGTTGTGAAATAATTATAGGAACGGCAGCCCGCCGCGCAGATTTCGCCGTGCGGACAGGCTTTGCAGGCGCCTGTGAGCAGTTCCGCTGTAAAGCGGCGGTTGTAGGCAAAGGCGTTTGGGTCTGTCCAGATTTCGGCAAGCGTGCGCTCGCGCAGGTTCCCTTCAATGAACCGCTCGTCATACATGGACTCGCAGCCGCGCACGTTGCCCGCGCTGTCAATGCCGAGGGTCGTCAAGCCTGCCGAGCAGCCCTCAAAGCAGGCGTTCGGAGCGCCGCGCAGCCTGCCCTCTTCGGGCGTGTAATAGCCGATATTGTCCGCAATGCCGACGGCAAACGGCGCTTTCGGCGCGGTTTCGGCGACAAACCGAATCACCTCTTTCGCGTCAAACGCCACCGAAACGCCGTTGTCATTCGCGCTGCCCATCGGCGAGCAAGCCTGAATTTGCCACGCGAACAGCGGCAGGCTTTTCAGTTCGTGATAAAGCTGAGAAAGCAGCGGCGCGTTGTCGCTGCGCAGCGAGGTGATGACAGAAACGGGGATTCCCGCCGCCGCAGCGGTTTGAAGCGTTTGCAGAGCGCTGTCATAGCTGCCCCTTTGACGATATGCGTCGTGAATTTCGCGCACGCCGTCGATTGATACCGCCACCGATTCCACGCAAACCTGCTTTAGCCTGCCGACAACCGGCGGCGACATGGTAAAGCCGTTGGTGATAATGCAGACCTTTACGCCGCGGGAGGTCAGCGCCCCGGCGATTTCCGACCAATCGGCACGCATGAACACCTCGCCGCCAATCAGCGATACCCGGCGGCAGCCCATTTCGGCAAGCTGCCGCGCCACGTCAAGGCACTCGGCAGTGGTCAGCTCGTTTTCACGCGCCTTGCCGCCGCGCGAGCCGCAGTAGGCACAGCGAAAGCAGCAGGCGAGCGTGATTTTCCAAACGGCGGTTTTCAGCTGAAACGGAAAATCGCGGTCATTCATTTTATTCCTCCTCTTTCGGCGCCGGCGCGCCGCAGAAAGGACAGAATTTGTAATCGTCCTTCAGAGGATTTCCGCACGCTTTACAAAAGGCGGGCATTTGCTCCGGCGGGATATACGCGCCCATCCCCTCGGACTTCCTTCCGCTGAAGTATTCGGGGCCCGCATAAACGCACATCATCGGCTCGTCCAATGGCGGTCCCGCGTAAACCTCCTCCATCGGCTCCCGTGCGGGAGGTCCCGCATAAACGCCCTCCATTGAGCGGGGGTCGGGTTTATTGTTTTTTCTTTTGTTCCAAGGGTACTTCGCCATGCCGTTTCCTCCTTCATGTGTTTCGTTCCGTTAGCTTTATTATAGCAGATTCAGCGTGGCTGCTCAATATGTTTGACGGAATTTTCAGCGGACAAAAAGCCTTCCCGCGCCTGCGGTTAGTGACTTTGCGTTATGGACAAACGCGGGATAATGTGCTATACTTATTGTATAGAAAAATGTAACATGATTATTGTTGAAAGGAGCCGCCTATGTCAGCCGAAAGTGAATACAGAGAAGC
>CAMVLW010000063.1 GCA_947168445.1 uncultured Clostridia bacterium
GCAAACAAACAGAGCTTGCCGCCGTTTATTCGGTGACAAGCTCCTTTGTTTTCATATTAATCTCGGCGGACGTTCCCGGTTCGAGCATCAGACAGCCGGGACAATCGCCAAGGGCTTTTTCACTGACGGCAAGCAGCGTCTTTTTCGGAAGCTGCTCCGCGTGCTTCACGCTGCCCTTTAAAAGAATGTAATCCGCACCGCGCATTTCCTCTGTCAAATCGGCGGCGTCGCCCTTGTCGGGAACAATCAGCACCGAAGCTTCATCGGAATAAACCTGCGTATATACCTTTTTGTTGAGCGCCGTGACGCACGCTTCGGTGTCGTCCGACAGTCCCAAGAGAAAGGTCGTGTTGTTGCCGAACTGAAATACATCCTCGTCGGGGGATTCATCGCTGCTTTTGCCGTCGCTGAATTCCACAAGTTTCCCGACCTCATAGTCATTCAAGAACCCGGTATAGCTGCCGCGGCTGTTCTGCGTGGGAATCAGCACAATCTCCACCGCGCCGTCCTTGGCGACGCTCTCCAGCGCCTTTTTCTTGTCCGACTGTGTTCCCGCAGCGCCGAGCAACGTCACCGCGCCGTTCTTTTCAACCGTCAGCACATATCCGCTTTTTGTCCTGTCGATATGCAGCGCGGTTTGGGGAGGAAAGAGCAGAGCGGTCAGCGACGCGCCGATGCTCAGGGTTACCGCCGACAGAAAAACCGCCGCGCCGACATAGCTTCGTTTGGCGTGGATCCGGTACCCAATCAGCACCAAAAGAACCGTGACGCCGAGCCAGATATACCAGTAAGGCGCGTCTGTACGCACCCGCGCAATCGGCAGCTCCGCAAAAAGGTGCACACCGTTTTGCAGCAGCCACGCGCAGACATTGATGATTGCCGCAAACGGCACGGTAATCACCCGGACATACGGAATCAAACCCACCAGCGCGACAGGAAGCGACAGCGCCAAAATCACGAAGGTCAGCGGATAGGCAAATATCGAAATCACCACCGAGAGCGGCGAAACGGCGCCCAGCAGCAGAATTGTCACCGGCATCACCCACAGACTCGCTGAAATTGAAACCGCCAGCAAATTTATCAGCCGCTGCAAAAGCCACCTGATCAGCCTGCGCAATCTGCCGTCTGATAAGGATTTCTTTTTGCCGGAGGGCTTCAGCCGCAGCTTTTCCGTCATAAAATCCATAATCTTGTCCGCCCACAGCACAATACCGAAGGTGGCGGAAAAGGAGAGCAGCAAGCCCACATCTCCGACGATATACGGATTGGGAGCAGTGAAAAACAGCGCGGCGATTCCCAGCGAATTAATCGAATCCGACTGTCGCAGAAAAAGCGTGGCGGCATAAAACATCAGCATCATGATTCCCGCGCGTGTAACCGAATTGGCAAAGCCGGTCAGCGCGATAAACGCCAGAATGAACACCGCAATCAGCCCAAAGGCAACGAAATCGTTCACATAAAAATACCGCAAGACTCTCCTCAAAAGCAGCGTGACAATCGCAAGGTGCATACCCGACACGACAATTAAATAGGAAACGCCGGACTTGGTAAAATCATCGCGAACGCCGCTGTCCAGCGCGTCCTTGTCTCCGAGCATAACCGCCTTTGCCATCGCCGCGGCGTCGGACGGCAAGGTGTTGTCCAGGCTGCGCCGCAGCGCCTGACGCGCCAACAGCGCAAAAAAGTCAATCGTGTTTTCGTGCCTGCCGGTCACCTCCAACTGTCCGCTTCCGTCGTCAAACGCATAGAGATAGATTCTGCGGCTGAGAAAATTATTGTAGCTTGATTCATGCGCGACCGCCGAAAACGAAACAGAATCAAAGGGGTGCAGTTCAGCGGAGGTGACAGTGGAAAGCCTCAGCTTGACGTCGCTCGGCTCGCCGTCGATTCTCTCCGCCTGCACGGTAAAGGAGATAATCCGGCGGTTTAACTTCAACTCATCGCAAATATAACCCTCCACATATATTTCTCTTTCGGAATAATTATCGAGAATCGGCGCAATGAAATTATTCCGAAAGAGAAATAAGGAACTGATTGCCGCAAACGCCGCCAAGCCTCCCGCAAGCGCTCTGACAAGCAGCTTGGCGTCATGTTTGACAATGCGGACAATCACACCCGCGAGAACCGCCGCAGCCGACAATCCGGCAATCACCCACACTGTCAGCTGCGAAGGCACATAAAAAACGACCGCAAGAACAAACAGGAAAATCAATCCTATCAGTCCAAACGGTCGCTTCATTTTACTAATCCTTCATCTATGAATTACTTGTTAAAGATTGACATAATGTCATAGAATGTATCGTCGTCGTCCGTGGTGTCCTTCACCGCGCGTGAAGGCTTTTCGGGCTCAGGGGTGTCAACGATAACATTATCCACAACGGGAGCCTTGGGTGCGGTGCCCGCCTGACCGAAGCCGGTCGCGATAACGGTAACGCTCATCTCGTCTTCCATTTTGTCGTCGATAACAGCACCCCAGATGATGTTGGCGTCCTCGCTCACCTTATCCTTCACCAAGGTGGAGGCGGTGTCAATATCGTCGAGGCTGACGTCGGAGGAAGCGGTGATGTTGATAATCAAGCCCTTTGCGCCGTCGATAGAGGTTTCAAGCAGCGGGCTGGAAATTGCCTTGTCAGCGGCAACGGTTGCCTTGTCCTTACCTGTAGCGGAGCCCATGCCCATGTGCGCATAGCCGGCGTCCTTCATAACAGAGGTCACATCGGCAAAGTCGAGGTTAACCAGACCGGGCAGCAAAATGAGGTCGGAAATACTCTGAACGCCCTGACGGAGCACATCATCGGCAATCGCAAACGCGTTTTGCAGGGTGATGCTGGTGTCGGAAACATATTTTAATCTTTCGTTGGGAACGATAATCAGCGAATCAACGCAGGCAGCAAGCTCCGCAATGCCCTGCTCAGCCTGGGTCATTCTTCTCTTGCCCTCAAACGCGAACGGCTTGGTGACAACGCCGACGGTGAGGATTCCCATATCCTTCGCGATTTTTGCCACAACGGGAGCCGCGCCGGTGCCGGTGCCGCCGCCCATACCTGCGGTGACAAACACCATGTCGGTGTCCTTGAGCAGTGCGGCGATTTCGTCCTTGCTTTCCTCAGCGGCGCTCTGACCGATAGAGGGCATGGAGCCTGCGCCCTTGCCGCGGGTCAGCTTTTCACCGATTTGAATCTTCTGAGAAGCCTTTGAGAGTCTGAGCACGTGCTCATCTGTGTTAATTGCGATAAACTCTACGTTTTTAACTTCCATGTCGACCATGCGGTTCACGGCGTTTCCGCCGCCGCCGCCGACACCGATTACTTTAATCTTAGGCATATACTCGCTTTCCAGTTCCAGTTCAAAAGCCATTTTTACTTCCTCCTTAAAATTCGAGAATCTATTATAAAGAACGTAATCTCATCTTATAATACATACTTTGCTAATATAGTATCATACTTTTCAAAAAATAGCAATGGTTTTATATGGATTTTTCCTTGAATTTTCAGCTTATCACTGTGCCTCCGCCTGCCAGTCATATTCTCCGGCATATCCGCCGCCGTCCTGCCAGCTGCCGTTGTCGTAATCGGCATTGTTGTCCTGCCATTCGTTCGTTCCGGCGTTGTCGTCGTAGTCGTTGCCCTGCCACTCGTTGGTGCCGGTGTTTTCGTTCGTTTCACCGCTGCCGTTCTCTCCGGCGGGAGCGGTGGTCGGCTGCTCTGTTGTCGCGGGGATAGTTTCGGAGGGCTTATAATGTGAAATCTTGTTTTTATTGCAGGTGGAAACGTCCAGCGTGCCGTAAATCTGACCCGTATGGTTGGGGTCGAGTTTTTCGTTGATAATGGTGAACGCGGTCTTGATTTTATAATCCAAATCCTCCGGCAAGCCGATATTGATGTTAATGCGGTTGTCGTAATTGATGACAATCTGCGAAAGGTCGGAAATGTCAAAGCCGGTAATCTTGTCAACGCCGTTGGCGGCAAAGCTTTTTGCCACGCTGTCGAGAATATCGGGCACGCTGTCGTCGCCGAAGTCGATATACTCTCCCTTGCTTTTGTTCTTGATTTCGCCGCAGGTGAGCACAACAAGATTCTCAAAATTGTCGGCGGTGGTGTCAAGGATTCTGCCCTTTGAGCTGACAACCAAATAGCCGTTGCCGTCCTTGACAACATAGGTGGGCACCGCGTTTTTAATGCGGATGGTGATGGTGTCGGGAACGGCAAAGCCGATGTTTGCGCTCTCGACATACGGAAGATTCTTAACAATCTCCTCAGGTGTACTATTCCACGCGCCGAGGAAAATATTCTGCTGCAGCGTAACATTGCTGAACGCGGTAATCTGTTCCTCGGTGTAGTAGATGTCGCCCTCAATATCAATTTTTTCGGTTTTGAACAGCACCGTAAAGCTGAGAACGGCGCCAATCACGATAACTGCCGCGGCGATTCCCACGGAAACCAGAATCCGTCTGAGCCGCACCTGCTTGGCGGTCAGGGGCTTTTTGCTGCGGCGAATCACCTCGCGCTCCTGCTTGCGAATCACCTTGGCGCGCTTTTCCAGGCGCTGCTTTTCGCTGTATTCGTCGATATAATAGCCGCCCGCGTTGGAATCGTGCGGCTGAAGATTTTTCAGCTTTTCCTTTCCCTCGCGGCGGAATTTTTCCTCGCGGCTCAGGTTTTGACGGCGCTCGGCGCGCTGCCGGCGGCTGCGCTCGGTGACGGCGTCCTGAATTTTGCTGACGCTTTTTTTCTTTTTCGCAGGCTTTTTCTTGCTTTTCGCGGAGGATTTTTTATTCTGTTTTTCCTGTTCTTTGTGGAACTTCTGCGCCTGCCTTGCCGCTTCTCTGCGCTGCTTGGCAAGCTGTTTTTTGTCCTTGGAATCCAACAGACTTCCTCCTAACTTCCTTTTTCAGACCTTGTGAATGTCGGCGCCCAGTTGGGAAAGCACCAACTCGAAATTCTCGTAGCCGCGCTCCAGATATTTTACGCCGCTGACCTCCGTCATTCCCTCGGCGCACAATCCCGCGGCAACCAACGCCGCCGCGCCGCGCAAATCCGTTGCTTCCACCGCCGCGCCGTAAAGACGGTCAACGCCGTCGACCACCGCGAATTTGCCCTCGGTCTTGATGTCCGCTCCCATGCGCACCAACTCGGCGGTGTGACGGTAGCGGTTTTCAAATATATTTTCAATAAACACCGTTGTTCCGCCGGCAACCGTCGCCGCCGCAAGCAAGGGCGCCTGCGCGTCGGTGGGAAAGCCGGGATACGGCATGGTACGTACAATTTTCATCGGGCGCAGCCGTCCGCCCGCGGGCGGAATGACCCGCAGCTCGTTTTCAAAGGCGGAAAACGAACAGCCCGCGTCCTCAAACACCGGGAGCACCGCTCCGAGGTGGGAGTGAATCACGCCCTTCAGGGTGATTTCGCTGTTTGTCACGGCGGCACAGGCAATCAGCGTTGCCGCCACAATGCGGTCGGGAATAATCGCGTGGTCGCAGCCGCCGAGGGTTTTTACGCCGTCAATGACAATCGTGCTCTCCCCCGCGCCGTGAATCCGCGCGCCGCATTTGTTCAGATAATCGGCAAGGTCGGTAATCTCCGGCTCACGCGCCGCGTTGGTAACCGTGGTTACGCCGTTTGCGGTTGCCGCCGCAAGCATAATGTCCTCTGTCGCGCCGACGCTCGGAAACGGCAGCGCGATTTCGGCGCCGCGAAGTCCGTGCGGCGCACGGCAATCGAGCCAGCCGTGGCGCTCCCTGACAATCGCGCCCATCTGCCGCAATGCCTTCAGATGTAAGTCAATCGGACGCAAGCCGATTTCGCAGCCGCCGGGAAAGCTGAGCCTTGCTCTGCCCGCCGCCGCCAAAACCGCGCCCAAAAACACAATGGAGCTGCGGGTTTTCCGCATGAGCTCGTCGGGAATATCGTGGCGGCAAACTCCGTCGGACTGCACCAAAACGGTGCTGCCGCTGCGCTGCGCCTTGCAGCCGAGATAGCGGAGAATTTGCAGCGACGCGTCCACGTCGGACAAATCAGGGCAGTGATAGAGCACGCTCTCGCCCTTGGTGAGCACCGTCGCCGCCAAAATGGGGAGCGCGCTGTTTTTCGCGCCCTGAACCGCTGCCGTGCCGCCCAGCCGCTGCCGTCCCGCAATAATCAGTTTAGACACACAAACACCCTCTTTTTCAATCTTAGTCCATACTATGACTGCCAAGAGGTTTGGTGTTTGTTTCATGACGGCAAAAGCCGTAATTATTATTATACCAGATTTAATACCTGTTTGACAACAGAATAAATGCGCTCATTTGCGTTGGTAATTGCCATTTTTTTGGAGTTTTCGCTGAATTTTGCGAGAATTTCCTCGCTTTGCAGCATAAAGTCCGCCTTTTCGATAATCGCTTCGCCGCTCAAATCCGTTTCCTCGATAATCTCCGCGGCGCCCGCGTCAACCAGCGCCATCGCGTTGTGATACTGGTGATTTTCCGCGACATTGGGAGAGGGAATCAGAATGGCGGGCTTGCCCATCGCCTGAATTTCACTGAGGGTAATGGCGCCCGCGCGGCAAATGACCAAATCCGCCGCCGCCATACATTCGGGCATGTTGTCGATATAGGGGCGGATGTCAAGGTTTTTGCAGGTTTTGAGGCTGACGCCCTTTTCCTTGAGCGAATCGGGGAACCAGCCGCCGTATTTGCCGTAGGCGTGAATGTGCTGATAACGACCGTCCTTGCCGCTGCGCGCAATCAAATCCACCATGGCTTCGTTGATTTTCTGCGCGCCTAAGCTGCCGCCGAAGGACAGAATCACGGGGCGCTGGTCAAGACCGAGCTTTTCGCGCGACTGCTCCTTGTCGGCGGTGAGAATTTCGCCGCGCACCGGGTTGCCGGTGACGATAACGCTCGCTCCCTTGAAATAGGGCTTTGCCGCCTCAACCGCAAGCATGACCTTTTTCACGCGCTTGGCGAGCATTTTATTGGTAACGCCCGGATAGGCGTTTTGTTCGTGAATTAAGCAGGGAACGCCGAGCTTTGCCGCCTCGCGCACCACGGGACCGGACACATAGCCGCCGGTGCCGATGCAGATGTCGGGCTTGAACTCCCGGATAATATGCCGTGCCACCGCCGAGGAGGTGATGGTGCGCCGCACGGTTTTGGCGTTGGCGACCATGCCCGCCGGCGACAGGCTGCGCTGAAAGCCGCTGATGACAATGGACTTAATCTTATAGCCCGCCTGCGGAACCAGCCGCTGCTCCATGCCGTCCTTGTTGCCGATAAAGAGAAACTCCGTGTCGGGCTGCTGCTCTCTGATATAGCCCGCAATTGCGAGCGCAGGGTTGATGTGACCGGCTGTGCCGCCGCCTGCCAATAATACTTTCATCATTTTCCTCCCTTAAATGCGGCAGCGTGAGCTGCATCCAATTCGTGAAACAAACATATAAAAATAAATCTTACCGTCATTCCCGCGTTCTGACGCG
>CAMVLW010000064.1 GCA_947168445.1 uncultured Clostridia bacterium
ACGAAAAGCCCTTTAAGGGTGTGAACGGCAGCGGCAAGCACAACAACTGGTCAATTTCCACCAACACCGGTGAAAACCTGCTCTCCCCCGGCAAGCACCCGGAAAACAACACGCAGTTTTTGCTGTTCCTCGCGGCGATTGTCAAGGCGGTGGACGAATATCAGGATTTGCTGAGAATCACGGTTGCCTCGGCAGGCAACGACCACCGTTTGGGCGCCAACGAAGCGCCGCCCGCGATTATCTCGATGTATCTCGGTGACGATTTGGACGCGCTGGTACATTCCATCATCAACGGCGACAGCTATGAAAGCCACGGCAAGGAACGTATGCACACCGGCGTTGAGGTGCTGGCAGATTTTAAAAAGGACAATTCCGACCGCAACCGCACCTCTCCCTTTGCCTTTACCGGCAACAAGTTTGAATTCCGCGCGCTGGGCTCCTCGCTGAATATCGCCTGCCCCAACTACATGCTGAACACCATGGTTGCCGAGGAGCTTTCGCAGTTTTATGACGCTCTCAAGGACGCGGAGAAAGTGGAAGCTGCCGCCAAGCAGCTTATCAAGGACACCTTGACCGCGCACCAGCGCATTATCTTCAACGGCGACAACTATTCCGACGAATGGGTTGCGGAAGCCGAACGGCGCGGGCTGCTGAACCTGAAATCTCTGCCCGAAGCGCTTTCGCATTTTCTTGACCAAAAGAATATCGACTTGTTTGTCAAGCACAGCATTTGCACGGAAGCGGAACTGCGGGCGCGCTGTGAGATTGATTTGGAAGCGTATTCCAAGCAACTCAACATTGAGGCGCTGACAATGGCGGACATGGCGAAAAAGGACATTTTGCCGGCGGTCACAGCGTATATCCGCGAGCAGGTGGACGCGGCGCTGGCAAAGAAAGCGCTGTCCGAAGCGATTCCCACCGCTGTTGAAGAAAATCTGGCGGCAAGCCTGTCCGAAAAGCAGGTGCAGTTTGCGCAGCTGATTACCGAATTGGAAGAAGAAACAGCAAAGGCAGCCGCTGTGGAAGAACCGCTTGCGCAGGCGTTTGCCTACCGCAACCATGTTTTTGCCAAAATGGAGGCGCTGCGCGCCGTCGGTGACAGCATGGAAACAGAAACCTCCGCCGAATACTGGCCTTATCCCTCATACACTGATTTGCTGTTTGGTGTATAAACAAAGCTTTCTACCGAAAGGCTAACATATGACAACGCAGTGGCGCGTTTTCCCGAAAGGGAGACGCGCCATTGTGTTGCCGTCAAAAGCGGACTTTTTGCGAATACCCCGCGCACTCTGTTGAAAACCGCCCGGATTCAAGGTATAATTAGTGATATAAGTTTTTAGGCAACAACGAGGTGCAACATGAAATTTATCCATTTATCTGACTTACATATCGGAAAACGCGTGAATGAGTTTTCCATGCTTGACGACCAGCGGCATATTCTGACTCAAATTCTGCACATTATTGAGGAAGAAGCACCCGACGCGGTGCTGATTGCGGGCGACGTATACGACAAATCCGTGCCGTCAACCGAGGCGGTGGAGCTGCTCGACAGCTTTTTGTTTGATTTGTCGCAGCGACAGACGGAGGTGTTTCTCATCAGCGGCAACCACGATTCCCCGGAACGGCTGTCCTTCGGCTCGCGGCTGATTGATAAAAGCGGAATCCACATTGCTCCGGTTTATAACGGCGAAATCACGCCCTATTCCGTCGGCGGCGTGAACCTGTATCTGCTGCCGTTTATCAAGCCTGCCCACGTCCGCCGCTTTTTTGAGAATGAAACGATTGAAAGCTACACCGACGCAATGCGCGTGGCAATTGAAAAGATGTCCGTTGACTTTTCCGCGCGCAATATCCTGGTGACGCATCAGTTTGTCACCGGCTCCTCTCGGACAGAATCCGAGGACATTTCCGTCGGCGGCTCCGACAACATTGACGCGGCGGTGTTTGACGGCTTTGATTACGTCGCGCTCGGGCATATTCACCGTCCGCAAAACTGCGGCAGCGAACACATTCGCTACTGCGGCACGCCGCTGAAATACTCCTTTTCCGAAGCGGGAGATACAAAATCCGTCACCGTCGGTGAGTTGAGCGAGGACAAGCAGCTGACTATCCGCACCGTGCCGCTCACGCCGCTGCACGATATGACAGAGCACAGGGGCACTTATGAAGAATTGACCGCGAAAAGCTATTACGAAAACACGACCTATCAGGAGGACTACACGCACCTTACCCTGACCGACGAGGAGGACATTCCCGACGCAATCGGCAAGCTGCGCCCGATTTATCACAACCTGATGAAGCTGGATTATGACAACCGCCGCACCCGCACCAACAATGTCATTCACGGCGCAACCGCTGCGGAAACAAAATCTCCGCTGGAGTTGTTTAACGATTTTTACACCGAGCGCAACGGTCAGGCGCTGAGTGAGGAACAGACGGCATTTTTGCAAAGCGTCATTGAGCGCGTATGGGAGGAATAAAATGAGACCGTTAACCTTAACCATGTCCGCCTTCGGTCCCTACGCGGGCGAGACCACCATTGATTTCAGCAAACTCGGCAAAAGCGGCGTTTACCTCATCACAGGCGACACTGGAGCCGGCAAAACCACGATTTTTGACGCGATTGTGTTTGCGCTTTACGGCGACACCACCGACAAAAACCGCGAGGCAAAGCTGCTGCGCTCCAAATATGCCGCGCCAAGCACCAACACCTTTGTGACGCTGACCTTTGAAAACGCGGGCAAGACCTACACTGTCACGCGCAATCCCGAATATTTTCGCGCCAAGCAGCGCGGCGAAGGACTTGCCAAGGTGTCGCCCGACGCAGAACTGATTCTGCCGGACGGCACGCCTGTCACCAAAACCAAGGAGGTCACCGCGCGTATCACGGAGATTCTCGGCATTAACCGCGAGCAGTTTATGCAGATTGCCATGATTGCACAGGGCAATTTTCGCGAACTGCTGGTCGCCCCAACCGAAAAGCGCAAGGCGATTTTCCGTCAGATTTTCAGCACCGAGAATTACGAAAAGCTGCAAAAACAGCTGAGCGTGGAATATTACGCGGCAAAGCGGGAGGCAGACGACGCGCAAAAACGCATTTTGCAGTACATCAACGGGATTATCCCCGTTCCCGAAACCGAAGAAGCGCTTTTGATTCAGCGGGCAAAGCAAAACGAACTGCCGCTTGCGGAAACACTTGCGGCGCTTTCGCAAATGACGGAGGCGGACGAACAAGCCGCCGCGGCGCTTGACCGTCAAATGAAGGACATTGACCGTCAGCTTGCCGCCGTCAACGGCAATTTGGGCAAGCTGGACGAACTGCAAAAGGCACGCGCGGCATCAAAAGCAGTTGACGAAAAGCTAAAGCGGGAAACCGAAATGCTCTCCGCAGCCGCCGAAGCGCTGGAAGCGGCACAGCACGCGCACCGTGAAACCGAAGCCCTTACCGACGCAATCGGGCAGCTGAAATCGGAACTGCCGAAATACGACGGCTATGAAGCCTGCCGCCGAAAGCTGTTGCAGACCGCCAAAGAGCAAGCCGCACAGCAGGCGGCGCTGGAAACCGCCGTTCAAAACCGCGCCATGGCAGCAAAAGCGCTTGAAGCATTAAAGGCAGAGCAGCAAACGCTCAGCGGCAGCGCGGAAGCCAAGCTGAAAGCCGAGGTGGAGCGCGACGCCGCCGGCAAACAGCAAAAGGCGCTCGGCAATTTGAAAAGCAGCCTGAACAGCTATGCCGAACAGGAGCAAATTTACAAAGAGGAACAGAACGCCTGCGAAAACGCGCTGGCGCTGGCAGCGCAGACGCGCGATACCTATCACCACATGCACGACGAATTTCTGCGCGAGCAGGCAGGTATTCTGTCCGCGCAGCTGGAGGACGGCAAGCCCTGTCCTGTCTGCGGCGCGCTTCATCACCCGCAGCCCGCCGTAAAGTCGGAGAACGCGCCCACCGAAAAGGAACTGAAAGCCGCCAAAAAGGAGGCGGACATGGCGCAAAAGGCAGCGGACAAGCTGAGCGCCTCCTGTGCCAAAACCAAGGGCAAGCTAGACGGCATGGAGGAAGCCCTGCGCCGTCAGCTTGCCGATAACGGCATTAACGCGGAAACGGAAAACGCTGCGGAAATTCTCAGCGAAAAAACCGCCGCACTTACGGAAAGAATCGCCGCGCTCGACAAGGTGATTGCCGCGGAGCAGGCAAGGCTTGACCGCAAGGCGCAGCTTGACGCGCAGCTTCCCAAGCAGGAGAAAGCCATGGAACAGCGCAAAGCTGAAATTGACGCTGCGGAAAAGGCAATCGCCGCGCTCACAGCCGCCAAAGCCGAACAGGAAAAGCAATGCGCAGAATTAAAGGCAGGATTGCCCTATGCCGACAAAGCGGCTGCACAACAACAGCTGACGGCGTTGGAAACCAAGCGGACAAAGCTGGATTCGGCGCTCAAAACGGCGCAGGAGCAGCTGAACCGCCGCAGAGAAATCACCGGAAACCTTCGCGGTCAAAAAGAGCAGCTTGCCGCGCAACTGCAAAACGCCGCGCAATTGGACGGTGAAGCACTGCAAAAGCAAAAGGCAGCGCTGACTGCGGAAAAAGAAACCGTAAAGCAAGCCCGCGAGCAAACCGTCAACCGCCTGTCCTCAAACCGCCGCACGCACAAAAGCATTGTCGCGGAATTCAAGGAAACCGAGCGGCTGGAAAGGCGCTATGCCCTCACCAAAGCACTCTCCGACACCGCCAACGGTCAGCTTGACAAAAAATCTAAAATCACACTGGAAGCCTATATTCAAATGGCGTATTTTGACCGCATTATCGCGCGCGCCAACACGCGGCTGATGGTGATGTCGCAGGGACAGTATGAGATGAAGCGCCGCGAAGAAGCCGGAAATATGGTGAAGCAGAGCGGCTTGGACATTGACGTTATCGACCATTTTAACGGCAGCGTGCGCAGCGCCGGAACGCTTTCGGGCGGCGAATCGTTTAAAGCGTCGCTTTCTTTGGCGCTGGGGCTTTCGGACGAGGTACAGTCCGAAGCGGGCGGCGTTCACCTTGACGCGATGTTTGTTGACGAGGGCTTCGGCACGCTCGACGAGGACTCGCTGAAATATGCCCTCAACGCGCTCACGGCGCTGGGAGAAGGCAGCCGTCTTGTCGGTATTATTTCGCATGTGAACGAATTGAAGGAAAAAATCGACAGGCAAATCGTCATCAAAAAAGACCGCTTGGGCGGCAGCCGCGCGGAAATCATTATATAATAGAATATTGCGCATACGGCAGCCATACCGCAAGGTACGCCTGCCGTTTATATTTTTTGTCGAAAAGGCGAATCTATTTGCAAAATGTGTCGATTTTTTTGCTCTAAAGGCTTGCCATTCGCCATACCATGTGTTACAATATAATATGAGGTAGCATTTACAAGCGCTCAATTCATTTTGGAACCATTTCCTGTTTTTTGCGCTTATCATGTTTCTTCGGTAAGTATTATCCGACACAAACGCAGAAAGCGCGGCGCTTTACCGCAACGCGCTTTTCACCATTGAAAAAGGAACTGACATGTTAAGCTACTATACCTTTATTACCCTGCTGTCTATTGCGGGACTTTTGGTTCTCTGCATTTTGGTGAACGAAAACGGAAGAATCAAAAAGAAAAACAAGCGCGATTTTTATTTAACCTATCTTTTTATCGCACTCGCGGCGGCGGCGGAATGGGTCGGCGTTCAACTCAACGGAAACGCCGATATTCCGCAATGGCTGTTGCTGCTCGTCAAATGTGTGGACTATATTCTGACGCCGATGGCGGGCGTCGCCCTTATCCGGCAAATGGGTCTGCGCAATGTGTGGTACACCGCACTGAACATGGTGATTGCCGCCAATTCCGTGTTTCAAATTGCGGCTGCCTTCTTCGGCTGGATGGTCACGGTGGACGGACAGAATCATTATTCGCACGGACCGCTCTATTTCGTCTACGTCATTATGTATCTGCTCGTTATCGCGATTGTGATTATCGAGTTTATCATCTACGGAATGGGCTTCACGCAGCAAAACCGCTATTCCCTGTACGCGATTATGGGACTGGTGGTTTGCGGCATCGGGCTGCAGGAGCTGCTCGGCGGCGAAGTCCGCACCGCGTATATCGGGATGACGCTCGGCGCGGCTATGATGTATATTCATTATATCGAATATGAGCAGATTGTCGCTGACGACAGAATCAACCGCCAGGAGCAGCTTTTGTACCGCGACTCCATGACCGGGCTGCACAGCCGCTACGCCTATTCGGAAACGCTGCAATACTATGAGAAAAAGGGCGCGCTTTCGGAAAACTTCGCCGCGTTTTCCATTGACATCAACGGGCTGAAAGCCGCCAACGACACAATGGGACACGCCGCGGGCGACGAATTAATCTGCGGCGCCGCAAGGTGTATTAACGCGGTGTTCAACGGCTGCGGGCTCTGCTACCGTACCGGCGGCGATGAATTTATTGTTTTGGCACACGCTGACCGCGCCACGGCGGAGGAGCTGCTGGCAAAGCTTTCCCGCGAAGCGGAAAACTGGGACGGCAAGCTGATTCACAATCTGAGCCTTTCGGCAGGCTACGCGCTGGCATGCGACCACGAAGGTATCTCCGCCGAAAAGCTTGTCACCTTTGCCGACATGGGCATGTATGCCGACAAAAGCCGCTATTACCGCGAAAGCGGTCACGACAGAAGAAGAGTCATTGCTCGCGACGCGCAAAAGACCTCCTGACATTTCAAACACATTTGCAGACGTATCCTTTCGGTACGTCTGCTTTTTTTCGAAAAAAATGAACCATTTTGCCTTTTGAACACTCTAATTAGCAGAAAACCGAAAGGAGAATGAACATGAAACACGAACAATTTAAAAACGCCTATCCCAACCCGCCGGAGGATTTTCACAACGCTGTGCTGTCCTCGCTATACAAACTCAACAGCAAAGCGCCTGTGCGGTACAAAAAGCGCCGCGCGGTTAAAATCGCCGTGGTCTGCGCGGTCATTGCCGCCTTGGGCAGCTTTACGGCGGTTGCCGCCGCAACCGACTTTTTCGGCTTGTTCGCAGCGCCTGTGGGCAAATTCGGTCTGCATGTGGGCGTGACAGAGAACACAGACGCGCCGCTGAAGCACGTTAAAATGAATTTCGGCTACATGCCCGAGGGCTTTGAGGAGCTTCCGCATATGCCCTTGGACGTGAGAAAGTTCCGGAATACCGGCGACGAAAACTCACCGCACTATGTTTTTTCTCTTGAACCCGCAAAGGATTTTGACAACATCGTCAAGTATGTCATCGACAGCGAGGAAAAGGTTGTAAACGGTCACAAGCTTATTTTTACCACCCGTCAGTTAACGGAAGAAGGCGAATCTGATTACAGTGCGGTGATGTATTTTGAAGATTGGGGCTATGTAGTCTGGAGCTTTGCCTACAACGGCGCAGAAAAGG
>CAMVLW010000065.1 GCA_947168445.1 uncultured Clostridia bacterium
TCCGCTTCCGTTGTCATTGCCATGACCTTTTCGGCAATGGCGTCGGCTTCCGCCTTTGTCCACTTGGAGATGTTCTTTCTCACCTTGAGGACGGACGGCGCCGATACGCTGAATTCGGTCAGTCCGAACGAAATCAGCAGCGGAATCATTGCGGGGCTTGCCGCCGCTTCGCCGCACATGCCAACGGGAATTCCCTCTGCCGCGCCGCATTCGATAATGCGCTTAATCATGCGCAGCACGCTAGGCTGGAGCGGAGAATACAGATAAGATACGTCGCTGTTGCCTCTGTCGGCAGCCATGGTGTAGCCGGTGAGGTCGTTGGTGCCGATACTGAAGAAGTCGGCTTCCTTTGCGAGCAAATCGGCAATCACGCCGGACGAAGCGGTTTCGGTCATCACGCCGACCTTGATGTTTTCGTCAAAGGCAATGCCGGAAGCCTTCAAATCCGCCTTGGCTTCTTCTACCAGCTCCTTGCCCGCTCTAAGCTCGTCAACCGCCGTAATCAGCGGGAACATGATACGGATGTCGCCAAATGCGCTGGCACGGAGAATCGCCTTAATCTGCGACTTGAACATGTCGCGGTTTTTCAGGCAGTAACGGATAGCGCGGAAGCCCATGAAGGGGTTTTCTTCCTTGGCAAGTCCGAGATACGGAATCTCCTTGTCGCCGCCGATGTCGAGCGTGCGGATAATGACGGGCTTGCCCTTCATAATCAGCGAAGCCTGTTTGTAGGCTTCAAACTGCTCGTCCTCGGTGGGAAGCTGGTTTCTGTCCATGAACAGGAACTCGGTGCGGAACAATCCAACGCCTTCGCCGTCTGCCTCAACCGCCTTGGTTGCGTCCTTCGGGGTGCCGATATTGCAGAACAACTCGTATTCAATGCCGTCGGCGCTTGCGGTCACCTTGCCGCGATAGCCTTCCAGCTCGCGTTTTTCGCGCAGGTAAGCGTCGCGCTTCGCGGTGTAGTCCTCAATTGTCTGCCGGTCGGGAGCAACAAGCACAACGCCCTTGCTGCCGTCAACAATCACCAACTCGTCGCTGGAAAGCTGGGTGGTGGCGTTTGCCACGCTGAGCACCGCCGGAATTTCCAGCGCGCGCGCCAGAATTGCGGAGTGAGAGGTCTGGCTGCCGGTTTCGGTGATGATACCGACAATGTTTTCCTTTTTAATGCCCGCGGTCATAGAGGGCGTGAGTTCCTTCATGACAAGCACAGTTCCTGCGGGAGCGTCGCTGATTTTAACCTCCTGAACGCCCAGCAAAATGCCGATAACGCCGTCGCGGATGTCGCGGACGTCCGCCGCGCGCTGCATGGTCAAATCGTCGCCGGTTGCCGAGAACATATCAATAAACATTTTGCAGATTTGGTCAACCGCAGCCTCGGCGCACTGGTTGGCTTTAATCAGATTTTCAATTTCGCCGCCCATGAACGGGTCGCGGATAATGGCAATGTGTCCTTCCAAAATTTCCGCTTCCTTGTCGCCGGTGGACTTGCGAATGGCGTCTGCCTGCGCAATGGTGTTGTCACAAAACCGGTCTACCGCGTCGCGGTAACGCTGAAGCTCGGCTTCAACGTCGCTGATTTCTCTGGGCGTGTATTCGAGCGATTGCTCGGCAATCATCATGACTCTGCCGATACCGATACCGTCGGACGCGCCGATTCCCTTCAACATAAGAATCACCTCTTTGGTTTAGTAAAAGTAAGTTCAGGGAGGCGGCAGCCGCCTCCTCCCTGATTGTTTAGATTAATTAACTAACATTTTGCCGCAGCGGCGTAAAGTGACTGCGTCACTCACTTACTCGCCGAGACCGCTCTCGATTCTCTCAACAGCGTCAGCCAGCGCTTCGTTTTCATCTGCGCCGTCGCAAACGATTTCGATTTCGCTGCCGCACTTAATGCAGGCTGCGATAATGTTCAGCAGGCTCTTTGCGTTGTAGTCGTTGCCGTTGAACTTAATGGTGACGTTCGAGGAATACTTTCCCATTGCGGTCGCGAAAACCGAAGCCGGACGCATGTGGAAGCCCTGCGCGTTAACGAGTGTTACTTTTTTGGATACCATAAGACATTACTCCTTTGCAAATTTGATGATAGCATGAATTATGCGTTAACAATAACGAATGAAAATTATTCCTTGATGGGCTTTTTGAGGATAGCGAGCATGAGCATGCCGATAACCGAACCGATAACCAGCGCAAGGAAGTACATTGCGGGATTGCCGATGGTGGGCAGTACGAAGATACCGCCGTGAGGCGCTCTCAGGGTGCAGCCGAACAGAGCGGACAGCGCGCCTGCTGCTGCGGAACCGACGAGGCAGCTCGGGATAACCTGCAGCGGATGACCTGCAGCGTAAGGAATTGCACCCTCGGTGATGAAGGACAGACCCATGATGTAGTTAACAGGACCGCTCTTTCTTTCTTCGGGAGTCCAGCGGTTGCGGAAGATAGTGGTGGAAAGCGCAATTGCAATCGGAGGAACCATACCGCCGATCATAACGGCAGCCATAATCTTGAACGCGGGGTCGCTGGGGTCGGTGGAAGCGCCGGTCAGCAGAGCGGTTGCGGTAACGTAAGCAGCCTTGTTGAACGGGCCGCCCATGTCGATTGCCATCATGCCTGCGAGCAGTGCGCATACGGGAATGAGCAATCCGGGCTGACCTGCCATCCAGTTAACAGCGTTCTTCATGCCTTCGTTGATAACGCCCATGACGGGGTTAACAGCGCACATCATAACGGCAACAATTGCCAAGCCGCCGAGCGGATAAATCAGAATGGGCTTAATGCCTTCAAGTGCCTGAGGCAGGTGGTCGCACGCCTTGGCGAGCATCTTGACGAGCCAGCCGCCGATGAAGCCTGCGAGCAGAGCGCCGAGGAAGCCGGACGGAATCGCGTTAGCGGCGCCGGGGTCGGCAAAGGTGTTACCGGCAGCAGCCAAAGCACCGCCGACAATACCGACGAGCAAACCGGGACGGTCTGCGATGGACATTGCGATGAAGCCCGCGAGAACGGGGAGCATGAAGTTGAACGCCACGCCGCCGATGTTCTTGAACCACGCGGAAACGGGAGTACCTGTACCGAAGCTGCCGTCCTGCGGAACGCCTGCGAAGGAGTCAATCAGGAACGCGATAGCGATGAAGATACCGCCGGCAACAACGAACGGAAGCATATGGGATACACCGTTCATCAGGTGTTTATAAAGCTTTCTGCCGAAGCTTTCGTCAGCGCCGGAGGTGTCGGCAGCAGAAGCCTTGCGGTCGGAATGATAGGTGCCGACCTCTTTGTTGACAATCTTGTTGATAAGCTCCTCGGGCTTGTGAATACCGTCGGCAACCTTGGTAAAGAGAACGGGCTTGCCGTCAAAGCGGGCGGTTTCAACATTCTTGTCAGCGGCGATGATAATACCGTCGCAGTCAGCGATTTCAGCAGCGGTCAAAACATTCTTTGCGCCGCCGGAGCCGTTGGTTTCAACCTTGATGGTGATACCCATCTGGTCGCCTGCCTTGGCGAGCGCCTCGGCAGCCATGTAGGTGTGAGCGATACCGGTCGGGCAGGCGGTAACCGCGAGAACGCGGTAGCCTTCCTTCTTGGGAGCGGGAGCAGCAGCCTCTTCGGGGAACTGCTTGGTTTCCTGATCGTCAATGATTTTCAGGAATTCTTCGGGAGTTTTCGCCGCCTTTAACTTCGCGGTGAAATCCTCGTGCATGAGCATCTGCATCAGGCGGGCGAGCACCTCAAGGTGAACGTCGCCGTCAAGTGTTGCGGCGATCATGAAGATCAGCTTGCAGGGAGCGCCGTCGGGAGACTCGTAATCTACACCGCCGGGAACGGTCATGGCGGTCAGAGCCGGAGCCTTTACAGCTGCGCTTTTGGCATGGGGAATGGCTACCTCCATACCGATTGCGGTGGTGCCCATTCCTTCGCGGGCAAGGATTCCTTCCTTGTACGCCGCGGTGTCGGACAGATTACCGCATTTCTCGTGGAGCGCCACGAGCATGTCGATTGCTTCTCTCTTCGTCTTTGGAGCGGCGCCGAGAGTGATGCCCTGTTTTTTTAACAGGTCGGTAATACGCATAAATTTTCCTCCTTTTATATTTTTATGTGCAATATTATTCCATGAATCGCTTAGCCGAATTCTTTCTCAAATTTCTCCAGCAATTCATTGATTTTTTCCTTGGTGGCAAGTCCGCTTAAAAATGCCGTCGCATTGCCGCAGACGCTGCCGAGCTTGAGCGCGTAGGCGTAATCGTGCTTGAGTTCATAGCCCGCCACAAAGCCCGCGACCATGGAGTCGCCGGAGCCGACGGTGTTGATGACCTTCTCCTTGAGCACGCCCGCCTTGTATTTATTGCCGAATTCGTCAATCAGCATGGCGCCTTCGCCGCCGAGCGAAATCAGCACGTTCTGCGCGCCCATTTTTTGCAGTTCCTTGGCGTAATGCTCAATGTCGTCCTCGGTTTTGACCTCAACGTCAAAAATTTCGGAAAGCTCCTGACGGTTGGGCTTGATTAAGAACGGCTTGTATTTGAGCGACTTCACCAGCAGCTGTCTGGTTGCGTCCACAACAATGCGCACCTTTTTGAACTTGATGCGCTCCATCATGCGCTCATAGACGTCGTCCGGCATGGTGTTCGGAATGGCGCCCGCCAGAATCAGGGTGTCGCCCTCTCCGATGCGGTCGATTTTCTGCAAAAGACGCTCCAGCTCCTCCTCGCTGATGTGCGGTCCCTGGCAGTTAATCTCGGTTTCCTCGCCCGCCTTGATCTTGATGTTAATGCGGGAAATGCCCTCTTTCAGCTTGATGAAATCGGTAATGATGTGGTCGTTGCGGATACCGTTTTCAATCGCCTTGCCCGTGAAGCCCGCCACAAAGCCGTAGGCGGTGCTGTCCAAATCCAGCTCTGCGAGCACCAGCGACACATTGATTCCCTTGCCGCCGTAGTAATACTCCTCGCTGGTGGTGCGGTTGGTAATGCCGCTCGTCAGCTTGTCAAGACGGACAATGTAGTCGATGGACGGGTTGAGCGTTACAGTGTAAATCACTTCATGACCTCCTTAATGACAGTTTCTTTCGCGTATCTGTTATCAGGCATGGAATCCGTGATGATACAGCACTTTTTGAGCTGCGAGAACGTCACGGAGAACACGCGCCTGAACTTTGTGTGGTCAGCGAGCACAAACGCCATGTAGCTGCGGTTGACGGCAGCCTCCTTCATGATTGCCTCCTCGATGTCGGGAGTGGTAAAGCCCGCGTCGATGTCGATTCCGTTAGTGCCCATGAACGCCTTGGAAAAATTGAAGTTTTTCAGATTGGCTATGCCCTCCGCTCCGACAACCGCCTCTGTGGCGGGCTTCACCTTGCCGCCGATTACATAGGCATTGAGCCCCTTTTGAATCAGCTTGCGGGCATGCGCGATGCCGTTGGTCACGTAGGTTGCCTTGTCGTTGTCAATGAAATCAATCAGCCGCGCCGTAGTGGTTCCCGAGTCGATAAACACAAAATCCGTGTTGTTGATCATCTTGGCGCTGTAGCGGGCGATTTCGGTTTTTTCCGTCCGCATAAGCGTTTCGCGCGCGCTGACAGTGTCCTCAAACACGCCCTCCAGCTTGGTGATGGAGGTTGCGCCGCCGAACACCTTTTTCAGCTTGCCCAATTCGTCAAGCGCCGTCAGGTCGCGGCGGACGGTGGATTCGGAAATGTCCAGCAGCTCCGCCAACTCCGCTACGGATACCGCGTTTCTTTCATTGATGATGCTTAAAATTGACTGATATCTTTCCTGGGTGAGCAATTTCAATCACCTCTAGTCATATTATAGCACTCTCTTGCTCAAAGTCAAGCACAAATTTCTCAATTTTAATCAAAATTTTTAGTTTTTGCGAAAGAATTTGATGATTTCTTATAAATAGATAACGCAGGCTTTCGTTCGCGTGAAAGCCTGCGTTATACTGATAAGATTATGCTTACGGTAAAATATGTCCCGAGCTGAGATAGAGCCGGTACCACTCCTCGCGGGTGAGCTTGATGTCAACGGCGCGGGAGATTTCAAGCATACGGTAATAGTTCATGGTGCCGACGATGGTCTGCATTTTGGCGGGATGGCGCAAAATCCACGCCGCCGCAATGGTGGACTTGGTGACGTTGTACTTTGCGCTGATTTCGCCCAGCGCCCAGTTGAGGTCGGGATAGCCCTCGTTGTTATCGACAAACGCGCCGCCGCGGCTCTGGAACGGCGACCACGCCTGAATGGTGATGTTGTTCAGGCGGCAGTAATTGAGCACGTCGCCGCTGCGGTCAACGGCGCCGTCGGTGTTCATGTTCGCCTCCATGCCGCTTGAAATAATGTTGGAGAAGGGAATACTGAACTGAATCTGATTTGTCTGGATTTCCTGTCTGACGCAGGTTTTGAGCAGGTCAATTTGCGAGGGCTTGTGGTTGGACACGCCGAAATAACGCACCTTTCCCTTTGTTTCCAGTTCATCAAACGCCTTGGCGACCTCCTCCGGCTCCACCAGCGCGTCGGGGCGGTGCAGCAGCAGAATGTCAAGATATTCCGTGCCGAGCCGTTTCAGGCTGCCGTCAACGCAGCGGATAATGTTTTCGTAGGACAAGTCGTACATCCAGCCCGGCACAATGCCGCACTTTGACTGCAAAATAATCTGGTCGCGCGGAATACCGATTTCCTTCAGGCTTTGTCCGAACAGCCGCTCGCACTCCCCCTTGCCGTAAATGTCGGCGTGGTCGAAGAAGTTGACGCCCAGCGAAATGCAGTGCCAGATATACTGCGAAATATCCCACGGCTCCAACTCCGTCAGCCGCATACAGCCTAAGCCGATTGCGGGAACCTCCAGACCGCTTGAACCAAACTTGATATGTTTCATAAAGCACCTCCGTGATAATGCTGTTTCTATATATAAGGT
>CAMVLW010000066.1 GCA_947168445.1 uncultured Clostridia bacterium
GAATGATGGTGTTGAGAATAAAGCCGGAAATAAAGCCGGTGATGAACGCGGTGGCAACGTAAAATACGAGCGTCAGCGCATAGTAAGTAACATTTTCCATGTTGACGACAAACGCGCCGTTAACGGCGGTTTTGCCGACAGGTGAAATCTCATTTGTCAGACTTCTGATGGTGCCGGGGGTTAAAATGGTGAAAATAACCGACGCGATCAGCAGCACAATCGAAACAATAAAGGGAGCGTAATAATTATGGAACGCCTTTACGAGACTGCCGAGCTTGTTCTTTTCCTTAGCAGGAGCTGTGTTGTTTGCACTCATAATCCTAACTCCTCCTTACTAAGCTGTGATAATGCAATCTCCTGATAAACAGGACAATTTCTGACCAAATCGTAATGCTTACCGATACCGACCATCTTGCCCTGATCCAAAACGACAATCTGATCTGCGTCCATGATAGTACCAACGCGCTGCGCGATGATAACTCTGGTGGCGTCGGGCAGCTGTTCGGCAATGCGGCTTCTGACCGTTTTGTCGGTCTTGTAGTCCAGCGCCGAGAAGGAGTCGTCGAAGATGAGAATCTCAGGCTTTGCGGCAACCGCTCTTGCGATACAGAGTCTTTGCTTCTGACCGCCGGAGAAGTTGGAACCGCCCTGGGCAACCTCGGAATCGTAGCCGTTTCTCTTCTTCATAACAAAGCCGTCGGCGTCTGCAATTTCGGCAGCCCATCTGACGTCCTGAAGCGTCATATCGGAATTCTTGAAAGCGATATTATCCTTGATGTTGCCCTTGAAGAGGAAGCCTCTCTGCGGCGCGTAGCCAATGCGGTCTCTCAAATCCTTTTGGAGAACATTCTTGACGTTAACGCCGTCAACAAGAACCTCGCCTCTGGTGCAGTCAGCCATACGCGGAATCATGTTGATAATCGTGGTTTTACCGCTGCCGGTAGCGCCGATAAACGCGATGGTTTCGCCCTTCTTTACCTTGAAGGAAATGTCGGACACAGCCTCTTTGTCAGAGCCGGGATAAGCAAAACCGACGTTTTTGAATTCGATGGTGCCCGCTTCCTTGAAGGGAACGGGGTTTTCGGTATCCAGTACGGAAACCTCGTGAACAATGACCTCGTGAACACGCTTTGCGCTGACGCTGGCTCTCGGCCAAACAACAATCAGCGTAACCATCAGAACGAAGGACATGATGATCTGGCTTGCGAGCATAACAAACGCGTTGGTTGCGCTGAACGACTGGGAAGCAGCCTCCATATCCATGCCGTTGAGAACAAAGGCGCTTGCCCACAGAATGGACAGAGACAGTCCGGACATAACCATCATGACAAACGGTGTAAAGAATGACATTACTCTGCCGGCGAAAATCTGCACCTTGGTGAAAGCGGCGTTGACCTTTTCAAACTTTGCTTCCTGATAGGTTTCCGCGTTGAACGCTCTGACAACTCTAACGCCGGTCAGGTTTTCTCTGGAAGCGACGTTGAGCGCGTCGGTGAGTTTCTGAACAACCTTGAATTTCGGCGTCAGCATGGCAAGCAGAATGACAACCGCAACAACAAGGAGCACCAGCCACGCGGCGGTGACGATTGTCAGCGAGGTGCTTGCGTATTGCAGAAGAAGAATGACCGACCAAATCATAACGACAGGCGCTAAGAATGCGGTCTTTAAGAATGTAAGCCACGCAAGATGAACATTCTGCATGTCGTTGGTGGTTCTGGTAATCAAGGACTCGGTAGAGAAGGAGGCAAAGTCCGAAATGGCGAACTCATTGACCCTCTCATACATTCTCTGTCTGATATTAGTGACGCAGCTCGCTGCGGTCGCACTGGCTACAAAGCGGATAATAACCTCGATTGCCGCCATCAAAATCGCGCAGATGACCATATACAAGCCATACCACCAAATTTCCGCTACACCGTTCTCCCTACTGGCCTGCACAGCGCCGGTAAGCAAGCTGATGTAGCTTACGATTTGCATCATGAAGAAAACTTCGCCCAGCGTCAGCAAAAAAATTGCAATGACCGAGACCCAGTTCTTTGCCTTCATGTTTGTGAAGAGTAATTTGAACATGACATCCCCTCTTTATAAAATTTATTGTGCATATATATCAACGGCAAGGGTGCCGTTAATACCGAAAATCATCCGCCTTTGCTGCGCCAAAACGGATAGCGCAGGTTTTTAAGCTGCCTGCGCACGCCCTCCGGCGTCATTGGCTTGAGCATAAAGCCGCTTGCCCCCGTGTTCCACGCCTCCAGCGCATATCCTCTGTGCGCGGTCAGATACACCACATTGGTGCGGGGGTTGACGTCAAGCAGACGGCGGCACAAATCAAACCCGGTTGTGTTTCGCAGTTCAATTTCCAAAAAGGCGAGCGCAACCCTTTTTTCTGCGGCGTACCGCACCGCTTCCTCCGGGTCTGTAAAGCCCACAACCTCGGCATGGGGCAGCAGCTCCCTCACCGTGCGCAGCCCGCCGGCAAGCGGCTGCTTTTTATTGTCCACAAGGATAACATGCGGCTGTTCGCCGCTTTTTGACGCGGCAGTCAGCAGCGCGTTGGGGTCAACCTCCAAAACTCCTGCCAGCCGCAAAATCGTGGCGATGTCCGGCAGACGGGTTCCGGTTTCCCAACGTGTCACCGTGGATTTGGTCACAAACATTTGCTCCGCCAGCTTTTGCTGGGAAAGCCCCTTTTCTGTCCTTAATTTTTTGATTGTTTCCGCAAACAGCTTACTCATTAGGACACGCTCTCACAAAAAAACAGTTACAGATTTAGTATACCTCACAATTTGAACAAAAACAAGTATTTTTTTCAAAAAATTCTGTTCCATTCTGGAACCCCCCTTGAAATTTTGACAAAATATTGTATAATAAGCATGGGTAGGTCTGTCGTACTTATCAAATCTGTCATTCCGGCGGAGTGTATCCGCCGGGTAAAAAATTTATTTTAGAGAGGTGCACTTATGACAGTATTATTCATCATTTTAGGCATTCTTATGATTGCCGGCGGCTTTTCCTGTATGTTTACCCCGCTGCTTACCTTCATGAACGCTGGTTATTTTATCGTCATTATGGTAACAGTTTACGGTATTCTCGGTATCATCAGAGCAATCCGCTTCAAAAGATTCGGCGTCAGCTTTGTGTTCAGCATATTGAGCGTAATCTTGGGTATCGCCATGATGATTTTCCCGGCTTCTTTGCTGCTCGCGGAAAACATGATGTTGATTATCACCGCTGTTTGGTTTGTGCTGATGGGTATCGTCACCATTGTGAATTCCGTGACCATCACAAGAAAAACCGGCTCCAAAATCTGGATTTTGCAGCTGATTTTCGGTATTCTCGCTGTTTTAATCGGCGGTTACTCGTTCTTCCAGCCGATGGTTCTGGCGGTATCGCTCGGTATTCTGATTGGCGTATTCTTCATTGAGACAGGCTTCACCCTGATGTTCACCGGCATTGTCGTAGACGATTAATGTAACTGACCCCTTGCTTCCGCCGCGTATTCACTGCGCCGGCGGAAGCAAGCTGTTTGTTTTGACAGCGGGTTAGGGTTTGTTTAAAGGCAACACCGCACAATTTACGGCGCACGCCTTGCTTGAATATTGTTCCGTCAATGAAGGAGTCATTGAAATGAAAAAAGAAAAATCCGCCAAGCCCGGCGATATGCCGCCCGACAACGCCGTCACCCCGAAAAAAGGGTTTTGGACAACAAAAAAAATCGAGACCATTACCGCGATTCTTTTGGGTGTGACCACGCTTCTTTCCGCATGGGCGTCGTGGATTGGCTCGCTGCACAGCGGAATTCAGTCAATCAACTTTACAAAGAGCAACAACGCCGCCTCGGAAGGCACGGCGGAATACAACGCTTCTCTGCAGCTGTATCTCTCCGATTATATGGCTTGGAACGCCCTCAGCGACTATTACTATGAGCTGGAAGAGGCAAAGGCAGAGGGAAATCAGTCAAAAATTACGTTTTTGACCGAAAAAATCAACAGCGCCCTCAGCAGCAACGACCCGTTGCTGACCGAAGCCATTGACTGGATGCAGAAAAACGGAAAAAGCAATCCCTTTGAAATGCCCGGACTCACCGAAAAGTATTTTAAGGAAGCGCAGACAAAGCTAAAGGAATCGCAGGATTTGCTGGCGGAAGGTCAGCGGGACAACACCAAGGGCGACTCCTACAACCTTGTCAGCGTTATCTATTCGCTGGTGCTCTTCCTGCTCGGCATTATCGCTGTGTTCAAGGATATGCCGAACAAGCTGGTGGTCATGGGAATTGCCTTTGTCTTTCTTGTTTTCGCCTTTATTTACATGCTCCATATCCCGATGCCGACAGGCTTCGCCGAAATGAATTTCTTTGAGTTCAATTCAAACTGACGCCCGCGGATAAAGAGAATCATCAAAAACAAATACGCTTTGTAAAACAGCCCCGGTGCTTTTGCGCCGGGGCTGTTGCGGATATTTAATACTATTATTTCATAAATAAATTCCGCCGAATAGAAGCTTATCCGGCGGAATCATTACATTAGTTTTTCTTAAGTTTAACGGCAAATACCGCTACTGCGGCAGCGGTCAGCACTACCGCGTAGGCAACGACCCACCACAGCTCAGGGAAGATCGCGCCAAAATCACCTGCCGCTGCCGCCTGAGCCGCTTTTACCGCATGCGAGAAGGGAAGGATATTCGATACGGTCTCAAAAGCGCCGCCCACCATTGAGGTATCAAACCAGATGTTGGAGAACCATGCGGAAAGGTTCGTCAGCAGAGCGCCGCATATACCGCCGACCGCCTTCTCGCTCAGCACGGAGCCGAACATCAGACCCAACGCGATGAATACGATTGCGATCGGGATATTCACCGCAACAGCGGCTAACAGATTCGCCGAAAACGGTAAACCGAGAAAAAGCGCGCACAGATAGCATACGGTTGATTGAGTCAGCGCAATCGGTATCATCGGCATAGTATAACCGAGAATAAATTCAGAGGGGCGCAGCGGCGAAGTGAACAGTCTTAGGACAAAGCCGGTTGTTCTGTCTTTCGCAATCAGCATGGAAGAGAACAAGGATAAAAAGCTGAGACCGAATACTGTGATACCGGGCGCTAAGTATTGAATCTGAAAATTTGTCGGACCGTATCCCCGGGGGATGGCTTTGTTGATTGCCGACAGCAATAACAGGAGTATGAGGGGAAACGCGATACCGAAAATCAAGGTCAGAATATCGCGGGTAATCTCTTTTGTGTTGCGTGAAGCAAAGGTTATGGTTCTCATTTTGTGTTCTCTCCTGCTATCGTAATAAACGCTTCTTCAAAATCATTTGTGTTGGCTTTTGTCTTCAACTCCTCTGCGGTACCCTCGGCACACAGCGCTCCGCGCGCCATGATACCGATACGGTCGCAAAGGCTCTCTGCTTCCTCCAAATAATGGGTCGTCAGGATTATTGTCATTTTACCTTTTAATTCTTCGATATATTTCCAAAGCTCACGGCGAGCCAGAACATCAAGACCTAAGGTCGGCTCATCCAAAAAAAGAACATCCGGTTGAGTGATGAGAGCCATTGCGATACTCAGCCTGCGCTGCCAGCCGCCGGATAAGGTCGCAGCACGGCATTTAGCTATTTCTTCCATTGAGAAATCCTCGATCATCTTCCGGGCTTTTTCCTTGGATTCTTTCTTGTTGCAGCCATAGATGCGGGCGATGAATTCGAGATTTTCGCGCACACTCAGCTTAGCGGCAACGGCGGTTTCTTGCGGAGAAACATTCATGATTGCCTTGACTTGTTCCGCTTCATTCTTTATGCTGCGCCCCATCACCCATGCTTCTCCCGAAGTAGGCTGTGTCAGGCAGGACAACATTTTGATTGTAGTGGATTTACCCGCTCCGTTGACACCGAGCAGACCGTACAGCTCGCCCTGATAAACGGTAAGCTCCAATCCCTTCACCGCTGTTTTGTCCTTATATTTCTTTACCAGCTTTTCTGTTTTGATGGCTTCCATATCGATTCTCCCAAAGTATGATAATGCCGTGATTTGTTATGTATAGTATAACATTACGGTACGCTGCTTTCTACCAACCGGGATTAACCAAGTGTGTTAAAAATCGTAGCAAAAAAGCGCCGCCCCTGAGGACGACGCTGAATATGCGGTTGAAATAATAAAGGCAGCACCGCATAAATTTATTCTGTTTTCATATCACCTAAAGAGATTTTAGCCAGCGCGATGCCGCCCCTTGAAGTATCTCCCATCACCATTAGTCTGTCTCCCGCGTGAATATCAAACACCTCGCGGGCATATTTCGGGATTTTGACTTGTCCGTCCTGCGTAACCTCTGTCATACCGAAAATATACTTTCCGTCAGCAGTATTTTCGTTCGCATCCAAACCGTCGAGCGGCACGGATACAAGTACGTCGATTGAAAGAGTATAATACTCCGCTATTTCACAGCATTTCAATACATCCGGAACACTCTCTCCGCTTTCCCACTTCGCTACGGATTGGCGCGAGACGCCGAAACGCTCGGCAAATTTCTCCTGACTGAGATTCTCTTGTTTTCTGAGAAAACGGATATTGTTTGCTATCACCGCAATCACCTCTTTACTATGTATAGTCTACCATAATTTCTAAATGATTGCAAGTATCAGCCTGCCAATGGGTTGTTTTATTGCCGCTACAAGCTGCGTGAAATTTCCGACGCGGTCTGCCGTGAGCACGAAAAATCCGTGATTGAAAACGCTCCGTTCTACGGCGGCGACAAGGCGTATTGGGTACGCAAGA
>CAMVLW010000067.1 GCA_947168445.1 uncultured Clostridia bacterium
CCGAACAGGTGCTCGTCCTCTACGGCATGGACACCTTCGCCACCGACACCGACATTGCGGGACTGTGGTAGGTAATGCGGAATTCGGAATGCGGAATTCGGAATGCGGAATTCGGAATGCGGAATTCGGAATTATCTCTTTTTGAAATCTATAAAAATTTAACAGGGACGTGTGTTTTACTCACACGTCCCTGTTTCTATGCTGTTTTTTCCTTACAAATTAATTTCGCATTTCGCATTCCGCATTCCGAATTAAATAAACTATGCATTCCGAATTAATAAGAAGCTTTGCGGTTGGAGCTTTACTTTGCCGTCGGTAATCACCGCGTCGCCGATTTTGTAAACCACGTCGCCGTCGAAATCGGTGGCGATTTCGGCTTCCTCCGCCAACGGGTTAAAGAACATCACCATGCTGCCGCGGCGGTAGGCAAAGGGAATTTTGCCGTCCTGCATCATGAATTCCAGTTCTCCGTTGCCGTGCAAATCAGCGTACTTGTGGCGCAGAGCAATCATGTCCGTCACCACGCGGTAAATGCTGCTGGGGTCGTCCTTCTGGTTCTCCACCGTCGGCGCGTCCTCGCTTGAATCAACCGGGAGATAGGTTTCGTCGCTTGTGGAAAAACCGAGGTTCTTGCCCGCCTTCCACTGCATGGGCGTGCGCGAGCCGGTGCGCGAAAAGCCGCCTTCCTTGCTCACCAAATCCGCCTGATAGCGCATACCGATTTCGTCGCCGTAATAGAGGAACGGCACGCCCGGCATGGTGAAAATAAACGCGTTCACCAGCTTAATCGCGCGCTTGTCCAAATATGCCGTCACACGCGGCATGTCGTGGTTGTTCGTCATAAAGCTGATGTAGCCGTTGTCCTTGGTGCGGTTGTAGGCGGGCAGATATTCGTCGGCAAAGCCCTTCAAATCGCCCAAGCCGTTGCGGTTAAACACCGCCAAATCGCCCCATTCGCCGAAGCGGAACAGGCGGCTGTAGCCGTTGCCGTAGTGGTCAAGGTAAAAGTCCATGTGGAAGCCCGCGTTGGTAATGGCACGGTCGGGATGACACCATTCGCTCACCATTGCCGCTTCGGGATATTCCGCGTCGAGCATTTCGCGCACGCCGCGCCAGATTTTGGCAGTGGCGATTTTTTCGTCGTCATTCTTCACCAGCGAATCCGCCATGTCCACGCGGAAGCCGTCCGCTCCCTTATCCAGCCAGAACCGCATGACCGCCTTAATCGCCTCAACCGTGTGCAGGCAATCGGGATGGTCGGGCGGCAGCTGCCATTCGGGGTGGGTAATCTTGTAAAAGCCGTAGTTCAGCGCGGGCTGCGAACTGAAATAATTCACCATGTAGTTGCCGTTGCGCTCGCAAATGCCGCACATCATGCGGTATTCCGGCGGCGCGTCCCACACGCTCTTGGTAAAGATGTAGCGGTTGCTCAGCTCGCTTTCCTGCGCGCGCTTTGCCACCTGAAACCACGGGTGGGTGTCGGAGGTGTGACCGGGCACCAAATCGAGCAAAATCTTCATGTCCTTGCGGTGAGCCGCCTCAAACAGCCGCACCAAATCCTCGTTGGTGCCGTAGCGCGGCGCGACCTTGTAATAATCGCGGACGTCATAGCCCGCGTCCATAAACGGCGAGTCGTAAACCGGATTGAGCCAGATGGCGTTGCAGCCCAGCCCCTTTACATAGTCGAGTTTTTCAATGATACCGTTAATATCTCCGATTCCGTCGCCGTTGGAATCGTAAAAACTCTGCGGATAAATTTCGTAAAAAACTGCGTCGTTGAGCCATTTCGGCATAAAAACACCCCTTTTGAAAAGATTCAATTTTTTCTTTAAAATCATTATAACATCTATATTCTTATTTGGCAATATAATTTCCAATAAAAATCACTTGCAACCGCGGCTTTTTCCGCATATTATGAGAATATATATGAGAAACAGGGGGCAGAGCAATTTGACGATTAACAAGCTTGACGAAAGCCGCGTGCTGGTGGTGCTGGCGCAGACGGACATGAGCGATTTTGCGCTGGATTTTCAGGAAATGGGCTTGCGGGACGACCACTCACGAAAAATTTTGCTGCGGCTGACGCGGCTCGCCTGCCGGAAATCGGGCATTGACCTTCGCGGGCGGAGGGTGCATATTGAAGCGCTGGCGGTGGGGCAGGGGTGTTATTTGCTCGTCACGGTCAGAAAGCGGGAAAAGCGCTACACCCGCAGACGCGGCGGCAGCGTTTGCTATGAATTCAGCGACAGCACCGCCTTTTTAAACGCGGTGGAGGCGGCGTACCGCTTGGGCTTTCACACCGCCAAAAATGCCGCCTATGAGCAAAACGGCGCGTACTATCTGCTCTTTGACTATCCCGCACTGCCAAAGCCGCTGCACCGTTTGCTCTGCGAATTCGGCAAAAGGGCAGGCGGCGCGCTTTTTGCGGCGCGTGTGAGAGAACACGGAAACGCCGTTTGCCGCCGCTGCGCAGTGGAAACAGTGGGGCAGTTTTTGGTATAATCAGACATTTTCCGTAAAATGACCACCGAAATTAACAAAAAAATCGCAGAAAAGCCTTTGAATTCGTTGAAATACATGGTATAATAGAAATATTAAAGTGTAGGAGGCTGATTCCCATGATTAAAGTGATTACCGACCTGACCGCAAAGGTGGCGCGAAAGGTTTTTGGAATGAAAACATCAACAAAGGTGGTTCTCGGTGTGACAACCGCCGCAACCGCAACCGCAGTGGGCGCGTTCGCGGTAAAGGCTGTGCAGGCAAAAAGCCAGAACCGCAGCGTCAAGAGTCTGATGCTGGAGGACGCTGTGCGCCGTTTGCCCGCGCGCGGCACCGAGCAGGACGACTATGAAAAGGCGCTGGAGCAAAGCTCGTTGCCCTATGTGCTGCCCGACTTTGCGAGAAAGACCATCGGCTTTACCGAATACGACGATTTTACCGACACCTTCATCATTCAGCCCAAGGAGCAGTATTCCGATTTTGTGATTTTCTACATTCACGGTCACAACTTCTGGGCTGACCCCTCAAAGGTGCAGTTTAAGTTCTATAAAAAGTTGGCGGACACCCTCGGTGCGCCGCTGGTGCTGCCTGTTTATCCCAAGGCGCCCGCGCATCATGTGGGCGAGGTGCAGGAAATGCTGCTCGACCGCTATCTCTATATGGTGAACGTCAAAGAGGTCGCGCCGCAGAACATCATTCTTGCGGGCGACGCGGCAGGCGGCGGACTGGCGCTTTCACTGCTGCAGCGCATGAAGTATCAGGCGCTTCCCATGCCAAAGCAGGCAATTCTGCTCTCTCCGTGGCTTGACGTCACCTGCACCGACCCCGGCATGGAGGAAATTCAGCCCGGCGACCCGCTGCTCAACATTGAGCGTTTGCGGTTCCAAGGCAAGGAGTACGCCGGCGACGTGGCGCTTGAAAGTCCCGCTGTCAGCCCGCTTTACGGGGACATCAAGGGCTTGCCGCCCATCAGCGCGTTCACCGGCACGCATGACATTCTCAGCGTGGACGCAATCCGCCTCAACAGCATTGCCGAGGAGGACAAGCTTGACGTTAATGTCTATGTGTTCCCCAACCAACTCCACTTCTTCATGGGTCTGCCCATTCCCGAAGCGAGAGAGGTGCTGGAGATTATCGCGGAAGAGGTGTTCGGCGTCACCGACGAGGACGGCTACGGCGAAAGCGAGGAGGGCGACGAACTGGACGAGCAGCCCGCAGCGGCAGAGGAAGCACCTGCCGAAGAACCGGCTGAGGTGCTTGAAACCGAGTCCGCACCTGAGACTGAGCCCGAAACAGAAGAATAATTGACTCCCGCCGTTTGTCAGGAAGATTCATTGACGGCGGGGTTAAAGGTTCATTTTCTATAAGGTAAACAAAAGGAGTTCCGCCCGGAGCTCCTTTTTCAAGTTGTAGGGGTGAACCCATTCGTTTCCGTGGCAGAAACGGTTTGATAGGAAAGCACGGCTCGGGCGACCAATGGTCGCCCCTACAGTACAATGAGGTAGAACCATTGTTTTCGATAAAATGTAAACATTTAGGTGAAACAAGGTTGTAGGGGCGAGCATTGCTCGCCCGCAGATAGGAAACCGTTCATTTCCGTGGCAGTAACGGTTTGATAGGAAAACGCGGCTCGGGCGAACAGCTAACGCATGGGTGTTGTTACCCAAATCAAAGATTTGGACAACACCTCAACATGGGTTCGCCCCTACAAACTGTACCCAACTTATAACTTACCACTTACCACTAACCACTAACCACTAACCACTTACCACTCACCACTACCCACTTGCCGCTCAAATAACTTTCACATAACACTTTACATTTTTCGCGCTTTGTTGTATAATAAGGGTTACGGATTGTGGGGCGGCAGGCTTGCGCCCCGAAAAAAGGAGATGACACAATGATCAGCGGTGCTGAAATAATGGTAAAATGTCTGGAGGCAGAGGGCGTCAAGGTCGTCTTTGGCTATCCGGGCGCGACCATCTGTCCGTTTTATGATAAAATCTATGATTCTTCGATTCAGCACGTACTGGTGCGTCAGGAGCAAAACGCGGCGCACGCGGCAAGCGGATATTCGCGCTGCAGCGGCTTGCCGGGCGTTTGTGTTGCCACCTCCGGACCCGGCGCGACCAACCTGATTACGGGCATTGCCACCGCCTATGCGGACTCGGTGCCGATGATTGCCATTACAGGACAGGTCAAAAGCGACCTGCTCGGCAGAGATGTGTTTCAGGAGGCTGACATCACCGGCGCTTGCGAGCCGTTTGTCAAGCACAGCTATCTTGTCAGCCGCACAGAGGATTTGCCGCGTGTGTTCAAGGAGGCGTTTCACATCGCTTCCACCGGCAGAAAGGGTCCTGTTTTAATCGACATTCCCATGGATATTCAGACCAATGAGATTGAAAGCTTTGAATATCCCGACAAGGTGAATATTATCGGCTACAAGCCCAACACCCGCGGTCATGCCGTTCAGGTGAAGCGCGCGGTGGAGGCGATTCAAAAGAGCAGACGTCCGCTGATTGTTTCCGGCGGCGGCGTGCTTTCCTCGGGCGTTAAGCTGAAATTCCAGGCGTTTGCCGACAAAACCAAAATCCCGGTGATTTCTACCATGATGGGAATCGGCGTCATGCCCAGCGACCACGAAATGTATCTCGGTATGCTCGGCACCCACGGCAAGCCTGTGGCAAACCGTGCGCTGCACGACGCGGATTTGGTGATCGTCTGCGGCGCAAGACTCGGCGACCGTGCGGTTGCGGCACCCGACCAGATGTCTGAAAACACCACCGTTATCCACATTGACATTGACCCCGCCGAAATCGGCAAGAACGTCAAAACCGCGATTCCGATTGTCGGTGATATGAAAAACGTACTCAATATGCTGATTGACGAAATCGGAGATTATGTGGTTCCCAACCAGTGGCAGGAGACCGTGAAGGGCTGGAAAAAAAGCTTTTTCCGCACCGCGCCGAAGTTCGAGGGCTTTGTTGAGCCGCGCGCGCTCGTGGCACAACTTAGTTCCATGCTGCGCAGCAAGGCGATTTTGGTTGCCGACGTGGGACAAAACCAGATTTGGTGCGCGAATAACTTTATGATTCGTGAGGGAAGATTCCTCACCACCGGCGGCATGGGCACGATGGGCTATTCCATTCCGGCGTCCGTCGGCGTCAAGTTTGCCCGTCCCAACCGCGACGTTGTTGTGGTGTGCGGCGACGGCAGCTTTCAGATGAGCATGAACGAGCTGGCGACGATTGTCGGCAACAATCTTGCGATTAAAATCATCATCATGCGCAACCACCGCTTGGGCATGGTGCGCGAGCTGCAGGATTTCAACTACGGCAAGCGCCATTCCGCCACCGTTTTGCAGGGCGACCCGGACTTTCTCAAAATTGCCGAGGCTTACGGCATTGACCACGCCGAGGCAAATTCCAACGAGGAAGCCGAGGAAATTCTGCGCAGCGTAGTCAAGTCGGACAAGCCGTTCATTCTTGTGTGCAACGTCTATCCCGACACGCCGTCGATATGAGGTGACGATATGCAGTATACATTATCTATTTTGGTAGAAAACCAGGCGGGCGTGCTCTCTAAAATCTCGGGACTTTTCTCCCGCCGCGGCTTCAATATTGATTCGCTCGCCGTCGGCGTGACGAACAATCCCGCTGTTTCGCGCATTACCATCGTTGCCAACGGCGACGAATATGTGGTGGAGCAGCTGGAAAAGCAGCTTAACAAGGTGATTCCCGTCATCAAGGTCAAGCGCCTGAACGACGGCGACTTCATCAGCCGCGAGCTGATTTTGATTAAGGTTCACTGCGCCGCCTCCAAGCGCGCGGAAATCATCAAAACCGCCGAAATCATGCAGGCGAAAATCGTGGACGTCGCGCCAAGCTGCGTGACCGTGGAGTATTGCGAGTGCACCAACCGCGTTGAAACGCTGATTGACCTGCTCCGTCCCTACGGAATCCGCGAAATCGTCCGCACCGGCACCATCGCCATCGACAGGGG
>CAMVLW010000068.1 GCA_947168445.1 uncultured Clostridia bacterium
CTGCGGTCAACCTTTGTCGGGTCCTTGCCGCTGAACGCGCCGCCGCCGTGACGGGAAAAGCCGCCGTAGGTATCAACGATGATTTTTCTGCCGGTCAAGCCCGCGTCGCCGACGGGACCGCCGATAACAAATCTGCCGGTGGGATTGACGAACACCTTGGTGTCCTTATAAAGCGCGGCGGGAATCACCGGCTCAATGACATGGTGAATCATATCCTCGCGGATTTGTTCAAGCGAAACCTCGGGGTCGTGCTGGGTGGAAACAACAACGGTGTCCACACGCACCGCCTTGCCGTCCTCATACTCCACCGTCACCTGCGTTTTGCCGTCGGGACGGAGATAGGAAAGCGTGCCGTCCTTTCTCACCTTGGTAAGCTGCTTGGAAAGCTTGTGAGCCAGCGAGATGGGCAGCGGCATAAGCTCAGGGGTTTCATTGCAGGCATAGCCGAACATCATGCCCTGGTCGCCCGCGCCGATTTGGTTGTTGGCGTCGGTTTCGCCGTCCTTTACCTCAAAACTCTCGTTGACGCCCATCGCAATATCTGCCGACTGCGCGTCAATCGAGGTGAGCACCGCGCAGCTGTTCGCGTCAAAGCCATAGGCGGGATTGTTGTAGCCGATGTCGTCAATCACCTTGCGGGCAATGGAGGTGATGTCCACCTGTGCGGTGGTGGAAATTTCGCCCATGATGTGCACCACGCCGGTTGTGGCGGTGGTTTCGCAAGCAACATGCGCGTTCTTGTCCTGCGCGAGAATGTTGTCGAGCACCGCGTCGGAAATTTTGTCGCAGACCTTATCGGGATGACCCTCGGTTACGGATTCTGATGTAAATAAAAATTTTGCCATGTGCTGTATTACTCCTTTACATGAAAAATAAACATAAAAATAAGCCTTTCTACCGAAAGGCTTCACAATAAACTCATCTTCCGGTAAAACCGCAGGATTTAGCACCTTGCAATGCAGGTTGCCGGGCTTCACAGGGCCTGTTCCCTCCGCCGCTCTTGATAAGAAAAATATTCAACTTACAATATTATAAATGATTATGACGAAAATAGCAAGTGTTTTTGCAAAAAATTTTGCAAAACAAATTGTCATTTGCGGGATTGTGTGGTAAAATAGCGGGGAAAGAAGGGGTACAGTGAACGTCATCATCAGAGAATACCGCGAAGGCGACCTGCCGCGCATGAACGAGATTTGGAACGAGGTTGTGCTTGACGGCATTGCCTTTCCGCAGACGGAATGTCTGGATTTGCAGAGCGGAGAAGAATTTTTCGGTTCGCAGACCTACTGCGGCGTTGCAGAGGACATTGATTCCGGCAAGCTGCTGGGGCTTTATATCCTGCACCCGAACAACGTCGGACGGTGCGGGCACATTTGCAACGCAAGCTACGCCGTCAGCGGCGAAGCGCGCGGACAAAAAATCGGCGAAAGGCTGGTGCGCGACTGTCTGGAGCAGGGCAAACAACACGGCTTTCGCATTTTGCAGTTCAACGCGGTTGTCAAAACCAACACCGCCGCCAGAAGGCTGTATGAAAAGCTGGGCTTTGTGCCGCTGGGCGTGATTCCGCAGGGCTTTTTGATGAAGGACGGTCATTATGAGGACATTTGTCCGTATTATCACATGCTGTAAGGAGCGTTCGCTGTGATTTATGATTTAAAAAACGAAGCGCCCGAAAGTCTGCCGAATTTTAAGGGCGGCGAGGGCGAATTTATCGCGAAAATCCACTTTGACGGAATGAACAAGATTATCCACGGCACCCTGCCGCCGCAGGCGACCATCGGCAAGCACACCCACGAGGGCGACAGCGAGATTATCTACATTCTCAGCGGTCACGGCTCGGTGCTCGACGACGGCGATTTGCTGCCGCTCGAAGCCGGTCAGTGCCACTACTGCCCAAAGGGTCACGAGCACAGCCTGATTAACGACAGCGAGGACGACTTGGTGTTCTTCGCGGTGGTGCCGGTTCAATAAGTGTCGGAAATCATTCAAAGCAAAAATCACTGCGGGGCAGTTAACACCCGCAGTGATTTTTATTTTTATTATTATCATATTTTTCAACCGCCGCATGTTCCCATGCACCTTTCTCTTGTGCCGCTAAATCAGGATTGGCATATTGTGAAAGCGTACCTCTTAAATTGTTAGCATCGCCGGTCTTGGTAGGATTTACAAATTCATCCATTATGGTAATAATCTCACATCACTTTCGTTTCGCAATCCGCTTTTAAAGCAACGGCCAAACAACATTATATTTTTCAAGAATCGTGTGCAGCGCTTGGTTTTCTCCCTCGCTCAGCGTGAAAAATTTGCTGCCGGTTTGAATGGTGCCGCAATTGTCCATGCCGAGCAAAAATTTTGCATTGCCGAATTGCAGGTAATTCTCATCCGAAAAGCCGCAGGCAGGCGAATCGTAATAGCTCCAATGTCCGATGAGCAGATTTCTCACAGCTGCGCTGTCATCGTCGCTGAGCTCGGCGGAAATCTCGCCGTTTCTGCTGCTGTCGTGAATTTCCACGGTTCCGCTCTTTGCCCAAAAGAAAACTCTTGTAGGAAACGCAAACTCATAAATAAGATAGAGCGCAACAATTGACGCGAGAACAATCAAGAGTATCATTGCTGTTTTTTTCTTTTTGCTGTTTACCTGATTTTTCATCAAGAACCGCCTTTAAAACGCCTTTCTGCGCTGACTTTCCTCGCGGACGGCGTTGAACTTCCAGACACGGGTATTGACCTCAACCACACCGGTGCCGCAGTACTCGCAGAACTTTTGACCGAGGTTGCGAATCGGCGCGCCGCAGTTGGGGCAGTTGAGCCCCAGCGCTTCATTGTAAACGCCCATTTTGTCGGCGTCCTGCAAATAGACCAAATCGACCTCAAAAACGGTTTGCAGCTTTTCGTTTCGGTCGCCGACAAGCACCTTGCCCGCTTCGTCCTCCAGATAGGAAATCATGCCCACCGACACATTGAACTGAATGGTGACGGTCGCGCCGTTTTTGTTGTAGCGGGCGATTTGCGCGTCGTGAATGACAGGCTCCTCAAAATGCTGGCGCTGGGCGTTGACATTGAGGTTTTCGATGATTTCGGTAATGTGGTTTTTCAGCGATTGCGTGATGTCCTTCGGCAGCGTGGCTGTGGAAAGCGTGGCGATCGCGTTGAGATAACCGCGCACCACCGCCTTTGCGCCGGTGCGGAAATATTCGTAGTCAAACTCGGGAAAGTCCTGCTGAATTTTCGGCAGATACACGCCCGTCATGGAGTGCACCGAGCGCGGCGTTTCGCTGAGCTTCCGCTTTTGCTCGTTGTAGCCCTCCAAAAAGTTATCGGTGCCGAACACCTGCTTGGAAACATTGCGCAGCTTGAAAATAATCATCGCGCCGCCGCCGACAATGACAACCAACAGACCGGCAATCACCGCAAGCGGAATAATTATATTTCCCATCGTATTTTATTCCTCAGTCTTTTTTACGGCGATGCCCAGCACGTCAAGGCTCTCCTGATCGACAGGCGACGGGCAGGACGACATCAGTTCGCTTGCGTTCTGCACCTTCGGGAAGGCGGTGACGTCGCGCAGGCTGTCGGCGCCGCAGAGGAGCATGGTGATGCGGTCAAGACCGATACCCATGCCGCCGTGGGGCGGTGCGCCGTATTTGTAGGCTTCCACCAAAAAGCCGAACTTCGCTTCGATTTCCTCGTCGGTCAGCTTGAGCGCGCGGAACATCTTCTGCTGTAATTCATAGTCGGTGATACGCATGGAGCCGCTCGACAGCTCAACACCGTTGAGGGTGAGGTCATACGCCTTCGCAATGACCTTGGATGGGTCGGTGTCGAGATACTGAATACACTCCTCCTTGGGCATGGTGAAGGGATGGTGCATAGCGACCCACTCGCCGCTTTCCTCGTCCATTTCGAAGAACGGAAAATCGACAATCCAGAGGAACTTGAAGCCTTCGGGAATGATGTCAAGGCGCTTGGCAACCGTCAGGCGCAGCGCGCCGAGGGTGGAAAGCACGGTGCTGTTTTTATCTGCGACAATCAGAATCACGTCGCCTTTTTCCGCGCCGAGGCGCTCGTAAATCGCGCTGAGTTCGTCCTCGGTCATGAATTTCTTAAAGGAAGCGTTCGGCTCGTCAACCCATCTAACATAGGCAAGACCCTTTGCGCCGATGCCCTTGGCGTACTCGGTGAGCTTGTCGATTTCCTTTCTGGTGTAGACGGAAGCGGCGTTTTTCGCGACAATCGCGCGAACAGAGCCGCCGTTTGCCACCGCGCCGCTGAACACGCTGAAGCCGCAGTCCTTCACCAAATCCGAAATATCCTGAATCTTCATACCGAAGCGGATGTCGGGCTTGTCGGAGCCGTAGTTGTTCATCGCGTCGGCATAGGTCATGCGCTCAAAGGGCGTTTCGAGTTCCTGATTCAGCACGTCCTTGAACAAGCGCTTGAAAAAGCCCTCGTTGATTTCGAGAATATCCTCCACGTCCACAAAGGACAACTCCATATCAATCTGGGTGAATTCGGGCTGACGGTCGGCGCGCAAGTCCTCGTCGCGGAAGCAGCGCGCAAGCTGAATGTAGCGGTCGAAGCCGGAGAGCATGAGCAGCTGCTTGTAAATCTGCGGAGACTGCGGCAAGGCATAAAACTTGCCGTTGTGAATACGCGAGGGTACCAGATAGTCGCGGGCGCCCTCGGGCGTGGACTTAATCATCATCGGGGTTTCAATCTCGATAAAACCGTTTTCCGCAAAGTAGTCACGCGCGGATTTTGCGATTTTGCTGCGCATAATAATATTGTTTTGCAGCGGACGGCGGCGCAAATCAAGATAGCGGTATTTCAGGCGGACGTCCTCGCCGGTTTTGCTCTCGTCCACGATTTCAAACGGCGGGGTCTGCGCCTTGGAAAGCACGCGCAGGTCGTTGACGACAATCTCAATGTCGCCGGTGGGAATGTCGGCGTTCTTCGCGCTGCGCTCGCACACAACGCCCTTTGCCGCCAGCACAAACTCGCTGCGGCAGGCAAACGCCTTGTCAAAGATTTCGCGGTCGGTGGTATCGTTAAAGGCAAGCTGCACAATGCCGGTACGGTCGCGCAGGTCAATGAAAATCAGCTGTCCGAGGTCGCGGGCACGCTGAACCCAGCCGCAGACGGTGACCTCCCTGCCCGCGTCGGAAAGGCGGAGCTCTCCGCAATAATGTGTGCGCTTTAAGCCTGTCATAAATTCTGCCATGTTGCTTACTCCTCTATTTTAATTGATAATTGAAAATGGAAAATGGAAAGTTTCGGGTCGCTTCGCTCCGTTTTATATTTTATACGCGCTGTTGTCTGTCAGGCTCATGACCGAAAACTTCTCGGCAAAGGTGTCGTCAAGCGCAAGCTCTGTCTGCTCGCCGCTCTCCATGTTCTTGACCTTCGCCTTGTTTTCGGCGATTTCGTTATCGCCCAAAACAAGCGAAAAACGCGCGCCGATTTTGTCGGCATATTTCATCTGTGCGCGCAGACCTCTGCCCACAACGTCGGTTTCGGCAATCAAACCGCACTCACGCACCTGACGCAGCAGGGAAAACGCCTTAACCTTTGCCTCGTCGCCCATAGTGGCGATATAGAGAGCGCACGGTTCGGGAGCGGGAATCTCAACTCCCTGCGCGTCCATCACCATCAGAATACGCTCCAAGCCCATTGCAAAGCCGAGAGAGGGCATGTGCTTGCCGCCCAGTTCCTCAATCAAGCCGTCGTATCTGCCGCCGCCGCAAACGGTGCCCTGTGCGCCGATACAGTCGGTGATAAACTCAAACACGGTTTTAGTGTAGTAGTCCAAGCCGCGCACAATGGTGGGATTGACGGTGTATTTTACGCCCGCGCTGTCAAGGTAGCGCTGCACCTCCTTGAAGTGGTTCTCGCACTCCTCGCAGAGATAGTCGGTGATTTTGGGAGCGCCCTCGGCAATTTTGTGATCCTCGGGGCTTTTGCAGTCGAGCAGGCGCATGGGATTCTTTTCCAAACGCGACAGACAGGTGCTGCACAATTGGTCTTTATACTGTGAAAAATAATCGCGCAATGCCTGATTGTACTTTGCGCGACATTCGGGACAGCCGATGGAGTTGATTTCCAGATGAATCTGGCTCAGTCCAAGACGGTCAAGCACCGACTGCGCAAGGCAGATAATCTCCGCGTCCGCCGCGGGAGCCTGCGTGCCGTATTCCTCAATGCCGAACTGGTGGAATTCTCTGAGGCGGCCTGCCTGCGGCTTCTCGTAGCGGTAGCAGGACACAAAGTAACTCGCCTTAATCGGAAGTCCCTCGTTTTCAAGCGCGTGCTCCAAAACCGCACGCGCAGCGCCCGCGGTTCCTTCGGGGCGCAGGGTGACGCTTTCGCCGCCCTTGGTGTCGAAGGTATACATTTCCTTTTGCACCACGTCGGTTGTCTGTCCCACGCCACGCGCAAACAGTTCGGTGTGCTCAAACACCGGGGTGCGGATTTCACGGAAGCCGTAGGCGCGGCTTT
>CAMVLW010000069.1 GCA_947168445.1 uncultured Clostridia bacterium
GAGGTCGTCGATGACGAAATGGGCGAGGACTACGCGCGCTTGGCAGGCTTGACCGCCGAGGAGGACTTAAAGGAGCCGCTGCTGCAGAGCATGAAAAAGCGTCTGCCGTGGCTGCTGGCGCTGTTCGCGCTGGGCATTGTGGTGTCCACGGTTGTCGGCGCGTTTGAGCAGGTGGTGGCGCAGCTGACCCTGATTATGGCGTTCCAGTCGCTGATTCTCGACATGGCAGGTAATGTCGGCACCCAGTCGCTCGCGGTGACAATCCGCGTGCTGATGGACGAAAACCTGACCTTCAAGCAAAAAACGCATTTGGTGTTCAAGGAAAGCCGCGTCGGTTTCTTTAACGGCTTGCTGCTCGGCGTGATTTCCGTTGTGTTTGTCGGGTTGTATATCGCGCTGTTCAAGCACAAGGATTTTCTGTTCGCCTTCTCGGTGTCGGGCTGTATCGGTATTTCGCTGCTGCTCGCCATGCTGATTTCCAGTACGGTCGGCACGCTGATTCCGCTGTTCTTTAAGAAAATCAAAATCGACCCTGCGGTGGCTTCGGGTCCGCTGATTACCACCATCAACGACTTGGTGGCGGTCATTACCTACTACGGACTGAGTTGGCTGCTGCTGATTAACGTCCTGCACTTGGGCTCATAAGAAAAAAGAAAGCAGTAAAGGGAATGCGAGGGTTTCCTTTACTGCTTTGTATTATTCGCCGGTGATTTTGCGCAGCTTTTTTTCATGCTTAAAGCGGCGCTTGTCGAGCTTCAGGCGCTCCTTTTCTTCTTTTGTCAGGCGGTTTTTGCGGCTCAGAGGATTGACGTCGTTGAGGTTTCTTCCGGCGGATTTCACCAGCCTGCCGACCTGCTTCATAATGAGTCCGCGGGTGTTGCCGTCCATGTTTTTCATGGCGTCCAAGCCCTTTCCGATGCTGTGCATCAGCCGTTCCAGCATTTCGTCAAAGGTGATCACATCAGCGCTGTTGAGCACCTCAAACACGCCGTCAGCCAGCCTCTCACGGTCGGCGGTGCTGATACCGTCGAAAAAGTCGGTGATGGTGTGGTCAAAAAACGAGCTGGTGGCGGTGGTTTTGGGCAGGGTAATCAGTTCGGTGCGCTCCACCATCCAGGAATAAATATCGTGCTGCATGAACCCGGAACGGTCGCTTTGAATGACGGTGTAATTCTCGCGGTGCTCCAGCAGCATACCGAACACCGACGACTGCGGCACAAAGGTGTTGATTCGGTCGCGGATTTCATCAAACGCGCTGTTTTCAAGGTTTTCCCGCTCAAAGCCGGGACCGTCCATGCTGTATACCGCGTCAATGCGGTCACGCAGCGGTTTTTCGCTGAACGCGGCGGCATAAACCGCCAGATTGCCGCCCTTGGAATGACCGCCGAGGATAAACCGTCCGTCAAACCGCTTTGCCGCCTGTTCAAAATATTCCAGCGCCTTTATCTGAGAGGGGAGAGGAAAGTGCGTGAACATGGCAAAATCCTCCTGCCAGCCGACCACGGTGTTGTCGGTGCCGCGATAGGAGAGAAACCGCTGTCCGCCCAAATCAATCACAATGGCGGAAAACTGCATTTTGCTCTCGGCGTCAACAATATTGACATATCCCGAAAGGTGCAATCCGCCAAAGCGCCCGCTTTTGGCGGCTGCGTGAAGCAGCTCCGCGTCGCCCTTCCAAAGCACCTGCGCGGCGCGGTTTTCGTCCGCGAAGAATTGCTCCGCCGCATCCCGCAGCGTAACAGAATCCTTTTCTCCCACAATGCCGTCAAACTGGAGATAGGACAAACGGGAGAGAATCACCGCGTCAACCGTGTTGAAGCCGTCCTGTGAAAACAGCAGATCGCCGCGCCATTTTAAATAATCAAAAACATTCGCCATATTAATCACCTAAATCATGTGCATATTTATCACTTTCTTACTGTTATGCGTGCTTTTGTGTTATAATAAGGTATCTTTTAGGGAAGGGTGAGCGAGATGAAAAAACATATCTGTATCTGTGCGGCAATCGCTGCCCTTCTCTTTCTTTCCGCGGGTATTGTTTCGGCGCAGCAAATGACAGTGCTGAGCGAGTTTGCCGCCTGCAGAACTGTTTTTGCCTACAGCGGCGTATCGTCCGCGGGTTTTTACGGCTTCAACGGTGCAACGCTTTATGCCGCGCGGGTGCTGCCCGATATTTGCCGCCGTCAGGTCGCCGTAAACGGCACAGTTTGCGCCGCGGCTTATGACGACGAAAACGCCTATGCGCTCTGTCTGAGCGGCAGAGAAAGCTATTCTCTGCTGACCCTGCGCATGGACAGCGGCGATTGGACGCAAACGCCGCTTGCCCTGAATTTCAGCGTGCAGTCCACCTCTCTTGCCGTTGCGGACGGCGAGGTGTTTGTCATTTGCGCCGACGGTCAAAGATCCTCCGCAGCCGGAATTTGCGGCGGCAAAACCTATCGCTATCCCTTTTCAGACGGCGTGAACCGCCTGTTTATCAACGCCAACGCCGCGTATGCCGAGGCGAATGACGGCGGTATTTACCGTCTTTCCAAGGGCAGCAAAACGCTCTGTCAAACGATTCCCGCCCACATAAAGCATGTCAATGCCGGTTGCGGCTGGATTTATACCGAGGCGGGCTCGCTGCTTTCGCTGAGCGGAGCGTCTGCCGCTTATCCGGGAACATTGCTGGCGGTCTGTGCAGACGGCAAAATGATGACCTTTGATGAAAGCGCCGTTGCCGCGGCAGTCTTGGGCAGCCGCATGGCGGTGCTAAAGGCGGACGGCGGCTGTGAAACGCTTGATTTTGCTCAGGAAAGCCGCGCAGAAGCCGGGGGAAATGCCGCTCCCTCGGCGGGAAGCACCATCATTGTGTCGCCCGGCACCACCGTGGCGCAGTTGAAGCGGGAGAATACCTCGGTGCTCGCTGTCCGAAACAGCGGAGAGGCGGAGGTGAAGGCGGGCTTGCTGAAAACAGGGTATTACGCGCAGCTGACAGGCGGCTTCGTCCCGGTTGCCGTTTTGGGCGACGTCAACGGAACGGGAACCGTAAACAGCGCGGATATTTCCTGCTTAATGGGGCACTTTACCGGTAAGACGGCGCTGAACGGAAGCGCGCTGGCTGCCGCCGATTATAACAAAGACGGTGTAACGGATAACCGCGATTTGGTTCTGTTGGCGCGCGCGTCCGAATAGAATATATTAACGAATCATAAAGTGAGGAAGCCGCATGGCACAGCAGGCAGTGTTAACAGAATACACGGTTAGGACTTCGAAAATCACGAAGCCGCTTTGTGTCGCGCTTGTTTCCGACCTGCATGAGCGAAAAGCGGACGAAATTCTGACTTTGCTCCAAAACGCCGCGCCCGATTTGATTGCGGTTCCCGGCGACACCTTTGAGCGCCGTGCGGCTGAGGAAAAGCCGTTTGCGAAAAACAGTTACAGTTTTCTGCGCAGTGCGTTTTTAACGGCGGCGTTCAGCGTGAACTGGTTCTTTTTGCATGTGCTCGGCAGGCGCAATATGCCCGATACACAGAATGTCTACTGCTTTTTGGAGCAGGCGGCAAAGGTCGCGCCTGTGTTTCTCAGCCTCGGCAATCACGACATGACGCTGACGGACGAGGACAAGGATTTTTTGCGACAAAACAGCATAACCCTGCTCGATAATGCCGATACCGCCTGTGAGTGCGGCGGGAATTTTCTGCGAATCGGCGGACTGTCGAGCGTTGTTGACGAAGCGTGGCTCAATGCCTTTGCGCAAAAGGACGGCTTTAAGCTGCTGCTTTGCCATCATCCCGAATATTTTGACCCGCTGGTCGCTCACCTGCCAATCGACTTGGTGCTCGCCGGACACAACCACGGCGGGCAAATCCGGTTGTTCGGACGACCTCTGCTCTCGGCAGGCGGCGGCATTTTGCCGAAATACGGTTACGGCATGTATCACAACCGCCTGATTGTTTCCGCAGGCTGCTCCAACACCGTTGCCGTGCCGCGCGTGAACAATCCGAAGGAGTTGGTGCTGGTGCGCCTTTTGCCGTTATAAGCCGCTTTGCAGAATATGCCGCAGCAGCGCCTTGCAGCCGCGCGATACATCCTCATAGGTCGCGTCAAAGTCGCCCGAATACCACGGGTCGGCAACGCTGTGCGGGGAATCGGTATAGTCGAGCAGCAGCGACACCTTGTTTTGAGGGTCGCTGTGAATGATGCGCATCATGTTGCGCAGGTTCATGCTGTCCATTCCGATAATGTAATCATATTTGTCATAATCTGCCCTTGTCATCTGAACGGCGGTTTTGCCGTTGCAGGTGATGCCGTGCTCCCACAGCTTGCGCTTGGCGGGAGGATAAACGGGGTTGCCGATTTCTTCGCGGCTGGTGGCGGCGGAGGCAATCACAAACTGTTTTTCCAGCCCCTGCTCCTTCACCAGCTTTTTCATATAAAACTCCGCCATCGGGCTGCGGCAGATGTTGCCGTGGCAGACAAACAGAATTTTCGTCATAGCTTCACTTCCCGGATTGTGTTTTTCTGTATTAGTATTATACTATATTTCCGCGAAAGTTGCAATCATTGAAATCACATCGGTTCTGTCCCTGCAGGGCAGAGCCGTTTTATTTTTTACCTTTCGGATTCTCTTTTGTTTTGGGTAAAATCTCCTAAAATTCGTAATTTTTTTCTACGTGCTTGTTTTTGTCTGCTATTGAAATTTGAAAAATCTTATGATAAAATTAAATTGTGCAAATAGGTTATACTGTTCAGTAAGGAGGGATTGTATGTTTGCCAGACTCAAACGGCTTGATAACAGAATCTTCGACAATATTCCGAGAATTCAAAAACCTGTCATCAATAAAATCATGGTAACTGCGTCCCGAATGGGCAACGCGGGCATCGTTTGGTGGTTTGTGTGCCTGATTTTCCTGCTGATTCCCCAGTGGCGCTACACCGGCTTGGTGATTATCTTTTCCATCGGACTCACGTCCCTGATGGGCGAGGGCATCATCAAGCACACGGTCAAGCGCATCCGTCCGTGCCATGATTTGAGCGAGGAGGACAAGCTCATCAACAACCCCAGAGCGTTTTATTCCTTCCCGTCAGGTCACACCGCCTCGTCCTTCGCCGTCACGATGGTAATGATTCTCAGCAGATGTCCCGCCTATGCGTTTGTGCCGGTGCTGCTGCTGTCCATGACGATCGGCTTTTCGCGCGTGTATCTCAGGGTGCATTATTTGACAGACGTGGTTGTGGGTCTCTTTTTGGGACTTGTCTGCGGCGCTGCTTCGGTTATGCTCTTCCACGCGATTGTTCCGCAAGACCTCTTTTTTGTGGCGTAAAACAAAATTATTCTTTGACCCGTTGTGCGGTTTGCACGGCGGGTCTTTTTTTCTTCCCACAGTCAGGACACTGCTTGATATATTGTAAAAATCAGAGAAAAGTGTTCATAAAGTGCAGGATTTCTGTTGTAATTTCCCAAAAGAAGTGGTAGAATATAACTAATAATATATTATTATATTATCAAAACAAAAAGGAGGAAAAACATGAAAAAGCTACTTTCAGTACTGCTGGCGGTTTGCATGGTATTTTCCATGATTACCGTGTCGGCAGTCAGCGTCGGAGCCGCGGATGTCGGCAAAGGCGCAAGCACAGGCGCGTCTGAAAAGACGATTTATGTCGGCGTTATCAATTATTTAACGCTGACAGAATCGGACTATCAGGTGCATTACTGGAACAATGCTGCTTCGGGTGACGCCGCGCTGACGGCGACAGGCGAAACCGTGCAGCAGGCGGTCGGCTCCGCTTATTGGAACAACGCTGCCCAGACCTTCAAGATGTATACCGCAACAATTCCTGCCGAAGCGACAGGATACAAGCTGCACAATGGTAACACTTGGTTTGGTCAGGACGGCGATACTGCCAAAAATAACACCGCATATCTCTTTGAGTACGGCGGACAGTATCATGCCTATTACACCACCACCGAGGAACCCGCAACAGAGGCAACCGAAGCAACAACGGTTGCTCCCGTTACCCGCGACCATCATTTCTATGTTGATTTCGCGGAAGTAATCGCTCCCGGCACCACTTGGTATGCGTGGACATGGGGCGAAAAATCTACGGGCGAATGGCGTCCCGTTGAGAAATTCGGCTATGTCAGCTGCCATGAGAATGTTTTGTTCGCAAGCTTCGCCGCAGATACTGCTCCGAATTGGGATTCTGCCCTTTCGCAGACAGAGGATTTTACCGTCGAGGATGACGGCAGGCTCAGGGTGCTGAACGAAAAGGATGAACAAGGTCACTATAAGGTTAAATGGAATACGGAGGAGCCCTCAACAGCGGCTCCCGCAACCGAAGC
>CAMVLW010000070.1 GCA_947168445.1 uncultured Clostridia bacterium
CGTCCTGCGTTTTGCCGAACTCGGAAATCAGGGCGTTGTAGGGCGTGCAGTACATTGTCATGAACAGGTAGAACAGCACGATAAACACCGAAATCCACGCCACGTTCCAGCCGCTGATTTTTTCAACGGGAGCGCAGAACAGCAGCACGGTGACAACGGAAAGCGGAATCGCCGCGTACTGCATAAAGGGAATTCTTCTGCCGCGCTTGTTTTTGCTTCTGTCGGAAAGCGAGGCAATCAGCGGGTCGGTGACGGCGTCAAACACACGCGACAGCGCGGTAATCAAGCCGAGCACGGTCAAAAAGCCGCCGATAATCAGTCCGGGCATGATATACTGAATCGCGCCGCCGTTGATGTCGTTTTGGGTGGGCAGATAGAACGTGACAAACCACGCGCTGATAATGCCGCTGAGGGTTGACCAGCCAAGCTGACCAACCGCGAAAATTCTCATTTGTCTTTTGGTTAACCGTTTCATTGTTTCCTCCTCGGTTTATGCCTTTTTTAATCCCATCGCAATCTCAACCGCCTTGTAAGCGCCGTCATAGAGCCCGATAGACTTGTTAATTTTAATCGCGTCGCACATTTCGCGCAGAAGCGCGTCCTCGTTGAGGAACATATCGACCATTTGCAGGGTGTGCGGCACGTCCTCGCACTCCAGCGTGCCGTCGCCGACCTCGGCGGAATGAATCGCTCCCCACTTTTCGTGACCGCCGATACGCTTTAAGAACAGCTTGGGAATCGGATAAAACGCGAGCTCGCTCGGCTTGGTGAGCAGCACGTCCGCGGAGCGCATTAAGAGGTTGGTGCAGTAAACCGCCTCAAAAATATTCTCGTGCCAGAACGCGTGAACGCCCTCAACCTCGCCGTCAACGGCGGCTTCGCAGAAATTCTTGGTGTCCTCCCAGTTGCCGAAATGTGTTTTGCTCAGCGAATTGAGCGCGGGAACGTCGCGTTTGAGCGCGTCCCACACCTTTTTGTAGTCGCCCACGTTGATATAAAGCGCCGCCTTGTTCTCGCGGATAGCGGGAATCAGGTGCTCAATCACCGCCGCAAACAGCTCGCGCTGCGCGCCCGCGCCGCCGATTGTCAGCAAAAAGCGCATGGGCTTGCCGTTTTCCTTGCGGGCAAGGCGGGCGTCGCAGTCCTTTTCGGCGTTCACCACCAGCTCGTGGTCGATATAGTGACCCGTGTAGCGCAGGCTGTCGGCGGGCATGGGCTTCAGCACCTTTTTCTTCGCCATGCCGTTGAGCACGCGGTAGCCCATGTAGGACTGGTGGGTCTGAATCAAATGCACCGAGCCCTCCGCCAAATGCAGCGCCATCGGCCAGTTGTCGGGAATCGCGTTGACAACGTGCTTCATGCCCGCGTGCAGCGCCGCCTGTGCCGGCCAGACGTGGGTGCCGATAACGGGAATCTCCTTCGGGATATTCTTGAACACCGTCGCCATCAGCTCGGCGTTCTTCTGGTCAGCCGCGTTGTAGGTCAGCTGACGGAAGCCCTCGTAGTTGAGCGGCTCCCAGATGAGCTTGTTAAACAGCGTGAATTTTTGCGAAAGGCGCGAGCCCATGGAATAGAGGTCGTTCTGCGCGCCGATGACCTTGGTGCAGGTGGTCGCCGGAAAGGAATTCAAATCCATCCAATAGGGCGTGTAGCCCAGCGCGTGAGCGGCGGACGCCATCGCGATAGAAATGCGGTAGTGACCGAAGCCCATGCGGATGTTGCCGACGATAATCCCCTTTTCCAAATCAAACGCGTGCTCTCCCTCGCCCTCGGCAACGCGGATGTCCTCCACGCCGAGCGGCGCGTTGAGACAGGCGTTCTTTTGCAGCTTCACGGGATAACTCGCGTTGCTGTCGTCGCCGTATTTGCGGGCATATTTCAGCTTGCCCTTCACTGCCTTGCCATATGCCCTGTCGCTGATGACATTGCCGAAAATAACCTTTGACCTGTCCATATTTCCTCCTCTTTGTACCGTAAAACCTAAAAATCTGCCAAGAAATATTTCAACATAGTATTAGTTTTTAATGGAATATGCCTATAGAGTCATTTTAACATATCGGGATAAAAAAAGCAATGGTTTTATGAAGAATTAGTGATTAGTGATAAGTGGTTAGTGGTAAGTGGATATTAAAAAGGTTGGTTCCTTTTCCCGCTTGGGATAGGAACCAACCTTTTCCTTGTTATATGAATTCTTTAATTAACCTTCACTAACCACTAACCACTTGCCACTAACCACTAACCACTAACCACTAACCACTTGCTACTAACCACTAACTCAATACGCCGTGAGCAGGGGCGTAATGCCGTTGGGCAGCTCGCGGGCGGCGTTGTCGATAAACTGAATCGCCTTGCCGCAGCCCATAATGACGCAGTCGGGGGCGTATTTGTGCACGCGCACGCGCAGCTTGGTGGAAAGCGAAATCATCTTTGCCAAGCCCTGCAATTTGGCGAGTCCGCCGGTAAGGATAATGCCGTCGTTGTAAATGTCGGTAATCAGCTCCGGCGGCGTTTGCTCCAGCACGTCGCGGACGGCGGTGACGATTCCCACGGCGATTTCCTCAATCGCGTCCTTGATTTCCCCGTTCGTCACGTCCGCAAAGCGCGGCAGTCCCGAAACAGCGTCGCGCCCCTTGACGCGGAAGGTTTTCACCTCGTCGGGAGCGGTCACGCAGCCGACAGCAACCTTGCAGCGCTCCGCCATGTTGGTGCCGATAATGAGGTTGTAGCGCTTGCGGATATATTTCACGATTTCCTCGTCCATGGCGCTGCCCGCCCGCTTGACGCACTTTGCCACGGAAATGCCGCCGAGCGAGAGCACCGCAATGTCGGCGGTGCCGCTGCCGATGTCCGCGACAAACGCGCCGTGCGGCGAATTGATGTCAACGCCGCAGCCCAGCGCCGCCGCCTTGGGCGTTTCAATCAGATAAACCCTGCGCGCGCCGAAGGAGCTGACGGCGTTCACCACCGCCCGCTTTTCCACCTCGGTCAACTCGCACGGAATCGCCGTCACCACGCGGGGATTGACGATTTTGACCGTGCAAACCTCCTTGAGCAGAATGGCGACCATCTCCTCCACCAGATTCGACTGCGCAATCACGCCGCCGTCCAGCGGATGCGCCGCACGGATTCCGACGGGCGTTTTGCCAATCATGGCATAGGCTTCGTTGCCCACGGCATAAATCTCGTGCGTATCGACGTCGTAAGTAATCACACTCGCCTCGTCGAGCACCTTTCCTTTATTTTCAATAAAAACCCTGGTTCTGTCCGAACCCAAATCAATTGCAATATTCATAACTCTTAACTTTCCACTCTCTAATATAGGCTTTCGTTTCTCACCAAAAATTCCCTGAGCGCGGTGTAGCGCTTGGTTTGGCGGTTGTTGTTGACCATCGCCTCAACCGTCTGCGGCAAGCCGACGAGAATCAGCGTCTTTTTGGCGCGGGTCACGGCGGTGTAGAGCAGGTTGCGGTAATAAAGCTGCGGCGGTCCCGGAAACATGGGGATAATCACCGCGTCAAATTCGTTGCCCTGGCTTTTGTGCACGGTAATCGCGTAGGCAAAATCAAGGTCGGAGGCGGACTCAAAGCTGACCGCCGCGGTTTTGTCGTCAAAGGCAATGCGCAGCACCTTGCTCCGCCTGTCGATTTTTTCCACAATGCCGATGTCGCCGTTAAAGATTCCCTCGCCTGTCTCGCCGTTTTCGCGGAACCAGCGAATGTCGTAATTATTCTTAATCTGCATTACCTTGTCGCCCTCGCGGAAGGTGCGCGTGCCGATGGTCGCCTCCGCCTTGTCCCCGGCGGGCGGATTCAGCCGCGCCTGCAATTTGCGGTTCAGCTCGGCGGTTCCCATTTCGCCCTTTTTGGTGGGAGAAAGCACCTGAATGTTGTCAAACGGCGAGTAGCCGTAGGCTTTCGGCAGGCGGGTGCGGCAGAGCTCGGTAATCAACTCCGTTACCTCCGCCTTATTTTTCTTGTAGAGAAAAAAGAAATCCCTGTCCGTGCGGTTGAGCACCGGCATTTGTCCGCTGACGATTTTGTGCGCGTTGGTGACAATCATGCTCTGCTGCGCCTGGCGGAAGATTTCGCTGAGCCGCACCACCGGCAGCACGCCGCTGTCGATTAAATCGCCCAGCACGTTGCCGGGACCGACAGACGGAAGCTGGTCGCTGTCGCCCACCAGCAGCAGGCGGCAGCCAAGCGGCAGCGCGCGCATGACGCTCTCAAAAATGCCGCAGTCCACCATTGAAACCTCGTCAATCACCAGCGCGTCGCATTTAAGCTGATTCTTTTCGTTTTTATTAAACACCGGGTTGTCGTGCTTGTCCCAGCTGACCTCCAGCAGACGGTGCAGGGTCTTTGCCTCCTCGCCCGTAAGCTGGCTCATGCGCTGGGCGGCGCGTCCCGTGGGAGCCGCCAGCAGCACCTTGCTGCCGTGGCTCTGCAGGATTTTGATAATCGCGTTGAGGGTGGTGGTTTTTCCCGTGCCGGGACCGCCCGTAAGCACCAGCATACCCTCGGTCAGGGCAGCGTTAATCGCCTGCTTTTGCAAGCCGGCGTATTCAATGCCCTCGCTCTCCTCCAAGCCGGCAATCGCCTTGTCAATTCCCTGAATCTGTCCGGCGGGAAACGACAGCAGCATTTTGATTCGCGAGGCGATATACATTTCGCTCAGGTGCATTTGCGGCGTGAACAAAAACTCCTTCTCCCCGATTTTGTCGGCAATCAGGCTGCGGTCAAAAATCATCTGCTCCATGCAGTCCTCCACCTGCTCCGCGCCGACGCCGAGAAAATCGACCGAGGTTTTCAGCAGCTTTTCACGCGGCAGACAGGTGTGACCGTTGCCCTCGTTATGGCGCAGAACATACGCAATGCCCGCGCGCAGGCGAACCTCGCTGTCAAGCTCCAGATTCTCGCGCTTGGCGATAAAATCCGCCCGCTCAAAATTCACCCCGAAATCGCCCTGACAGAGTATGTAGGGATTCTCTCTAATCCGCTCCACGCTGCCCGTGCCGAGCGCGTTGAAAATCTTCACCGCCGAGGTGTTGGAAATGCCGTATTCTCCGAGATAGAGCATGAGCGTGCGGATTCCCGAATTCGCCTTTAGCTGATTGGAAAAATCCCGCGCCTTCTCACCCGAAATGCCTTTGAGCAGCGCCACACGCTCCGGCTCGTTCTCCATGACCTCAAGCGTATGCTCACCGAACTGTTCGACCAGCCGGCGGGCGGTGGCGGGACCCACGCCCTTAATCGCGCCGGAGGAAAGATAGCGAAGAATATCCGCTGTTTCGGTGGGACGGCAAACCTCGCACGCCTGTGCCGAAAACTGTCTGCCGTAGTTTTTGTGCTCGGTAAACACGCCCGTCAGCGCCACCTTGTCGCCCGGCTCCACCGTCGGCATGATTCCCACGGCGGTGATGTAGTCGTCGCCGTCGGAAATCTCCAACACCGTGTAGCCGTTTTGTTCATTTCTGTAAACAATATTTTCCACTGCGCCTTCCAAACGCAGCAATTCCTGTCCGCTCATAATACTGTCCTTTGCATAGAATCACTCTTATTATACTCTAATTCACCCGCATTAATCAAGTGATTTCAAAAATTCTTCCTTTGTCATCAGCTTTTCATAGCCGTAATCGCGGCACACGGTCTCGCAAATGCGGCGGCTTTTTTCGTCGAGCGCCGCGTCAACGCAGACGGTGCTCACACAATTTGAGCCGCTCCACCGCTGCCGTGAAAGCGCGCCGCGAAGCGCCTGCTCAATATTTTCCTCACCCGCCTTGATGTGCGTGACAAACATCACCGTGCAATCGCTTTTGCCGCAAAACAGCCGCAAAGCAATCCCGCGCAGCACCGCCGCCGCGCCAATCACCGCCAGCACAACCAAAATGACGCCGGAAACAACATTCATTTTTTCTCACCTCGGTATCAGTTTATGGCGCTTCTTCATTGAGGTGAGGAAGATGTGAAGCGGTGAGTGAGTTATAAGTTATAACTTACGCTGAATAACCCCGCAAAATCCGCGCATACTACTGCTGAGGTGATTTTATATGACAGACAACAACTACGCCAACCAGTGCATTATCTGCAACGTAACAAGCTGCGCGCACCACAACAAAAACAGAAACTACTGCTCGCTTGAAGCGATTCGCGTGGGCACGCACGAGCCGAATCCCACCGTGCCGCCCTGCACCGACTGTCAGAGCTTTACGCCCTCGTGCAGCGTTCCGGCGGACAGCATGGTTTAAGG
>CAMVLW010000071.1 GCA_947168445.1 uncultured Clostridia bacterium
TACGAATCAGAAGGTCGGAAGTTCGAGTCTCTTCCGGCGCGCCATAGAAAAAGGTATGCACCAACGGTACATACCTTTTTCTGCCTTATCTGCTGCTTTTTCTGGATTTGAAATCCTTGTGAATCTTTTTGCTCCAGGAGGCTGACATCGGCATACTGGCACGCATGCTGCCGACGGTATCGGATACCGCTTCAAACACCACTGCCGTACCTTCGCTGTCGGCGTGATAGTTTACCGCTCTGTCCTCGGAAATGCCGAAATGACGCGCGGTTTCTACCGAGTCGATATTCGCGCCGATGAACAGAAATTCCCAGCCGAAGGCTTCCTTTTGGCGCTCAATCATCTGCTTTACCTCGTCGCTTGAATAGCGGTGGCTGGCGTTTTCCATGCCGTCGGTCATGATGACAAACATAGTGTGCTCCGGCACGTCCTCTTTCCTTGCGTATTTGTGGATATTGGCAATGTGGTGAATCGCGCCGCCGATGGCGTCAATCAGCGCTGTGCAGCCGCGCACCGTGTAGTCGTTCTCCGTCATTTTCGGGATAGCCTCCAGCTTTAAGCGGTCATGCAAGACCTCGCTGTCGTTGTCAAACAGCACGGTGGAAACAAAACACTCGCCGTCCTGCCTGCGCTGCTTGTCAATCAGGGAGTTAAAGCCGCCGATAGTGTCGCCTTCCAGCCCGGACATGGAGCCGCTTCTGTCGAGAATGAATACCAATTCCGTTAAATTCTTTTTCATAGTAAAACCTCCAAATGATTGTGTTTCGGTCTCTGACCTTGATTACAGTATATCATTCGGAGGTTTTATTTTGGTCGCTTTCAAAGCGACATTTTATGTTTTGTTGAGAAATTCCAAAATCGTTTCCATGGCGGTTTCGTAATCACTGCCGCTGAAGCCGTGACCCGCGCCGCTGAGAATATAAAGCTCGCAGTCGGGCATGAGCTCATCCGCTGTTTCTGAATAGGAAACATTCACAACCGGGTCGCTGTCGCCGTGAATAATCAGCGTTCTGCCGTTATAATTCTGCAAATCGTCGTAAATATTCATATTCCAAACATCCTCGGCGTAAATTCTGCCGACCGTAATCCAGTCGAGCAAATCGTATTCTTCGGGAACCTCCTCAAGCGTGCTGTAGGCTTTGTGAACCTCGTCGGGAATGTTGAAAGCCGGATAAAGCAGCAGCAAGCCCGAAAACTCACCGGGATGATTGACGGCAACGACCGCGGACACCAGTCCGCCCTGGCTTTCACCGAACAGATAGATTCGAGAGGTATCGACAAAATCCCATGTTTTCGCTTCGGCGTACACGGCTTCAAGCACATCCGCCTCGGTCATCACTGACATTTTGGTGGTCTCGGTACCGCTTTTATTCTCCAAATACGGGCTGGAGCCGTTCGGAAAATCAAATATATAGGCGGAATAACCGTTTTCGTGCAAATCCCGCGCATAGTCCGCCACTCGCTGATGGTTGGCGCCCAAGCCGTGCGAGAGAATCACCAGCGGCGTTTGCCGCCCGGTGTCCGCAATATACGCCTTGCCGTAAACCTGTCTGCCGTTGTAATCAACATTCAGTTCTCTGATTTCCGTTTTGCCGCTTGCCTGTTTCATGGTTGTTTCCTCTGTTGCCGCTTCTGTTGTGATAACTGTCGCGTCCGTCTGACTCGGCGCGGAATTCTGTGAGCAGGCGCACAAGCCGGAGCACAGCACTGCTGCCAAGCCGATAAGTAATCTTCTTTTCAAAACCACACTTCCCTGTCAGCTGATTTGCTTTAAGTATAAAACATCAGCCCCTCTTTGTCAACCGCCGCAGAGCGACAGCCGAAAAGGTGCTCGGATTCGCGCCCGTCACCTGCTGATACTCCGCCTGTGTAATCTCATAAGGGCTGATATAGAAATCCGCGACAGTGACCTTGTGTTGTGTTTCATCATCACCGCGCCGTTTTTCTCTTTTCCTTCTTCGACGCGCATCTGAAAATCAGGGACAGCAAATACGCCGCGAATCCCCACGCAAGGAGCATGGCGAGATTTTCAAGAATCACGAGCCACCATGCTTTTTCATAGTCGAGAAAGGCAAACGGAACTTTGAACAGCATATAATTCAGCATGTCCGCTTTAAAAAACAGGTAAAAGCCATACACGGAAATGCAGCTCATGGCTGCTCCAAGCGCAATTTTGACCGCCTTGTTTTTCAGCTTAGCGCTGATAATGCCGAAATGCAATCCGAGGTGGAGTCCCATCAGCACAAATGACCAATGCGACATGGCGAGGTGCCCCTGTCGGACGACGGACGACGGAAGGAGCCCGTTCATGAAAGGCGTTGCGAAACGGCTCATCATCATGCCCGACAGCGCCGTACACAGGAAGGACAGCAACAGCAGAAGATTAACAATCAGTTGAAACACTCTCAGCGGGCTGTATCTGCCCTTGAAAATTGCCGCGTAAAACCTTTGGTTCAAAATCTGATGAACAATCGTCAGCGCGAACATGGTGATACCCAGCCATTCATGCGCAAACTGCTCCGTCACCTGAAACGCCATTAAAAGCAGTAACGTGACCGTCAGCGCCACATCAACAACCCGCTTGATAACCGTTTTTGTTTTCATTCCATTCACACCTTTCCCATGAAACAGACCGCAGGCAGCAAAAATACACGAATTCAAAAGTATGCTGACACGGTGTTGCCTTAATTATACGCTTATTCTGACAGCGTGTCAATATACAATGTAAAACTTTATGCCGAAAAAATCAAAAGGAAAAGCCGGCTTTAAAAGTCAGCTTTTCCGATAATGAGAATCGTATTGCTTCGCAGGCTGCCTGCTTAGTTTTCGGCAGCCTTATTGACGCAGGCGAGCGCGTTCAGGCTGCGCGGATAGCCGATATACGGCAGGCATTGTGAAATCACGGCGATTAAAAACTGTTTATCATTGCCGATACGCATATTTGCCGCCGCGTGAGCGGTGAGCTGCGGTTCACAGCCGCCTTGCGCCGAAATAAAGCAGAAGGTAATCATCTCGCGCTGCTTGTAGTCAAGACCCTTTCTCGTGTAGTAATCGCCGAAGCAGTTATCGGCGAGCCACAGGTTGATGTGTCTTGACTCCTCAGCACCCGATTTTCAGAAATCTCTCATGCCTTCGCCGAAAATGTCCACCTGCGTTTGTGTGCCCGCTTCGCGGCGGTTTTCCGTTGTTGTCGTCGCCTGACCTTCAAGCGGCAAGGCGATACCCTTTTCTTCAAAAACCTTGTTCGCCGCCTTCAAAAACGGATACACTCTGCCGATTCCGAGATAGGCAACCGCCTGATAAACCGTTTCTTTGATTTCCACAGGCGTAACGCCGAAATTCAACGCCGCGGGAAGCATTACCTTAAACTCGTCAATTCCCTGACAGCCGAGCAGCGTTGCGAGAATTGCGAGAAACCTTGTCTTGTCGTCAAGCTGTACGCCCTCCTGATTAATGACTTCATCAAAGGCGAAATTATCAAACCGCTCGATGAACTCCGGGTCGGTGCGAAGAAAGTCCGACGTGCAGCCGGGGAACATTTTATCGTGATATTCCTTTGCAAATTTACTGATAGCCATAGCTGAACCTCCTAATTGCGCTTTCTTTTAATGATAGTTTTACGAAACGGAATATCCGTTTGAAGCTTAGTCAGAATAATAACCAAAATCTGAATATACAATCATCTTATCTTCCGCTTCCAGCGAAACATTTATTTCAGACAAATCTCCGCTGAAAATGATTGTTTCGCCGTTGGCTTTAATATAGCCGAGAACCAATGCGGGGTACTGCTTTTCCGGGGCTTCGGCTGATGAAACAGACGCTTCAAAGACAGCACGCACCAAATCATAAGCCGTACACGGAGGTGGCGTTTCCCTAAAGAAGGACGAAACCTTTTTAAGCTGCGGCTTTTTGCTTTGACCGCCCGGCTGACTCGGAGAATAACTCAGCAAGTCCTTATAAAAATCATAGATGGACTCTTTTTCCCCTATTTGTGTGATGATATTACCCGAAAAACGGTTGCTGATGACCGCGTCTGTCATATCGTAACCCTTGACGATTTCATAATGCCCCGGATTTGTGATTTCAACGATTGTTTTTATCCGTTTTTTGTCATATCCGGGGTTTTTACGGCGCATTTCCTTGATATAATCCTGAATATAAACCAGATACATCAGGGCTGAGGCGTCGGCGTTTTCATCAAGCTCCGTGTCATCAGAGAGAATCAGTATGCTTGTTTCCTCTGATGTGTTAAAGAGCAGGCGGTTAAGTATTTCAAAGGTCTTATCAATATGGTAAATATCCAGTTCAGCAGCTTCTTCAACAAAGGAATAGCGCCGGTAATCATCCATTCTCTTAATGCTGTTAGGGTCATCAATCACGGAAACCTTCAGCGGGCTGAACTCCTTATCGCGGGAATGACATGCTATGTAGGCTTCATAACAGTTCATAATTTCTTCCACCATGCTGTTGTGACCTACCAGAATCACTCTTTTACTTTCGCTTGGCGCATGGTTCAGCTTGACACTGAAGCCCGGATTTTGGAGTTCCTCTGTTTTGCTGATGCTTTTCTGATTATCTGCCACATAGCAAAAGCTGTTTTTGCCGTTATGGGGAAGCAGTGCGAGCGGTATGGCGTTTGTATGCGTTGAGAGATAATCACGGATATAGCCGATTTCATCATCTGTCTGCACTGACTCGGTATAAAACGCCGCTCCCTTGTTTGAGAACAAATCGTCGTAAACGGGCGCCATCTCAGGCGTTATTGATATTTGAGCCAATAGCTGACCGAGGAATTTCTCAACATGGTACATGACAATATTGCATTTTCCGCCGAGTTCCTTACCGCTGATGATTCTCTGCACAATATCATAAGTCCACAAATCGGTAATCTCGATGATGAGATTCTGATTATGAGCGGCGTTTCCTGCCGACACAATATCCGCCGCCTGCATCAAGGCTTTTACAGCCTGGGGATTGCCCTCACCGGACTGGCCGCCGTCCTCGTCAGCCGAATCGGACGGATCGTTGCTTAGGATAATGACAGCTTTCGCCAAGTCTATTCTTATATCTTTAAGCTGCTTTTGAGAGAAGATGTTTCCTTCAATGACAATAAACGTCACATTGCTGCCAAGTTTATTATTTTTGAGATACCGCCGGCGGGCAAAAAAACTCATTGACTCTGCTTTTTTACTGACAACCGCATTCTCTTTTTCAATCGTAAGATGGAGTCTTTCTTCGATTTCCCTTGAAATTTCATCCCTGCCAGATTTCACGAGCGCAACAACCGTTTCTTTATTATCGCTGTAAAGAAGATCGTTGACAATTTCAGGTGCTCTTGCGTTCCAATTAAGAATGACAGTATGATTGGACAGATAAAGCCGCGTATTGCCCGCGCTCGCGTTTTCGATAAAAGCGCTGAGAACATTTGTCAGATAACCGATTACCGCTCCTGTGAAGGTTATCATACCGATAATGATAACCGCCAGGCAGGTTAAGGTTAACGCAACGCCCGTTGTGCCTATATCCTTAACAACAGACTCAATACATCCCGCGTCAAGAATCATCGTCACCGTATAATAAGCGGCGTGGAAGAAATTCATTTTCTCAGTTCCTTGCAGAGAAAGAGAACTAATCACCACGGCGGAAACTGTGATAAACAGCACGTTAAACAAGATAATTAAGACCAAAACAACGCGCTTTGGGTGCTTTGCAACCTGAATACTGAGCCATTCTCTGAACTTACTCATACTAACCTCCCGCAATTATCCGTAGACAAGAATGATGTATCAATAATAATTTTACATCATGGCATCAAAAGATGCAAGTAGTCAACAGCTTTTCTTATTGAAATATAGCAAACAAATGAGGTAGAGTGATTATAGTATCATCAGTAATAAAACAAGAATTCCAAAAAATAAAGCCGTTGCATTAACAACGACCTTAAAGTAAGTATAAAAAACTCGCTGCAAGTATTGGCATCTCCCTATTTTCACAGTAAGTCGCCCTACTACTATCGTCGGCACCACT
>CAMVLW010000072.1 GCA_947168445.1 uncultured Clostridia bacterium
GTAGGATTCTCGAAATGAACGGCAAACTCAACATGATGAAGGGCGCCATCGAGACATCCACCCGCGTTTCCACCGTTTCTCCCAGCTACGCGGCTGAGATTAAGGATCCGTGGTACAGCTGGGGTCTGCATGACGAGTTGAACCTCCGCCACTACAAGCTGTGCGGCATCAAGAACGGCATTGACCTTGCAAGCTACGATCCCGCTACCGACTATCAGATTTACTGCAACTACACCAAAGAGGATATGAGCGGTAAGGGCGAGTGCAAGCGCAGACTTCAGGAAAGACTCACGCTTGAGGTCAACTGGAGTATTCCGATTGTCGCAATGGTAACCCGTCTTGTTTCCCACAAGGGCCTTGATTTGGTTCGCATGGGCTTGGAAGAACTGATGAACACCGAGAACATGCAGTTTGTTATCCTCGGCTCCGGCGACAAGGAATATGAGGACTACTTCAACCACATGCAGGCGAAGTATCCCGGCAGACTCATCTTCTGTCACGGCTTCGTTCCCGAACTTGCGAGAAAGATTTACTCCGGCGCCGACATCTTCCTGATGCCCTCCGCTCAGGAGCCCTGCGGTCTGTCTCAGATGATTGCGCTTCGCTACGGCACCATCCCGGTTGTCCGCGAGGTTGGCGGTCTGAAGGACTCCGTGTTCGATTCCGCAGACAACTACGGCAACGGCTTCACCTTCAAGAACTACTACACCGCTGACATGCAGCACGCTGTCCGCCGCGCTCTGTGGGGTATTCAGGACAATGCGGGCTGGCATCAGCTGATGTGGCGTGCAATGATGAGCGACAACAGCTGGGAGCGCTCCGCTCAGGACTACATCAACGTCTACAGCGACACCCTCAACTGGGCTTAATCGTTGCCACGATGGGGCAGTCCGCCTTTTGAAGCGTTTTCAATAGCATAAACGTTCATCCACGGCGGGTTTTTGACTATCTAAATGAACAAATATAAGGGCGCATATCACTGGGTATGCGCCCTTAATTAACAGGAAGGAGATTATGATGAAAAAAATCTTAAAAGCAATGGCAATTGTTATGGCACTTGCGCTTTCTGTGGCGGTTTTCGCGGCTTGCGGCAATTCCGAACAGCCCAAGGAGGTCGCTGTTAAAGGCGAGTCCTCCGGCAGTGCGGATCATACGGCAACCGAGATGGTTTCTTCAAACGACGGCGTTGACTATTCCAAGGTTGACATCACCGTCAACGACGGCGACTACGCGGCGATGAACGAATTGGCAACCGCTTTGCAGTCCGGCGGCAATCAGGGGAAAATCGTGAAAATCACCGGCGTCAACAGCCGCTCGCAGTTCGGCGCAAAGGCGTCCGTCATGGTGAGCGACGGCAGCAGCGGCAAAATCGGCACCACCTACAAAATCGCGGGCGTTGATACGATTGATCAGTATCCCGAGAACGATTCCGTCATTGAGCTGACCGGCGTTGTCAAGCTTGACGACAACGGCATTTCCTGTTATGTCGAGGTGCCCCCGGAGCATTTGATTGTCAAATAAAGCAATAGAAAACACCCTGCCGTGACCTCACAGCAGGGCGTTTTTCCGCTTGTCCAAAAAATCCTGTAGAATAATCGTGGCGGCGACCTCGTCCACCACGTTTTTTCTTTTTTTGCCGCGGGTGTTGGTGTCGTTGAGAAAATTATGCGCCGTAATCGTCGTGCCGCGCTCGTCCTGCATGACCGCTTCAAGCCCGGTCAGCTCGCTGAGCTGCTGCGCAAAGGCGCGGGCGTTTTGGGCGCTTTCTCCTTCGCTGCCGTCCATGTTCTTCGGCAGCCCCACCACAAGCAACTCGGCTTTTGCTTCCTTGGCGGCGTCTGCCACCTTTTGCGGCAGCTTTGCGGGCGACTTTTCAAAAATCACCTTGTAGGGCGACGCCAAAAACTCCGTTTTATCGCAAAGAGCCAGTCCTGTTCTGGCTTTTCCCAAATCAACCGACATGATAACCATAGAAAAATTCCTTTCAGCATGATACCAACATTATAATGCAAAAGCGTAAAAGTTACAAGAGTGAACTTTTAATTTTCTACAAAAGAATATAAATTCGACCCGCCACAGAGTGACAAAACGATTGCGCCCTACATTTTATAATAGTGGTATCAAATGAAAAGGAAGTAGGAAAAACTATGGAAGGCGTCAAACCGGCTGCCCGCCGTCACCGGGCAAAGGAAAACAACGAATCAAACAATTGGGTCAAAAACCAGGTGCAAAACGCGATTTATCTCGGACTGGGCTTTGTGGTGTCGCGCGGTGCGGTAATGGGCAACTTAGCGCCGTTCGGCGCGTCGTTTGCGGCGGCGGTGCCGAAAAACCGTCTGCTGCCCTCGCTGATTGGCACGGCGCTGGGCTATGTGGTGCTCAATCCGGCAGACAGCTTTCGCTATGTCGCGGTAATCGCCGCCATCGGCGCGCTGCGCTGGCTGCTCAGCGAAATCACCTTTATCCGCCGCAGCCGCCTGTTTCCGCCGCTGCTGGCGTTTGGGGCGGTGCTTGCGACAGGCGCGGCGCTGCTGTTTGGCAGCGCGGGAACCTTTTCGTCGCTGACCGATTGCGTGATTGAAGCGGTGCTGGCGGGAGCGGCGGCGTATTTCATGTCGCTGACGGTGCGGCTTTCCACACAGCGGCGCGGGATTTCGGCTTTCACCGGGCAGGAGACCGCCGCGATGGTGCTGACGGGCTGCGTGCTCATGCTCTCGCTGAGCAATGTGAAAATCGAGGGGATTTCCCTCGGCAGAATTCTGGCGGTGATTGCGGTGCTGCTCTGCGCGCGTTACGGCGGCGTGAACGGCGGCGCGGTCAGCGGAATCGCCACCGGCGCGGTGTTCAGCCTGTCCGACTACGGACAGGGCTACATCTGCGGCGGCTTTGCCTTCGGCGGGCTGATTGCGGGTGTGTTCGCTCCCTTGGGCAAGCTCGCCTGTGCCGCAGGCTTTGTGATTTCCAACGCCCTGATGAGCGTTGCGTTCGGGCGCGAAGGCGTGCTGTTTGCCGTGCTGGTTGAGGGCTTAATCGGCGCCGCGGCGTTCCTCATTTTGCCAAAGGAGGTCGGCAATCTCATTTCGCCCGTGTTCAGCAGCGAGAAAAACGCTTCGCTGGGGGAGAGTCTGCGCCGCAGCGTGGTGATGCGGCTCGACTTCACCTCAAAGGCAATCGCCAACGTGAAGAACGACGTCAGAGATGTGTCGCAAAAGCTGGACGAACTCTACTCACCGACCTTTGCGTGGGTGTGTGAAAACGTCGCCCGCGAGGTCTGCGGCGGCTGCGGTCTGAAGATGTATTGCTATGAGCATGAGGGCGGCGTGACCCGCGACGATTTCAATCGCCTTGAGGAGATTCTTGCGGCAAACGGCAGCCTGACCGCCGCCGACGTGGAGGAAGCCTTCATCAAAGGCTGCTGCAAAAAGGGTGAAATCGCGGCGCACATGAACACCAACTACCGTCATCTGCTCGCGGCGCGTGAGGCGCAGAGCCGCGTTGCCGAGCTGCGCGGCGTGGTGGCGGGGCAGTTCGCGGGCGTCAGCGACATTCTCCGCGATTTGTCACAGGAGTTCAATTCCGTCATGCGCAGTGACGAAGCGCAGGCGGAACGGATCACAGCGGCGCTTTCGGCTGCGGGCTGGCGCATTGCCGACTGCGTGTGTCTGCTCAACAGCGGCGGCAGAATGACCGTGGAGCTGGAACTTTCCGGCAGTCCCGACAGTCATATTTCCAAGGGTCAGCTTGCCCGCGAGGTGTCCAAATGCTGCGGAAAGCGGTTCGATTTGCCGGCGTTAAGCTGCGAGGGCGGCAGAGTACGGGCGGCGCTCTGCGAAATGCCGCTGTTTGATGTGGAAATCGGCACCGACCAGCACATTGCGAACAACGGCAAGCTTTGCGGCGACTGCATTGATTATTTCAGCGACGGCATGGGCAACACCTACGCGCTTGTCTGCGACGGCATGGGCACCGGCGGCAGAGCGGCGGTGGACGGCAACATGGCTGCGTCCGTCATGGGCAGGCTGCTGCGTTCGGGACTGTCTGCCGACAGTTCGCTGCAAATCGTCAATTCGGCGCTGATGATTAAGAGCGAGGACGAGTCGCTTTCCACGGTGGATTTGGCGGGCGTTGACCTCTACACCGGCGGCGTTACGCTCAAAAAGGCGGGTGCGCCGCTGACGTATATCAAAAAGGGCGGCAGGCTTTGCGCGCGCGAAATGCCGAGCCTGCCCGCGGGAATTCTCAACAACATCAAATTTTCAACGGAAACAATCAATCTGAATGCGGGAGATATGGTGGTAATGGTGTCAGACGGCGTACTCACAGGCGATGAAAGATGGCTTGAAAGGCTGATTAAAACATGGAACGAGGGCAGCGCCCAGGACTTGGCGCAGGCGGTTGTGCAGGAGGCAATCCGCCGCCGCGCAGAAACAAAGGACGACGATATGACAGCGGTGGTCGTCCGCTTGGTGGATAATTCTTAACGGCGAAGGGCGTGCCTGCAGGCACAGCGGTAAGAAAATTTACTGTATCACACAATATGTCATTCTGAGCGGTCGCCGACAGGCGAATTTGCGATAGCAAATAGTCGAAGAATCCCCTTGAGAGGAAACAATGGTACGTTGTCCCGGGGGGATCCTTCGGCTATTTCTCTGTCGAGAAATTTCGCTGCGCGAACCGCTCAGGATGACAGTTAACAATAATCGGTTGCCTTGCTGCGTGCACGGTTGCCTTGCTGCGTGCACGTCCTTTTGTTGACACCTTCCGCGAAATATGCTATAATTTACCTAGAAATGAACAAGTGAGGTGAGGATTGTGACAAACGGCGATGGTTACGGGCCTAGGGGGCGCAGACGGCAAAATATTCAATGCGTGAGCAGGCAAGGCATTGCCGTGCGTTGCGTTCTCACGCGCTGATTTTGGTGCGTCTGCCCCTGTATGGCTCATGTCATACAGGGATTTTTGACCTTTAGACCCTTTCTATCTTACAAAAGATTCAGGAGGGATTCACATGGCTAAGGAAATAAAAACCAATCCGGTAACGGTGGAGGACGCGGTTGCGGCGCGCCCCGACTATGAAAGCGAAATCATCACCATCATTCGCGGAAACTATTCTCCGAAGGCGGCGCAGAGCAAGCTGGAGGACTACCACGGCAACGACATTGCGCAGGCAATGGAGGAACTGGAGCTTGCCGACCGCAAAAAGCTGTTCCGCATTTGCACCGCTTCGCTGCTTGCCGAGGCGTTTGAGCATTTGGAGGAGGACGAGGCAGCCGGATATTTCAATGAAATGGACATCAAAAAAGCGGCGGCGGTTGTTGAAAATCTCGACGCCGACACCGCGGCGCATATTCTTCATTCCATTGTCAAAGAAAAACGTGCGCTGATTATCGACGCGCTGCCTGCCGACGTCAAGCGGGACATTCGCCTGCTCGCGTCCTTTGACGAGGACGAAATCGGCAGCAAAATGACAACCGACTGCATTGTGATTCGCGAGAATCTTTCGGTTCCCGAAGCAATGGCGGAGTTGGTGAAGCAGGCGGAGGAAAACGACAACATTTCGACGATTTTTGTGGTGGACGAGGACGACGAGTTTTACGGCGCCATGGAGCTGCGCGAGCTGATTACCGCAAAGAAAACCACGCCGCTCGACGATTTAATCGTCACCTCATTTCCATATGTCTACGCGCAGGAAACAATTGACGACTGTATTGAAAAGCTGAAGGACTATTCCGAGGCGTCAATTCCCGTGCTTGACAACAACAATAAATTTTTGGGTATCATCACCGCGCAGAGCGTGATTGAGGTCGTCGATGACGAAATGGGCGAGGACTACGCGCGCTTGGCAGGCTTGACCG
>CAMVLW010000073.1 GCA_947168445.1 uncultured Clostridia bacterium
TCATCGGCGGCTTTTTCGGCGTGGCTTTGATGTGTTTGTTGTATTATAGCAGAGACTGAGGAAAACTTTTGTAAAGGCAATACCGCATAATTTAGGTGTGCGCCGTAAATTGTGCGGTGTTGCCTTAACCGAAAAGGGCAGGCGAAGGTCTGTCCTTTTGTCATTTTTTTCAAGTTTTGCTCCGTCCTTTTTAACTTTTTGTCAATATATTAAATTGTTCTTTGAATCCGCGATTTTCTTGTGATTTCTTGTTGACAAAGCCGCCGTTTTTGTATATAATTGACTCGCACGGAAATATATGAAAACACGTGTGCATTTCCCGTTGCCGATTATTTTGAGCAATAGGATATTGCGAAATGAATTGGGTTATGAAAAATTGCCGTAAAGACAGGAGGATTCTGATGAGCGAAAATAGAACCGGCTTTCCCTCAATTGACAAGCCTTGGCTGAACCTGTATTCCGCGGAAACCATCAACGCGGAGGTTCCCGAATGTACGATTTTTGAGTTTCTGGAAAGAAACAACCGTGATTATCCGCAGGACATTGCGATTGATTATCTCGGACGCGAAATTACCTACAAGGCGCTGTTTGAGAATATTGACCAAACAGCGAAGGCGTTTGCTGCCGCGGGCGTGAAAAAGGGCGACATTGTCACCGTCGCGCTGCCCAGTATTCCCGAAGCGCTTTACTGCGTTTATGCTCTCAACAAGCTCGGCGCCATTGCCAACATGGTGCACCCCTTGGCAGGTCACCCCGATTTGGTATTCTACTTAAACGAGGTCGGCAGCGAGATGATGGTGCTCTTTGACGCCACCTATCAGATTCTCAAGGATTTCTTTAAGGAAACAAAGGTAAAGCGCGCGGTTGTTGTTTCCGCAGGCGAGTCAATGCCTTTTGTCATCAAAAAGCTCTATTCTCTGAAAAATAAAAAGCTCAGCCTTCCCAACGACGGCTTTGCCGTTCACTGGCAGAGCTTCATTCAGGCAGGAGCAAACACGCCGCTGCCGAAGGTCAAAAAAGACCCTGCCACCACCGCGGTTATCTCTCATACCGGCGGCACCACCGGCAGCCCCAAGGGCTGCATGTGCTCCGACAACAACTACAACTCCATGATTGTGCAAATCGGTCACCTGCTGAACATACAGCGCAAGGAGCGCCAGCTTGCCGTGCTCCCGCCGTTCATCAACTACAGCCTTTGCACCGCCATGCTCGAACCCATTGCGCTGGGCACCACCTGTATTTTGCTGCCCAAGTATGAGCCCGAAAAGTTCTATGAGTACGCCAAAAAGTACAAGCCGAACTACGTGACCTCCATTCCGCCTTACTGGGAAGCGCTGCTCACGCTGGAAAAGCCGAAGAATCTGGATTTGTCCTTCCTGCGTATGCCGGTTTACGGCGGCGAGGCAATGGCGCCCCAAAACGAGGCGGCTGTCAATGAAATTCTCCATTCGCTGGGCGTGCCCAATCCAATGTCAAAGGGTCTGGGCATGACAGAGTTGATTTCGGCGGCAACGCTGACCAGCTTTGACGGCACCATGACCGACAGCGTCGGCGCGCCGCTGCCCAAGGTGAACTGCATGATTTCCGACCCCGACACCGGCAAGGAACTGCCCTATAACACCGAGGGTGAAATCTGCTTCTCCGGTCCCACCGTCATGATTGGTTACTACGAAAACCAAGAGGCGACCGACGATTTGATTCAGACCGACGAAAACGGCGTCCGCTGGCTGCACACCGGCGACCTCGGACGTCTTGACGAGAGAGGCGTTCTGCGCATTACAGGACGTATCAAGCGTATTCTGATGACCAAGGGAAAGGACGGCAACGTCACCAAGCTGTTCCCGGTTCGTATCGAAAATGTCGTCAACGAGCACCCGAGCGTTCGCGTAAGCTGCGTAATCGGTATTCCCGACGAGGAGCGCGTCAACTATCCCAGAGCCATTGTGGAGCTCAACGACGGCGTAACGCCCTCCGACGCGCTGGCTAACGACATCAAGCGCTTCTGCGCCGAGCATTTGCCCGACTACTCGCTTCCCGACGAGGTTGTCTTTACCGACGCGCTGCCGCGCACACCCCGCGGAAAAATTGATTACCGCGCGCTTGAAAAGGAAGTTCAGCAGTAATCCTTCCACAAATGATTTTCAGTACGGATTCAGTTATTCAGCCGAATCCGTACTTTTTTATAAAAAACTATTTTCTAATTGCATTATTTATGTTATAATAGTCATACTCTTATGAATTTGATGAAAAGACGGTGATTATAATTGCATAAACGAATAATAGCGTCCTTGCTGGCAGCGCTCATGCTCACGGGCACGGCTGTTTTTGCCGGCTGCGGCGGAAACAATGGCAGCAGTGCGGCAAGCCAAGCGGACAGCGGCGGCGAAAAAGCGGCTGCGGCGGTTGCGGAAAATGTTGCCGACGGCGCGATTTTGCAGGCGTTCAGTTGGGACTTTAACACCATTCGCGAGAGTATGCCCGATATTGCGGCGGCAGGCTTCTCGGCGGTGCAGACCTCTCCTGTCAACGCCTGTCTTGAAGGCGAGGGCGGTGGCTTGGAGTTGTACGGCGACGGCAAGTGGTACTATCACTACCAGCCCACCGATTTCAAAATCGGCAACTATCAGCTGGGCACCCGCGACGAATTCAAGGCAATGTGCGACGAAGCGCACAAGTATAACGTCAAGGTGATTGTGGACGTTATCGCCAACCACACCACCCCGGAGCTGAAAAGCGTTTCACAGGATTTGATTAACGCGGGCGGCGGCAGCTTTGACACGCTGTTCCACAAAAACAACGAGAAGGACATCAGCGACTACAGCGACCGTTTGCAGTGCACCACGGCAAAAATGGGCGGCTTGCCCGACATCAACACCGAGCGCCCGTCCTTTCAGGAGTATTTCTTCAAATTTATCAATGACTGCGTTGACTGCGGTGCGGACGGCTTCCGTTACGACACCGCCAAGCATATCGGCTTGCCCGACGACCCCAAGGAGAACGACGGCTTTGAAAATAACTTCTGGGAAAAAATGCGCACCGAAACCAAGGACTATGACAAGAAGTTTATCTACGGCGAGGTGCTGCAGGGCGGCAACGACAAAATTGCGGAATATATCGAAGCAATCGGCAGAACCACCGCCAGCATTTACGGCAGCAAAATCCGTGCGGGGCTGCAAAACAGCGTTCTCAGCGCCGACACCATCAAGCAGTATTGGCTTGACGACGCGCCGCTGAATATGGTAACATGGGTGGAGTCGCACGACAACTACATCAACGACGGCACATGGCGCGATTTGACGAATGACCAAGTGCTGCTCGGCTGGGCGATTATCTGCTCGCGCAAGGACGGCACGCCGCTGTTTTTCTCGCGCCCGTATCACGCGGACGACGAGGACGAATGGGGCATGAACCGCATCGGACCCCAGGGCGACGATTTCTACAAATCCCATCTTGTGAGCGTGGTGAACCACTTCCGCACCGCCATGATCGGCGAAAGCGAGGAGCTGCTCAACCCCGCGAACGACTCCTCCGCTCTCATTATTGAGCGCGGCAAAAAGGGCATGGTAATTGTTAATTCTGAAAAGGAATTAACTGTGAACATTGACAGCAACCTGCCCGACGGCGAATACACCGACCGCGTGGACGGCAAAACCGTTTATACCGTCAAGGACGGCAAGCTGACAGCCCAAAAGCCGCTTGCCGAAAACACCGTTGTCGTGCTGTATAACGACGGCTACACCGAGCAGACGCCGCTTGCCAATGTGGGCGTCGCGAAGGATTCCGTGGATAATTCCATTCCCGCCGTTCCGCGCAGCTACACCGTGTTCAAGACAGACGGCGACTCGATTCCCGTCACCCTCACGCTTGAAAACGCCGAAAAGGGAACCTACAGCATTGACGGCGCCGCGGCTGCCGATTTCAAGGACGGCGACAAAATCACGCTGAACAAGCCCGCAAACGGCGGCGTTGTCAAGCTGGAGCTGCGCGCGCAGAACAGCGAGGGCACCCCGACCTATGAGCGCGTGGAGTTCACCTTTGAAAATTCCTATGAAATCAAAAAGGGAACAAAGGTTTATTTTGAAAAGACCTCCGGCGACTGGGCGGACGACATCAATATTTACATCTACAACACCGAGGATTACGAAAACAAATACTGGCCGGGAGAAGCCATGACAAAGGAAGCGGACGGCAAATACAGCTACACCTTCACCGAGGACTGGAAAACGCCGCTGATTATCTTCAACGACGGCGATTCCGCCGACAGTGTTCAATATCCCGACGGCAAGGGCTTGACCGTTGAGCCCGACAAGGTTTATCGCGCAGAATAACAGGAAGGAATGAATTGCAATGAGCGACAATAATTTAAAGGTAGAAAACAGCCAAATCCCCGCGGAGGAAATCAAAAATCCCGCGCTGAAGGAGGCAATTGAGAAAATGCAGGCGGACGGCAGCAAGCCGAATATCGACGCAATGATTACCGAGGTGGTCAAGTCGAAGTTTATTCTGCCCGCCAACGTCAGACAGATTCCGCAGGCACACACCCAAAACGGCAAAACCGTCATGGGCAGCGCCACACAGGTGCAGTTCCGTCTGCTCGAAAACAACCAGACCAAGCAGAAGTTCTTCGGCGTGTTTACCGACATTGACGAAATGAACAAGTGGAACGGCGTTGCGGGTTCGCACAAGGTTGTCACCGATTTTGACAGCATTGCGGGCATGGTGATGGATCCCAAGTCCAACACCGAGGGCTTTGTGATTAACGCCTTCGGCAAAAGCGTCACCTTCCCGAAGCCGATGGTGATTGCCATCAAGCAGCAGTATGACTACATGCGCCGTGAGAAGAACATCATTCAAAACGGCACGCAGGTCAGGGTAGGGGAGCCTGATGAATACCCGATTGATTTAATGGCGGCGCTGATTAACCATTTCAGCACCGAGCCGCAGGTCAACGCCGCTTTCCTGCGCATGATTGAAAAGGACGGCAAAAAGGGATATTTCATTGTTGTTGACTTTGTCGGCGACATGAATCAGACCTTTGAGGGAATTGCCGACGTCGCCAAGCCTTATATCGACGACGAGGAAGCCCTCACCATCATGCCCTTCACCATGGAATTCGCCAAGAGCGCGGTCAAGGGAATTGAGCCTTTCTATCATAAGGCGAATGACTAAATAAAAAACGGACAGAAAGCGTCAAAGCTCTCTGTCCGTTTTATTTCACTATAATCTTACCGGAATGTTCTTCTCATGCAGATACTTCTTCAATTCCGGAATCGGAATCTCACCGAAATGGAACAGGCTTGCCGCAAGCACGGCGTCCGCTTTTCCCTCGGTGAAGGCGTCGTAAAAATGCTCCAGCGCGCCTGCGCCGCCGCTGGCGATAACGGGAATTCCCACGCGCTCGCTGACGGCTCTTGTCAGCGCAAGGTCGTAGCCCTTTTTCTGACCGTCCTCGTCCATGCTGGTGAGCAAAATCTCGCCCGCGCCGCGCTTTTCACACTCCACAGCCCACTCAACCGCGTCCTTGCCCACAGGCTTTCTGCCGCCGTTGACGTAAACCTCCCATGTGCCGTCGCCCTTGCGCTTCGCGTCAATCGCCGCCACCACGCACTGGCTGCCGAATTTATACGCCGCCTCGCTGATTAATTCGGGACGGTACACCGCCGCGGAATTCACGCTCACCTTGTCCGCGCCCGCTCTCAGCAGCGCGTTGAAATCGTCCACACTGCGGATTCCGCCGCCGACGGTGAAGGGGATAAAGATGGAATTTGCCACCTGCTCCACCATGT
>CAMVLW010000074.1 GCA_947168445.1 uncultured Clostridia bacterium
TCAATTTTGTGGTCGTTTACACCAACATATTTGATGTCGTTTGTCACTTTCATAGGTTTACCTCACTTTTTTGAATATTTAGGCTTATGCTTGGTATAATTGTAACATAGACAAGCGTATTTGGCAAGGATTTTTATTATAAAATTCTAAAAACCGGGCAATTGATTTGCATACAAAATATTTTTGCAAAAACTATTGACAAACGCAAATAATTGTGATACGATTAATTTGTAAACAAAATAATTTCAATAAAGGAGGAAACGCAAATGTCAATTTATGATTACAAGGTAAAAACAAGAAAGGGCGAGGATTTTGACCTCGCACATCTCAAGGGAAAGGTTATTCTTGTTGTTAACACCGCCACCGGCTGCGGCTTCACACCCCAGTACAAGGGCTTGGAAGCACTGTATGAAAAGTATCACGAGCAGGGTCTTGAGATTCTCGACTTCCCCTGCAACCAGTTTGCAAACCAAGCGCCCGAGGGCGACGACGAAATTCACGAGTTCTGTACCCTCAAATACAACACGCAGTTTGACCAGATGAAGAAAATTGAGGTCAACGGTGAAAACGAGGATCCGCTCTACACCTTCTTAAAGAAGGAAATGCCCGAGGAAGAGGTCAAGGGCTTAAAGGCAAAGGCGGCAATGAAGGCGGTTTCAAAAATCAGCAAGAGCACCAAAGCGCCCGAGGACATCAAGTGGAACTTCACCAAGTTTCTTGTCAACCGCGAGGGCAAGGTTGTCAACCGCTATAACCCGACCGTAGAGCCCGAAAAAATTGAAAGCGACATCGCTGCGTTAATCTGATAAAATGGACAAAAAATACGAAGTATTGCAATTAAAAAACCAGCTTTGCTTTCCGATTTACCTCTGCGCAAAGGAAATCCAGCGGCGCTACACGCCCTTTCTGGATGAAATCAACCTGACTTACACCCAGTATGTGGTGATGATGTATTTGTGGGAAAACGGCAGCTCAAACGTAAAAACAATGGGCGACGCGCTGCTGCTCGACCCCAGCACCCTCACGCCGCTGCTCAAAAAGCTGGAAACCAAGGGGTATATCACGCGCACACGCTCTGCGCAGGACGAGCGCAACCTGATTATCGAGTTGACAGACGTTGGCTTGGCAGTCAGGGACAAGGCGGTGGACATTCCGCCGCAGATAGGAAAATGCCTCGATTTAACCGAGGAGGAAGCGGTATCGCTGTATCAAATTCTCTACAAGATACTGCAAAATGTGGAAAAGGAGTAAAAATCATGGCAGTAAAAACAATCACAACCGAAACCTTTGCAAGTGAAGTATTACAATCCAATATCCCTGTTTTGGTGGATTTCTACGCCGACTGGTGCGGTCCCTGTAAAATGCTCAGACCTACGCTTGAAGAGCTCTCCGTCGAGAAAAGCGGCGTAAAGTTTGCGGCGATCAACATTGACGACAACCCGGAAATGGCTGACGAATACGGCATTTCTTCCATTCCCTGCGTGATTCTGTTCAAGAACGGCAAGGAAGCGGACAGAAGCATCGGTCTCCGTCCGAAGGAAGCCTTTGACGAAATGTTAGGGTGAGCACATGACGGACATTATCATCATCGGCGCGGGTCCCGCGGGCATGACCGCCGCGATTTATGCCCGCCGCGCGAGCAAAAGCGTGCTGGTGCTTGAAGCCATGAGTTACGGCGGACAGATTATCAACACGCCCGATATTGAAAACTATCCCGTTGCCGCGCATATTTCCGGCTTTGAATTTGCGCAGAATGTGTATAATCAGGCAAAGGCGCTCGGCGCGGAATTCAAGTTTGAAAAAGCGGTGGAAATCCGCGACAGCGGCGATACCAAAACCGTCGTTACGCCCAAGAACGAATATGAAGCCAAGGCGGTCATCATCGCCACGGGCAGTGAAAACCGCAAGCTGGGCGTTGCGGACGAGGACAAGCTTGTCGGCAGAGGCGTTTCCTACTGCGCCACCTGCGACGGCGCGTTCTTCCGCAAAAAGGCAGTCGCGGTTGTCGGCGGCGGCAACACCGCCTTAGAGGACGCGCTCTATCTCGCGGACATCGCGGAAAAGGTGTATCTCATTCACCGCCGCGACCGATTCAGGGGAGAGGACGCCACCGTTGAAAAGCTCAAACAGCGCGAAAACGTCGAGTTTGTTTACAACAGCGTTGTCACCAAGCTTAACGCTGACAAAAAGCTTGAAAGTGTTGAGGTGACCGACAAGCAGGGCAATGTCAGAACGCTGGAAGTCAGCGGCTTGTTTGTTGCTGTCGGCAGAATTCCCGAAAACCAAAACTTTGCCTCCGTCATCGAGCTTGACGGCGCGGGCTATGCCGTCGCTGCGGAAAACTGCCGCACCAAAACGCCGGGCGTTTTCGTCGCGGGCGACAACCGCGTAAAGGACGTGCGCCAGCTCGTCACCGCCACGGCGGACGGCGCTGTTGCGGCAACGGAAGCAGTCAAATATATTAATTCGTAATTCGGAATGCGGAATTCGGAATTCGGAATCCGGAATGATAGGGAACGGAAGGGATTGCAAGTGCCCTTCCGTTTCTTGATTTGGCATATTAGACAAAACGCAGTATTGATTTTTGGTTTGCGATTTATGGAAATACATGCTATACTGAAAATGTCAAACATGTTGTTCATTGCGAGGAGGAGAAGAATATGAAAAAAGCAGTATCCATCCTATTAACCCTTACTGTTCTTTTGTCCTGCGTGATGGCTTCCGGCTTTTCCGTTTTTGCGGCTGCCGACCACACAGGCTCGACGTTTTTGGTTTACGGCGACTCTGTTCAGGATTTGTCGCTGTCAGAGCGCATGATGACCGACAACGGAGACGGTACCTACAGCTTTCCGTATCATATTGAGAAGGATGAGTTTGTCAGTGTGAATGTGAGGGAACTGAAAGCCGACGGCAGCTCGCGCAGCTTTCCGAATGACTACTACTACGATACCTTTGATTTCAGCACCAACATAACGCAGGATATTACCATTGTTTTAAATCCCGACGTCTATCCTTATTTTTCTGTTGAGGGCGAAAATATCCGTCCGCGCTACGGCGATTATTTTTATGTGTATTGCGACTTTGCAGGTCAATCACAGTTCTCGCGCGAGGACGGCTTGATGACGGCGGATGAAAACGGATTATATTCCGTTACCTACAAAAACGTGCAGCCCTGCGACGCGATATTTGATGTGTATATCGAGTATTCGGGCGAGCGGCTTTTCGGCTTCTACGGCTACAATGTTTATCCCGCAAAAATCACCGAGCCCTGCGACGTAACGGTATATTTTCAACCCGCGTATTCCAACGGATACTGCGAGCCGTTTACGTCTCCGTGTTGGGAGTATGGCGACTTTATCTACGATTATTTGAACAGCGATTGTCAAATCTTGGCGACAGGCGACCACCTTGTTCCGAGCTATCATGTGACGCTCGAAAACGTCAGATTTAATTATGGCAAATATCCTGCGGAAAAGGCAGCGGAAAATGTGTATGATACCGTTTTGCAAAATGTGAAGTCCGATGTGCAGGATTACTATTGGGCGGAGGCTCAAAACCCTGGTATAGAAATGTTTTATGTCGGCAGGGGTCTAACGTATCCGGTGGAGATTTCGGAAACGACCGAAATCGACGCAAAGCTCTATCCGATTCATTACACCACCGACCCAATCGTGTTTCATTCTCCGTATCAGTATACCAACATCAAGTGGACGCTCGACGCAACCGATCTTGATTATGTCACGAAAGAGGGCGCCAAATTTCGCTTTGAGCTGATTGATATGGTCAAGGATGTCAACATGGACGGCGCCTACACTATTGACGACGCCACAAAGCTGCAAAGAGCCTTGGCGGAATTTGAAACGCTCAGCAGCAACCAAAAAATCGCCGCCGACATCAACGGCGACGGAAAAGTAAACGTGTCTGACGTCACCGCCCTGCAGCGCTATCTTGCAGGCTTTGAAAAATATTGCTAAACAGCCTTTTCTTTCAGCATTTTTTAACCTTTATGCCTTATACTAAAGCCAAACAAAGCCAAAGGAGGCATTTTTATGAAGGTAAAGGTTAATAAAACATATCTCGCGGTTGTTGCCGTTCTCGCGGCGATTTCAACGACTATTGCGCTGACCTCCTGCCACGGCGGAAACACCTCAAAAACAGAGGAAACCACAGCGGCACAGACCACGCAGGCGGAAACTCTCGCAGGAACAACTGCACCCGCTGCAACGGCTTCGCAAACCTCAAAAGTGCTTGCGGAGAGCGACATTACCATTAACGACAACATCACTAACGCAGCCGACGGCGAACATGCGATTACTGCCGACGGCGAAACAAAGACGGTTTCAAACACCCTTGTCACCAAAACAGGCGATTCCGACGGTGACGAAGCGGATTTCTACGGTGAAAACGCCGCGATTTTCGCCACCAACGGCGGTACCCTCACGCTTTCGGATATGGTGGTAAAAACTGACGGCACCCACGCCAACGCGGTGTTCAGCTACGGCGAGGGCACCACGGTCAACATTTCAAATTCTTATATTGAAACAAGCGGCAACTGCTCCGGCGGTTTGATGACAACAGGCGGCGGTACCATGAACGCCGAAAATTTAACAATCACCACCTCCGGCAATTCCTCGGCGGCAATCCGCAGCGACAGGGGAGGCGGCACCGTGAATGTGACAGGCGGCAATTACACTACAAGCGGCAAGGGCTCACCGGTGATTTATTCCACAGCGGACATCACCGTCAATGACGCTGCGCTGACCTCTACCGCTTCACAGGGCGTGGTTGTAGAGGGAAAGAATTCCGTTACGCTCAACAACGTCAATCTCACCGCCGACAACAACACCAAGAACAGCGACAAATCGTCCTACTATCAGGCGGTCATGATTTATCAGTCCATGTCCGGCGACGCGGCAGAGGGACTTTCGGGCTTCACCATGAACGGCGGCACGCTGACAAATAAAAACGGCGACGTATTCTTCATCAACAACACCGCGACGGAAATCAATCTGAATAACGCCGCCATTACTAACGAAGGCGACGGAATCTTCCTCAGAGCCGCCGCGGCAGGCTGGGGCAGCGAAGGCTCCAACGGCGGACAGGTCACGCTCAACGCCGCCAACCAGACGATTAACGGCGATATGGCGGTTGACAGCGTTTCGCACCTGAATCTATATTTGAAGAGCAGTTCTGCCTTTAACGGCGCGATTAACTCCGACGGTCAGGCAGGCGAGGTCTATGTTGAAATCGAGGACGGCTCCACCTGGACGCTCACCGCTGACAGCTACATCACAAGCCTTACCTGCTCAGCCGGAGCCATCAACCTCAACGGCCACAAGCTCTATATCAACGGCACCGCATACACAGAAGGCACCTCTTCAACAGGCTCGGCAATCGCAGTCGTCAGCACCGGCAGCACCCACGGCGGCGGAGACAAGCCCTCCGGCAACCCGCCCGCAAAGCCCGGAGAGAATTAATTCAACCTTCAATTTCATACCGGGCAGGGGAAACCTTGCCCGGTTTTGAAATATTTTTCAAACACCCATTGACAATTGCAGATTTATTTGATATAATATCTCTTGTTGATTGAGAGAATCAATTAAATAAGCAGGTATGGCGGAATTGGCAGACGCGCATGGTTCAGGT
>CAMVLW010000075.1 GCA_947168445.1 uncultured Clostridia bacterium
CCGGTGCAGCCCTCCGCGTTCAGTCTTGCCGCCGCACGCGCATACGCCACAAGCACGGAGCCGGTGAACTCAGGGTTGGAATCAAGCTTTAAGCTGTATTCAATCACATGGTTGGTGCCGTCGCTGCTTTCGCCGGAATAAATCACCGAGCCGCCGTGGGGCAGACCGCTGTGCTTTTCCTTCATCTCCTCGGCGGAAATAAAGGTCACGGTGGTGTCGTAGTCCGAGAAGTAGTTCGGCATGGTCTTGATTTCGTTCTCAATTCTCGCCAAATCAGCGCCTTCCTCGGCAACAACAAAACATTCTCTGGTGTGCTTTTCGCGGGTGGTCAGGGTGGGATTCTCGCCGTTTCTTACCTTTTCAAGCGCCGCGGGAACAGGCACGGTGTACTGGCGCGCGTCAACAACGCCCTCAATTCTTCTCACCGCGTCGGAGTGCCCCTGGCTGACGCCCTTGCCCCAGAAGGTGTAGTCCTTGCCGTCGGGCAGAACCGCGTGCGCGTACACTCTGCTGATGGAGAACATGCCGGGATCCCAACCACAGGAAATAATGCCGATTTTTCCGGCTGCCTTGGAAGCCTTGTCAACATTCGCGAAGTGCTCCGGCACCTTTGCGTGGGTGTCAAAGCTGTCAATCACGTTATACATTGCCGCATACTTGGGAGTCATTTCGGGCAGGTCTGTGGCGCTGCCGCCGCAGATAATTAAAACGTCAATGTCCTCCTTGCCGGTGTCGAGGTCGGCGGTGCTCTTTACCGCAACGCCCTCTGTGTTGATTGTCAGCGAAGCGGGGTCTCTTCTTGTGTAGACCGCGACGAGCTCCATGTCGTCATTCTTCTTAATTGCCGCCTCAACGCCTCTGCCGAGGTTTCCGTAACCCAAAATACCGATTTTTACCATGTGCTTTTTACCTCCAGATGAAAAATTTATGGGAATTTGAAGGGGTTTGCCTTCAATCCTCAAATCAACTCACGATTTTCAGCGAGATGTCAAATGCCTTGACAGAATGGGTCAGCGCGCCCATTGAGATAATATCCACGCCTGTCTCCGCAATATCGCGCAGCGTTTCGCCGGTGATTCCGCCGCTGGCTTCAAGCAGCGCTCTGCCGTTGGTGATTTCAACCGCCTCGCGCATTTCCTCGCAGCTCATGTTGTCGAGCATAATCACGTCAACGCCCGCCTCAAGCGCCTGTCCCAGCTCGTCAAGGTTGCGCACCTCCAGCTCGACCTTCGTCATGTGACCGAGCTTTTCCTTCAGCTTGGCAACCGCTGCCGCAATGCCGCCGCCCGCGTCAACGTGGTTGTCCTTCAGCATTGCCGCGTCGGAAAGGTTAAAGCGGTGATTTCTGCCGCCGCCGACAGTGACCGCGTACTTCTGCAGCGGGCGCAGTCCGGGCAGGGTCTTGCGGGTATCGGCAATGCTCGCCTTGGTGCCGCTGATGATGTCAACCGCCTTGCGGGTCGCGGTGGCAACGCCGCTCATATGCTGAATCAGGTTGAGCGCGGTGCGCTCGCCCTTGAGCAGCGTGCGGGTTTTGCCCTTGATTTCCGCGATAATGTCGCCTTTTTCCAGTTTGTCGCCGTCGTGCTTGTAAACCGTCGCTTCAAAGCCTTCGGGCTGCAAAAGCGTAAACACGCGCAGCGCAATGTCAATGCCGCACAGCACGCCGTTGTCCTTTGCCAAAAAGCGGGCGGTGTTTTCCTGCTCGCTGTCAATCAGGTAGTCGGTGGCGGCGTCAAGGTAGTTAATATCCTCCAGCAGCGCGGTTTTGATGATTTCGTCTATGTAAATGCTGTTGATTATCATTGATTTCCCTCTCTTACCTCGTCCAGAATAATGCTTGCGACAACCGCAATGCTCTTTGCCTCCACAAAGCCGGAGGTGATTTCGTAGTTTTCACTGAACAGCTGCTTGATGATTTCCTCGATTTCGCGGTAGCTTTCCTCATACTTTTCGGGCTTGGGCAGAACAAAATATGCGTCCTGCAAAATCTCGCGGATTTTGGAGCGGAAGCCGTGCGGAATCGGTCTGCCGGTAATCGGACGGTGCGCGGGTTCAAGACCCAGCGGACGTCTGCCGTACTTTTTCAGCCTTGCGGTGATGTCCTGCGCCGCCGTGCGGGAATAGACCAGCGCTTCCAGCAGCGAGTTGCTCGCCAAGCGGTTTGCGCCGTGTACGCCGGTGTGGGCACATTCGCCCGCGGCGTAGAGTCCGTCAATCGAGGTGCGGGAGTTCAAATCCACGTCGATGCCGCCCATCAGGTAGTGCTGGCACGGGAACACCGGGATTCTGTCCTTGGTAATGTCCACACCCTCTTCCAGACAGCGCTCGTAAATCATCGGAAAGCGCTCGCGCACAAAGTCGGCGGGCTTGTGGGTAATGTCGAGATAAAAGTCTTGGCTGCCGGTTTTGATGGCTTCACGCGCAATCGCGTTGGAAACCACATCACGGGGAGCCAACTCTCCGCGCTTGTCATAGTCAAAGGCGAAACGCTCGCCGTTGCAGTTGAGCAGCACCGCACCCTCGCCGCGAACCGCCTCGCTGATTAAAAAGCGCTCTCTGTCCTTGTCCGCCGCAAACGCGGTGGGGTGAAACTGAATGCGCGAGAGGTTGCGGATGTTGGCACCGAGCATGTGCGCAAAGGCAATGCCGTCGCCGGTTGCAATCGCGGAGTTGGTGGTGTACTGATACACTCTGCCAATGCCTCCGGTTGCAAAAATACAGTAGTTGCAGCCGTAATAATATGGTTTGTTTTCGCGCAGAATACTCAGGTAGAAGCCGTTGAGCGTTTTGTGGATGGAATATAGCAGCGCGTTGTCGAGCATGTCCACGTTCGGCAGGGTTTGCACCACCTCAATCAGCGCGTCCACAATCGCCTTTCCTGTGGAGTCCTTGTGGTGGACAATGCGGTGGCGGCTGTGACCCGCCTCCAGGGTTTTGCAGAGCGTGCCGTCGGGGTTGAGGTCAAAGTCAACGCCGAGTTCTTTAATGCGCATGACGTCGGCGGGACCTTCCTTGACAAGCTTTTCCACCGCCGACAGGGTGTTTTTATATTTTCCTGCAATCAGCGTGTCGTTGATGTGCAGCTTGTAATTGTCATGCACCGTGTCCAGCACACAGGCAACGCCGCCCTGCGCCAAAGAACTGTTTGACAGCGGCAGCTCGCGCTTGGAAATAAGCAGCACGCTGACGTCGCGCGGAAAGTTAATCGCGGCGTAAAGTCCCGCCGCGCCTGTTCCGACGATGACAACATCATATCGTTTATCCATTTTGAACCCTCAAATTCTATTTACAAATATAAAAAAATATACTATACTAAAAATACCGGGAAAAATCCATTCCCATATATTATACTACAACTAATTAAATTAGTAAAGTAAAATCTGCCGTTTGTGCGAAAAAATACGGCAGCGGAGAAACACATGGAAATGATTAGCAATGAAGAAAAGGTGACGCGCGCACTGCTGGTGTGTGTGGACACAGGCGATTATGACGCGCAGTCCTCGCTCGACGAGTTGGAGGAGTTGGTAAAAAGCGCGGGCGCGGAGCCTGTGCTTTCACTCACGCAAAAACTCGGCAGAGTGGAGAGTGCAACCTATGTCGGCACCGGCAAGCTGGAAGAAATCACAGAACTGTGCCGTCAGCAGGAGATAGATTTGATTGTGGCGGACGCCGAGCTGTCGCCCTCTCAGATTAAAAATATGGAAAGCGCTACGAACGTGCGCGTGATTGACCGCACCACGTTGATACTTGATATTTTTGCCCTGCGCGCCCGCTCAAAGGAAGGTAAATTACAGGTAGAATTGGCGCAGCTGAAATATATGCTGCCGCGTTTGACAGGTAAGGGTATCGAAATGTCGCGTCTCGGCGGCGGCATCGGCACACGCGGTCCCGGTGAAACAAAGCTGGAAACCGACAGACGGCATATCCGCCGCCGCATGGAAACGCTCAAGGACGAGCTTTCCGAAATTGAAAAGCACCGCCAAATGCTGCGCAAACGGCGCGAAAAGGACGGCGTGATTACCTGCGCGATTGTCGGCTACACCAACGCGGGCAAGTCCACGCTGATGAACACCCTCACCGACGCGGGCGTTTTGGCGCAGGACAAGCTTTTTGCTACCCTTGACCCAACCTCGCGGGCGCTGAAGCTGCCCGGCGGCGTGAGCGTCATGCTGATTGACACGGTCGGCTTGGTGCGCCGCTTGCCGCACCATCTGGTCGACGCCTTCCGCTCCACTTTGGAGGAGGCGGCGCAGTCGGACATCATCATCAACCTCTGCGACGCTTCCAGCGACGAAGCGCGCGTCCATTTGCAGGTCACGCACGATTTGCTCGATTCGCTCGGCTGCGGTGACCGCCCGGTGCTCACCGTGCTCAATAAGTGCGATTTGCTTGACGACAGCCTTCTGGCGCAGGATTTCAACGCCTATATTCAAATCAGCGCCAAAACCGGCGCGGGCATTGACGCGCTTTTGCAGGCGATTGAGGACAATTTGCCGGTGCGCATGAAGCGCGTAAAGCTGCTGGTGCCGTTTGCGAGCGCCGGAATCGTCAGCGAAATCCGCAGCAGCGGCACGCTGATTGATGAGGAATACACCGCCGAGGGCGTTTCGGTGGAAGCCATTATTGATGAAATACTTTACGCCAAGGTGCGTGATTTTGAAGTGAAAGGATACGAAAATGGAAATGATAACCTCAATTGATTTTGCGATTTTGGATGCGATTCAGCAAATCCGCTGCGCGTTTTTGGATTACGTGATGGCGTTTTTCACCTATCTCGGTGAGGCGGGCGTGCTTTGGATTGTCACCGGCGTTGTGCTGCTGTTCTTCAAAAAGACGCGCGCCACGGGCGCAATGCTGCTGGCGGCGCTTGCGCTGAGTTTTGTTGTCGGCAATTTTGTGATTAAACCGATTGTCGCGCGTCCGCGTCCGTTCTTGATTAACACAAACGTCAACCTCTTTCTCAGTGCGCCGTCGGGCTACAGCTTCCCGTCGGGTCACGCCACAACCGCAGCCGCGCCCGCAATGGTGCTGCTGCTCAAGCAGAGAAAGCTCGGCTTGATTGCGCTGCCCGTGGCGCTGCTGATTATGTTCTCGCGCCTTTACAATTACGTGCATTATCCCTCCGATATTCTTTGCGGTATCGTCCTCGGCGTGCTGAGCGCGCTGCTGGTGGTGTTTATTTTCCGGAAAACCGGATTGGAAAGAAAGCTTTCGCCGGTGGCGGAATAATGTGGTAACAGTGATAAAGAAGAAGGCTGCGGCAGGGGAAGTCAATGCTTCCCCTGCCGCAGTTTTACCTTTAATTCTTCAGACGTTGCACGTTAGAGTTGTGTTATGTTGTTTTGTTTATAAAATGTTGACATAGACAACTGCCATTATCTCCCACACCGGCGGAACCACCGGCGAGCCGAAGGGTAGTGAAATTCCGTTAAACTTCGCCTTCATCTATCCTTTTTTTTAATGAATAAAGAAAAAAGAATAAAGAATAGTGAATAATACACCGGAAACGCTTTAAGGTTCATCCGATTATTATTTATTCTTTATTCATTATTCTTTCTTCTTTGAGCCATGCGTCAGCATGGCGTTTCTGTCAAGGATAGGCAAAAAAGATGGATTTTTCAAAAATCGCTGTGGG
>CAMVLW010000076.1 GCA_947168445.1 uncultured Clostridia bacterium
AATTCCCTTGTCGCCGTGATCCTTGACCTCCTTGCGGTTGGAGCAGTAGCGGATGTCCTTGTCAAACTTTTCGCTGATAGCGATGGTTGCCGCGACGGACAGCGGAATACCCTTGTAGGCGGGTCCGAACAGCACGTCAAAGTCCAGACCGAACTTTTCGTTGATCGCCTCGGCGTAGTAAGCGCCCAAGCGGCGGAGCTGCGCGCCGGTGCGGTAAAAGCCGGTGTTCACGAAGAACGGCGTTTTTCTGCCGCTTTTTGTGACGAAATCACCGAATTTCAGCACTTGGCAATCGACCATAAACTCAATAAATTCCTTTTTATACTGTTCCATAATAATCCTCCGTTATCAAATATTTGTTTGCATATTTTTACAGATTATATTGTACCACAAGATATTGTGTTTGTAAAGGCTAAGGGCACATTTTTTGAATATAATACTGTCATTAACTTGAATCATTTCCTATAACTGTCATCCTGAGCGGTTCGCGCAGCGAAATTTCTCGATAGAGAAATAGTCGAAGGATCCCCTTCGGCGACTCACCATCGTTTCCTGTCAAGGGGATTCTTCGACTATTTGCTGTCGCAAATTCGCCTGTCGGCGACCGCTCAGAATGACAACGTTAGGTAAAAAACTGTTCCTATCCGCTTAAGTTAATGACAATAAATCAGGAGCAGCCGAAGCCGCTCCTGTGGATAATTTATTGAATTTTTGAAACAATCTGCCGCTTGTAATGCAGGAATTCTTCGGTGAGGTTAAAATCCTTGCGGCGGGGCTTGGGCTCGGCAATCACGATTTCGCCGGCAATGGAGCCGCCGCCGAGCAGATAAATGCGGTCGGACAGCAAAATCGCCTCGTCTATATCGTGGGTGATGAAGAGCGTGGACAGCTTGATGTTGTCCATCACGTCGAGATACCAGCGGTGCATTTCGCTTTTTGTCAGCGTGTCGAGCGCGCTGAACGGCTCGTCGAGCAAGGCGACGCTGCCGGAGAACATGTAAGTGCGCAGCAAGGCGGCGCGCTGGCGCATGCCGCCCGAAAGCTCGGCGGGATATTTCTTCTGCGTGCCGTCAATGCCGAACTGCGCGAAGTATTCTCCCACTGTTTTGCGGGCTTCCTTTTTCTTTGCGCCGCGCAAAATCAGCGGCAGAGCGACGTTATCCTCCACCGTGCGGTACGGCAGCAGCATGTCCTTTTGCAGCATGTAGCTGACCTTTCCGGTCTGCCCGGTGATGTCCTCGCCGTTTAAGAGGACCTGCCCCTGCTGCGGCTTGTAAAGACCCGCAATCACGTTGAACAGCGTGGTTTTGCCGCCGCCGCTCACGCCCAAAAGACTCACCAGCTCGCCCTTGTTGAGCGTGATGTTGACGTTTTGGAGCACGGTGCTTTGGTCATCATAGGAAAAGGTGACGTTTTTTACCTCTAAGGCGCTCATCTTTTACTCCAAATAATCATTGGTAAAGCCCGTGTTTTCGGGGATTTGGGTTTCAAACAGCTTGTTTTCGTTAATCCAGTTATAAAACGCATTCCAGCGGGCAGGGTCAATGTAGCCCCACTGCTTCGCGTCGGAAATGTACTCCTTGGAGAGATAAATCTGGCTCGCCTTAACAAGCTTTGCGTCGAGCTCCGGCGCGTATTCCAGCAGAATGCCGGCGGATTCCTCCGGCTGCTGCGCCGCGAACTCATAGCCCTTTTTGAGCGCGGAGAGGAACTTTTTCGCCGTGTCGGGGTTGGCGCTCATCCAGTCGGTGTTGCCGATAATGACAGGGGTGTAGTAGTCAAAAACAGGGTCAATGTCCTTGAAGGCGAAGTAGTCGGTGTCAAGCTGCGCCTGCTCCGCGGCAACGCCCGCCCAGCCGTAGAAAATCCAGATGGCGTCCACCTGACCGCTCTGCAATGCGGAAACCTCGTCGGTGACGGTGGAGGGAATCAGCTCAACCTTGCCGAAATCGCCGCCGTCGGCTTCTACCACATGCTTGAGGGTCGCCTTTTCAATCGGCAAATCCCAGGTGGCGTACTTTTTGCCTTCCATGCCCTTCGGTCTGTCCATGCCCTTGCCCTTCAGCGAGATAATGCCGGAGGTGTTGTGCTGCACCACCGCGGCAACGGAGGTGACGGGCACCTTGTTGTCGCCCGCGACATAGGGAATCACGCTGTCCTGAAAGCTGACGCCGAACTGCGCCTTGCCCGCGCCGACCATCACCTCGGCGCCGTCCTCCGGCGGTTGAACGATTTCAACGTCCAGTCCCGCGTCGGCAAAATAGCCCTTTTTCTCGGCAACATAAAGTCCGGTGTGGTTGGTGTTGGGCGTCCAGTCGAGGACGAAGGTGATTTTTGTCTTTTCGGCAGTGCTCTCCGCGGCACTGCTCTGTGCGGCGCTGCTCTGCGCAGCGGATGAAGCGTTGTTTTGCGCGCCGCAGCCCGCCGCAACAGCAAGCAGCAGAGCGCAGGCAAGCACAATGGCAAGAATTCTTTTTTTCATAACTAACTCCTTTTGTTTACTTTTTCCCACGGCATGAATCTCTTTTGCAAAAAGCCCGTCAGCCAAATCAGCAGCAGGCTGATGACGGAAATCAAAATGATGACCGCGAACATTTTGTCGTAGGAAAATGCTTTTCTCACGCGCGTCATATAGCAGCCCAAGCCCTCGGTTCCGCCCAGCCACTCCGCGAGCACCGCGCCGACAACGGCGTAGGAAACGGAAATTTTCAGGCTGGAAAAGAAGTGACCCAAGGCGCTCGGCACCTTGACATAGCGGAAAATTTGCAGACGGTTGGCGCCCATAGAGCGCATTAAATTGACGGTGTCCTTGTCCACCGAGGCGAAGCCCTCCAGCAGACTGATGGCAATCGGAAAGAACACAATCAGGATAATCAGCACAATCTTGGGCAGCATTTGATAGCCCAGCCACAGCACCAAAAGCGGCGCGATGGCGACGGTGGGAATGGTCTGGCTGATGATAATCAGCGGATAAATCATCTTTTTGACAATGCTGAATCTGTCCATGACCACCGCCATTAAAAAGCCGGTGACGATACCCAGCGCTAGCCCGATGAAGGTTTCGGTGAGGGTGACGCGGGCGTGGCGCAGCATAAGCTGCCAGTCCTCGCAAAAGGCGTTCCACACATCAGCGGGCGACGGCAGCAAAAACTTCGGCACCGCCCCGGAGGAACAGATATAAACCCACAGGCCGAACACCAGCAGCAGCGCGACAACGGGCGGCAGAATTTTATTGATGGTGCTTCGTAACTTTTCGTTCAATGGTCAGCACATCCCCCTCCGGGCGGTAATCCACCTTGATATAGGCGAGCACAGACGGCGCGCCCGCACGGATAGCGATATGCTGGCACTCCTTGACAATGTCCATCAGCTCGTCGTAATCGCCCTCAATCGCGGTTTCAAAGGGTCCGACATAGCACTTTAAGCCGGTGCTCTTGATGTAGGCGATCACCTCGTCAACAATGCGAATGAGTTCCTCGTCGTTTTTTGCTTCAGGCAAGGTCTGAATGGCAACGCTTGCGTTCATTTTAACTTCTCCTTTTCAGATAAATAATAAAGCACCGCGGAAAAACGCAGTGCTCCTGTTTTGAAATATGTGAGCTTCCTACGTCGGTATGATCCGCATCAGGTTAAAGGGTCAAGGCAACACAGCCTAATCTCAGCCCGCTTCGGCGGACGCCCCTGCTTCGCTAATAGTTTACACCTGACAGAAAAAATTGTCAAGCGGTTTATTTGAAAAATTGGTAAATCTGGCATTTCAGCGTGCCGTTGTAGGTTTTGCGGCGCTTGTCCGCCTTTCTGCCGAACAGCTTCTCAAAATCATCATCAGGCGTAATCACGGCGTAGCGCTTGCCGCCTTCCCGCCTGAACTTTTCGCCCATGATTTTATACAATTCCTCGGCGGCCTTGACGTCGAGCAGGCGCTCGCCGTAGGGCGGGTTGGTAATCACGGTGCAATAGCCCTCCGGCAAAACAAAATCTTTGATGTCGCGCTGCGCAAAGGTAATTCTGTCGCCGACGCCGGCTTTTTCGGCGTTGCCCTTTGCGGTCGCGAGCGCGATTGAATCAATATCAAAGCCCTCGGCGTGAAAGGCGCAGTCGCGGTTAATCGCGGCGCGGGCTTTTTCGCGCTCCTGTTCAAACACGCCGTCGGGAACGCAGCTCCAGCGCTCGGCGGCAAAATAGCGGTTCAGCCCCGGGGCAATGCGCAGCGCCTTGAGCGCGGACTCAATCAGAATCGTGCCGCTGCCGCACATCGGGTCAAGCACAAAATGCGAAGGGCGCACGCCCGCAAGCTCCGCCATTGCCGCGGCGAGCGTTTCCTTGATCGGCGCTTCGTTTGCCTGCGCACGGTAGCCGCGCTTGTGCAGTCCCGCGCCGGAGGTGTCGAGCATAACGCTGACCCTGTCGTTCATGATTAAAAACTGAATTTGCCGCGGCGCGCCGGTTTCCTCAAACCAAGAGAGCATATAGCGCCCGCTGAGGCGGGTGGCAACGGCTTTTTTGATGATTTTTTGACAGTCGGGCACGCTCATCAGCTTGGAATTCAGGCAGCTTCCCTTGACGGGAAAGGCGTCGGACATGCCGATAAAGGACTCCCACTCGATTTTTTTGACATTTTCAAACAGCTCGTCAAAGGTGGCGGCGCGGAATTCGGCAAGCAAAATCAGAATCCGCTCGGCATAGCGGGCGTTGATGTTGGCGCGCGCCATTGCGGAAAAATCGCCGTCAAAGAGCACGCGCCCGTTTTCGGCACGGACGTTTTGCAGTCCGAGAAAGCGGAATTCGTTGGCGCAAAGTCCCTCTAAGCCGAAGATACAGGGCGCGGAAAAGGTAAGCTGCATAGTTTCCTCCAAAAAGTGAGGGTACCGGAAAACCGATACCCTTTGGTTATTAATCAGTCTGCGGCAGGCTCCAAGACGCCGTAGTTGCCGTCCTCGCGTTTGTAAACGACGTTGACCTCGTCGGTCTCGGCGTTGATGAACATAAAGAAGTCATGGTTGACCATGTTCATCTCAAAAATCGCCTCGTCAACGCTGATGGGCTTCATGAGCACCTGCTTTTTGCGGACGACCTGATAGTCCTCCTCGGCAAGCGCCTGCTCCTGTGCGGGCAGCTCGGCGATAAGGTCGTCAAGAGAACCGCCTGTTTTAATGCGTTTTTCAAGGCGCGTTTTGTTCTTGCGAATCTGGCGCGTCAAAATGTCAATCACCCTGTCGAGCGCGTCGTTCATTTCGGGCTGTGTGCTCTCGGCGCGGTAAATCATTCTGTTGTCGCGGATGGTGATTTCAACCGTCTGGCGGTTTTTCTCCAAGGTGACGACAACAAACGCCTGCGCTTCGTCGGAGAAAAGCTTTTTGAACTTGGCGAGTTTTTTCTCGACCCGCTCCTTGAAATTGTCGCGTAAATTTACTTTTCTTGCTGTGTAGGTAATCTTCATGATAAACCTCCTCCCGCTGCCACGGTGGGCAGTTCGCGCTTCTGACGTTTCTGCTGATTCAAAGAAGCATTCCCGCGTTCTGTATTTGCTGTTGTTTAACATCTTTTGTGAAGCGCTGCCGGCACCTGCTGTGGGCAATAAAATTGAATGTTTGCTTTATTTT
>CAMVLW010000077.1 GCA_947168445.1 uncultured Clostridia bacterium
CCTTGACCGTCATTGTCAAAACGGTGATGTCGTCGCTCTGCGGCGCGTTTTGAACAAACGCGGCGACGCTGTCCAGCACATCATGCATGGTTTTTTTCGGGGGTTCGCCCAGATGGCTGCGGAGCACATCGCACAGGGCTTCATCTCCGTACATATCGCCCGCGGGATTTGCCGCCTCGGTCACGCCGTCGGTATACAGGAACAGGGAGTCGCCCGGCTTCAGCTGAACGGTACACTCCTTATAATCCGCGTTCTTGAAAACGCCTGCCGCCACACTGCGCGCGCCGTCAAGCGCAATCAGCTTGTCCGAGAGCAGATAGGGAATGTTGTGTCCGCCGTTGGAATAGGTCAGCTGCATGGTATCGGGATGGTAGATTGCGACAAAGGTTGTGATAAACATGCGATGGGAATTGCGCGAGGCGAGATGTTTGTTGTATTCGCGCAGAATACAGGAGGGCGAAAGTCCCGCCTCGGTGTACTGGTGCAAAAGCGTGATGGCGCGCGACATAAACAGCGCCGCCGTGATGCCTTTGCCGGACACGTCGGCAATCACAACGCAAATGCTGCCGTCGGGAAGCACCTGATAGTCATACAAGTCGCCGCCGACATTCTTTGCGGGCTGCATGCTGGCGTAAATCTCCGCCGCCCTGTTTTGGAACGAAGGCGGCTCCAGCAAGCCAAGCTGAATGGTGCTGGCGATTTGCAGCTCCGCCTCCTGCCGCGTTTTTTGGCGGTTCAACTCGGAAATATCGGCAATATAGCGGTCAATTTCCTTTGCCATGCTGTTAAAGGAGGACGCCATTTCGCTGAACTCGTCGCTGCCCTTCACCTCCAGCGGCACAAACTCCTTTTCGCGGTCGGAGACAAAGCCTGTCATACGGCGGCTGATTTTTCTCGCGGGCTTGGAAACAAAACGGCTGAAAAACAGCGCGGTCACCAGCACAAGAAGAAGCGTGGTGAGCGGCACAAACGCCGCGGCAACGCGAAAGCGGTGCTGAAAGGCGTCGCGGACGTCGTTGACGGACATCTCGGCGCTGACAATGCTTTTGATTTCGTTTTCCACCATGCCGCCTGTCTTTTGGCTGTAGTGGCGGACAACCGGGTTATAGCAGATAATCGTTTCGCCGAATTCGTTGGACTCCTCGCGGAACACGTCCGTTTTGCCCTCAAACGCGGCTCTTTCCTCCGCGTAGAGATTGGGAACCACCACGCCGGTGTAGCGCGTTTTTCTTGCCGACTCAGCAGCCTCCGCGCCGAAGCCGACGGCGAGATATTGCAGGGTGTTTTTCTGCAAATCGGGCTTGACCGCGCAGACATAGGTCATGCCCAGCACGTTGCACAGCTCGTTGAAGGATTCGTTGTCGGAGGCGGTGTCGGTCAAATCCTCCGGGTCGAACATCTCAAACTGCTTGGCAATTGACCGCGAGGCGCGGCAAACATCCTCACGGCAGTGCTCCATGTTGGAATCGTAGGTCATGCGGTAGGTTAAAAACAGCGCCGCCGCGTTGATAATAATCGACATCGGCAGAATAATCAGCGCCAGCTTCCAAAAAATTGAATGTTTCATATCGTTACCTGTTGTCTTTTTTATTCAAGCAAAATGAACGCGCAAAGAATATAGCTACATTATACAATGTTTTTTTGTAAATGTCATTATATTTATGAAATTTTTTGAAGCTTGAATAAGGTTTTCAAAAAGAAGCCGGCTCCCGAAGGAACCGGCAGAGGTATTTTTCAGTTTTCACATCACTGTGCTTTGCTCAACATTCTGTTTGCCATGCCGATATAAATCAGCGCGGTGATGTAACCGATGAATTCAACCAGATAGGTGAGCACGTCGAGGTTTTCGACAATCGTTTCGCGGTAAGGGATAAACGCCGCGACAATCTGCATCAAGAGCGCCGAGGCAAACATCACCGTGACAATCAGCAGCACAAGCTTGCCGCCCTTTTGCATGAAGGCGTCGCCGAGGCTTTCGGCAAGCGTGTAGATGCCGAGGAAGATATAAACATAAATCAGCAGCGTGGATACCTCGTCAATACCCGAAAAGATTTTGGCGAACATGCCGTTGCCGAACATCAGCGCCACGGTGCAGACGGCGCAGACAATGACAAAATAGATGGCTTTTTTGAACAGCCGCTCATCTCTGCGCGCCTGATTCAGACCGATAATCTGAATGATGAAGCCGATAACCGACAGCACGGTGCCGGCAGCCAAAAGTCCGAGAAAGATGAAAAAGGCAGTTTCGTTTTTCTCGGGAGAGAGCTCGCCGGTGACAAACACGGTCAGCATTGCTCCCGCTAAGAAAACCAGCGTGGAAATAAGATTGAGTATCTGGGCGGCAAACAGCTTTTTGACGCCCGCTTTAGCGTTTGGAAATATCATCATGCTTCTCCTATCATTCATGTCCGCGTCACTTGGTTTGAATCGGCGCGCCGGAATATTCGCCCAGCGTGGCGAGCGTCACAACGTCCTCCTGGGCGCCGCGCGCCCCTTTTTTGTTGGTCATAATGTCGTCACAGTAGCGGTAAAGTTGGTTGGTGGCGGTGACGACCTCCTTCCAGTTTTCGGCCGCGGCCTCGCTGAGCGCGTCGGTTTCCAGCCCCTCGCGGTACATGATTTTTTCCGAGAGATAGTCGGTAAACTTCAGCGCGCCGTAGATGTTCATGTGATCCTCGTTGTAGAAATCGTGCTTTTCATCAATGCCGATGCGCACCGCGTCGTTTTCAAGGGTATAGTAGCTGTAGCCGCGCTCGTTGACGATTTTCGCCATTCTGTTAGAGCGCTTTACGCGGTCATAGGTGTCCTTGGTGACATAGTGGGGCGCGCGGACAAAGACGACGTTGAGATTTTGCCGGTCGCAGTAATCGAGCAAGTCCATCAGCTGCGCCTCCAGCTTGGGGTCGAGGTCGAGCTCGCCGGTCTCCGAAGAAAGCTGACTGTTGAGGCACTCCTTTTTGGCGTTGTAAACCTGCGCGGTGGTGCGGAAGCCCTTGAGATAGTTGTAGCCGCGCACGTCGAGCGAGAGGTTGCTCGCCATCATATAGAACCGTTCGGGATATTCCGTCCACAGTCCGTGATACTTCATCAGCGGGAACACATACTCCCACTTTTCATCAACGGGAACATGCTTCTGGATATATTCAAGCTTGTTGAAGCTCAGCGGCAGGTTGTCAAAAAACTTGTGGATATGCGCCTGGTTGGCGTCGTTTTTGTCGTCGGCATACAAAAACGCGTTTGCCTCAATGACGATAATGCCGGGGTGCTGGGTGCGGACAACCTCCTTGACGGCGGTTTTGACGCCCTCGGAGGTAATGGATTCCGACGCGAGCAGATAGCTGGTGAAGCCGTACTGCTCATAGGCTCTGCCGGGCATGAAGCTGGTATACATGTCGCTCGCGCCGATAAATACCGCATCAAGCGAATCGCGCTGCTCCTGATAAAAGCCGTCGACGCGCAGGCTGTTGTGATCCATGTTGCGCAGAAAATAATGCTGCAGCACCAGACAGGACACCATGACGGTCAGCAAAAAGAGGGCTGTTTTGACAGTGCGTGTAACTTTGTCTTGAAATTTCATCAGTCAACCTCCTTCTGTTAAAACTGCATGTAGACGAAGTCGGCGGCGTTGTAGCCTGAACCGTAAATGCCGAAGATAATAACGGACATCACGCCGAGATAAAGGAAAACATAACGGAACACATAGGGCTTTTTGTCAATCATATGGCGGATGTCGGTGTCCGGGTGCTTTTCCTGAATAATGCTGGCAATCAGCACCACAACGGACGCGAGCAGCATGACAATATAGTCCTGCGGCAGCAGTCCGAGCTTGCCGATTTGCTCCAGACCGAGCGGAATGTTCTGCCCGGTGAAAAATTCTCCGAGCGTGCGCATACCCTCTCCGAAGGACGGCGCCACGTCGAACACATAGCCGACAAGGATAACCAACAGGGTGCGGAAAATCTGGAAGCCGACAAACACGGGATTCTTGCGGTTGATGTGCAGCTTGTCCACCGCGCCGTCAAAGAGCGGCTGCATGATAATGCTGAGCATGATAATCACGCCGTTCCACACACCGAACGCGATGTATTTGGCGTCGGTTCCGTGCCACACGCCGACAATCAGAAAGACAATCAGCGAGGCGACGCTGGTGGGCAGTACCTTTGAAATATGCGCGCCGGCAGCGGTGTTGCCGAAGCGGGTGTTTTTCATTTTCTTGCTCGCCGTGATGAACACGTTGGACATGGCGATGGGATAGAACACATAGTTCTTCATCCAGCCGCCGAGCGAGATGTGCCAGCGGCGCCAATACTCGTTAATCGACTTGGAGAAATACGGGCGCTTGAAGTTGTCAATCATGTCAATGCCGAAAATCTGCGCCACGCCGCGCGAAATGTCAATGCCGCCCGAAAAGTCGGCGTAAAGCTGAATCGCGTAGAGCAAAATCGTAATCGTCAGCGCCGTGCCGCCGTAGTTTCCGTAGTCCTTCTCCACCGCGCCGATGATGATGTAGGCTCTGTCGGCAATGATGAGTTTTTTGAAAAAGCCCCACAGAATCAGCTCCATGCCGTGCTTCATGCGGGTAAAGCTGAAGTCGTGCGGCTCAAAAAGCTGATTGGCAAGCTGGTCGTAAATGCTGATGGGTCCCTGGATAATCTGCGGGAAGAACGACACAAACAGCAAAAATTGAAAGGGATTGCGCTGCGCCGGCGTTTTTTCGCGGTAGACGTCAACGATATAGCCCATTGACTGGAAGGTGTAGAACGAAATGCCGAGCGGCAAAACCAGCTTGAGGGTCGGCATGGAAAAGCCCACGCCAAAGCTGCCGAGAACGTCGTTCAGGCTGCCCGAAAAGACGTTGTAATACTTTAAAAAGGCGAGAATACCGAAGTTAATCACCAAGCACAGCGTCATAATCAGGCGCTTTTGCACCTTGATTTTGTTTTTGTATTGTTTTTTCTGCTCTCTGTCCCATTCCTTTTTCTTTTCTTTTAAAAGCGCCTTGGACTTTTCCGCGACGCGCTCCAGCCAGAGCGCGATCAAAAACGTCGTCAGGGCGGTGAACAGGATAAAGTACGCGTATTTGTAGTTCGCGACGGCATAGAAGAACATACTCGCCGCCAGCAGCACCGTCCACTTATATTTCTTAAAAGGAAACAAGAAGTAGACAAACATCGTTACCAGCACAAAAAACAGGAAGTTCAGTGTGGTATAAGAGATGTTAAACAGCAAAATAACAGCCTCCGTTTCTTTAACATAATACATCAGTAAAACATTATAACACAAAAAAGAAAAAAATCCTACAATTTTTTGCAAAAAATCTGATTACAATTCAGCAATTTTCGGTTCGCGGGGCAAATGTACCCCCAAAACCGCGCCTTCCTCCCTGACCTCGGGAGAAAGCTTTTGCGATAACGGTAATGTTAACACCCTTTTCATACAGTAACTAAGTAGGAAAGTTGAGTTAGTTATAAGTTATAAGTTATAAGGGATAAGAGAAACATAGGTTTGTAGGGGCGAACCCATGTGCTCGCCCGAGCCGCGTTTTCCTATCAAACCGTTTCCACCGCGGAAACGGACGG
>CAMVLW010000078.1 GCA_947168445.1 uncultured Clostridia bacterium
TTTTTATACAAACGGCGGCGTGCCAAATGACACGCCGCTTAAATTATGTCTTTTATTCCAATCCGAGAATTGCCTTAGAGGAAGCAACCAAGCGCTCGCAAACCGCCAGCGCGTCGTCCTTGTCCTTGCCGACAGCCGTGATATACAGCTTAATCTTCGGCTCGGTGCCGCTGGGACGGATAATCACCGCGTTGTCGTTCTCCAGATGGAGCGCGATAACATTGGAGGTGGGCAGGGTCAGCGTTTCAACCTCGCCGGTGAGCAGGTCGGTTTCCTTTTTAAGCTGATAGTCGCTCACCTTGACAACCTTATAGCTGTCAATCGCTTCGGGACGGTTCTCTCTGACAGAGGACATCAAATCCGCCATCTTCTGCATACCCGCCGCGCCCTCAAACTCAAAGGCAAAGGTGCGGTTCAGATAGTAGCCGAATTCAGCGTACAAGCCGTCAATGATTTCAACAATGGATTTGCCCTGCTTTTTGTAGTAAGCCGCCATTTCGGCAACCAGCATGGAAGCAACCACCGCGTCCTTGTCTCTGACATAGGTGCCCGCAAGATAGCCGTAGCTTTCTTCAAAGCCGAACAGATAGCGGTTTTCTTCGCCCTTCTGCTCCAAGCCGAGAATGACCTCACCGATGTATTTAAAGCCGGTCAGCACGTTTTTCAACTCACAGCCGTATTTCTCGCACAGCTTGTTAATCAGCTTGGTGGTAACAATCGTCTTAACAACAACGGGCTTTTCGGGAAGGGTTCCCGCCGCCTTTTTGCAGGAGAGGATATAGTCGGTCAGCATAACGCCGTCCTCGTTGCCGGTAATCAGGCGGTAGCTGCCGTCGTAATCGGGAACGGCAATGCCCACTCTGTCCGCGTCGGGGTCGGTGGCAAGCAGCAGGTCGGGTTTTTCGGTTTCACACAGTTCCAAGCCCTTTTGCAGCGCTTCTTTAATTTCGGGGTTGGGGTAGGGACAAGTGGTAAAGTTGCCGTCGGGCAGCTCCTGCTCCTTGACCATCACGACCTCTTCCACGCCGATTTTGGCGAGAACCTTTCTGACCAGCTTGTTGCCGCAGCCGTTGAGCGGGGTGTAAACCACCTTTAAGCCGGCTCCCTTGCAAATGCCGGGGTTAATCTGCTGCTCCAGCACCTTGTCGAGATAGCTGTCATATACGCTGTCATCCACATACTCAATCATGCCGGATTTCAGCGCTTCGTCAAAGTCGGCAAGCTTGACGTCGTTGAACATATCAAGCTTTTGAATTTCATCATAAACCGCACCCGCAGCCGCGTCGGTCATCTGGCAGCCGTCCTCGCCGTATGCCTTGTAGCCGTTGTACTTTGCGGGGTTGTGGCTGGCGGTCACCATAATACCCGCCTGACACTTGAAATAACGCACCAGATAGGAGAGAACAGGGGTGGGCTGCAGCTCGGTGGTGATGTAGGCCTTAATGCCGTTGCCTGCCAAAACGCGGGCAGCCTCGTTCATAAACAAATCCGCCTTGATGCGGCTGTCGTGAGAAATCGCAACAGCGCCCTTGCCGTACTTGTTCAGAATGTAGTTGGCAAGACCCTGTGTTGCCTGACGTACCACATAAATGTTCATTCTGTTGGTACCCGCACCGATAACGCCGCGCAGACCTGCGGTGCCGAATTGCAGCGCCGTGTAAAAGCGGTCATAAATCTCGGAATCACTGTCCTTAATGCTGACAAGTTCTTCCACCAGGTCTTTGTCCTCCTTGGCGTTTTCGCACCAGTTGGAATAAAGTGTCTTATAGTCCATAAAATGTCTCCTCTCGTGATATAATAAAATAAAATTAATTCACACGGTATCGGTGCCCGCAAAAACGGTACACCTTTACATAAAATAATATAACATAAAACGGCGAAAAATACAAGTAATTTTCGCCGTTTTACCCAATATTTGCTTATCTGATTTTTTCGAGCATATGACCCGCAGGCGTTTTAGAATCGCTGAAGCCTCTGCTCTGCAAATAGCCAATCAGCCATGTCATGTCCCATTTGGAATTGTCGGGAACATAGATATAGCGCGGCTTTTTGTCAGGATTGAGCGCATAGAAGTCCAGCAGGCGGTTAATGCTGTTCGGCTTTTCGCCCGACAGCCACGCCGAGTAGGTGCCGTAGGGCATATCCGCCGCGAGATAAATCCACGTTCTCTCGCTGAGCACCAGCAAATTTCCTTCTTCCTTGCTCTCATAGCCATGAATATCATTCAGGATTTCCTGATACTGCCCCGCCTTGGTTTGGTCGGTATAAATACCCGCCGCGGGACCTTCGGTAAACTCATAATTCAGCTTGCCCGGCTCGTTGTCCCAGAAGCAATGACGCGCCTTTGAGCCGATTTGACAGCCCGCCTGCACGACGATCATCAGCGCCACAGCCGCAAAACTCAGCCGCTTTACCCACACCGCATAGGTGATGTTGTCGGGGCTTTCCTGCATTTCGTGAATCAGCTGCGCGAGGAACATCAGGCTTGCGAGATTCACCACCGCGAACGCCATGGAAATGACATAAAAGTATTGGTTCGAGGGATAGTAAATGCAGAAGGAATACAAAATGCCGCCCGTAAACACTGCCGCGAACAACTCGCGCGGTTTATTCTTACAAAGAATATACGCGGTAATGCCGACGAAAATCAGCGGGAACATAATGGAGTTGTAGGTGCTCTTGTGCAGTTCGGGAAGAATCAGAATGTAGCTGTAAATCACCACGCCCGCGGTAATCAGCAGATATACCGCACGGTGAAGCCTGCGCTTGCGGTCGATAATCATGATGAGCAGCATTGCGCAATAGCTGTAAATCGCGTATTTGAAATGCGGCTGCATACGGAAAATCGAGTTGAAATAGTCGTAAAGCCGCTGACCGAAACTCATGTAACGGTGCTCCGGGTCGTTCAGCATTTTCGGCAGATTCTCCGCGATTCCGCCGATTCCCGCGCGGGGAACGGTGAACAGCAGGAAAACAACAGCCGGAATACCCACGCCGAGCGTGAAGAACAGGAAGGTTCTCACGCTGAACATTTCGCTTTTCAGCACAAAGCGCATGTCCTTTTTGCGCAGCAGCACATGGATTCCCATGCACAGCGCGAACAGCACATACACCGCCGCCAGATACGGCGCGCAGAGCACCGCACCCGCAAAGGCAAGACCGCTGAAAATGATTTGCAGCTTTTTGGAATAGTCCGCCGTTGCCAGCAGCACGCCCGAAAGCGCCATCAAGCCCATGCTCATAGAATCATAACCCAGCGCCATGATGTTGTACGGCGTGTAGAGGAAGAACAGCACGCAGGCAACCACAGAGAAATAGCCGTATTTGCGCAGCTTGACATAAATCACCGACGCCGCCGCACAGTGCACAAGAATGTAAAACACGCGCGCCGCGAGCATAATTCCCTCGGTGGAGCCGGTAATCGTTGTGAACAGCCAGACAAACGGCAGCAGCAGAACGGAGCTCATCTGCGACAGATTCCATTCGTCAACAAACAGCGCGTCGCCCATTGTCAGACGGTGGGGGATAGTGAGATAGAACGCCTCGTCATTGCCGCCGAAGCCGTAGCGCATTTTCCAAAAGCAGAACAACAGCGCTGCCGCCATCAAGGCGATAAACAGAAAGTCCTGCCACTTTTTGCGGTCGTCCCGCGCTTTTTGCGCAATTGCAAAAACCTTGATTTTTTCAAACAGCTTCATCAGTCCCTTTGCCGCCGCTGTCACGATAAAGGACGCTATCAGCGAGCAGACAAAGCACAGCGGAACCGTCAGGAAATAGAACGGCACCTTGTCGAATATGGAGAGAAAATGCTTGTTCAGTTCGGTGTAAATCAGCTTGTCAAAGATAAACGACAGCAGATACATGCCGAAGGTCAAGTCCGAAACCTTCCACAGCACCGTCCGCACCGCCGGGTTCCATTTGTTTGCCCTCACGCGGCTGAGCAGTACAAACAGCAGCACCGCCACCACATAGGGCTGGAAGCCGTACCAGTAAATCCAAACGCCGGACTGGAACTTTTCGCCGTAGCTGCGGTAAAAGTTGAACGCCGTGAACAAGAACAGCAGAATACAGAGCAGCGCCGCCATTGAGCGGGTTTTTAGCTTAACGCCGTATTCGCGGATATACATGCCGGTAAAGTAGAACGCCACCGGGTACGCGCCCACCCAAAACGCGGGAATCAGCTTTTGATAGGTGCCGCTCTTTGCCGGACTGAGCCACCATTCGGCTGAGGTGAACTGAAAGATATTAAACAGCGAGGGCAGAATCATCAAAAACACAAACGTGCCCACAAGCACCTGCTTTTTGCGCTTGCTGCCGAGCTTGTGATAGGCGAGATTCAAAAACGGCGCCATCAAAAACAGCCCGATATACATCTCGACATACCACGAATAATTCGCGCCCGAATAATCAAAAATGCTGAGAATGTATTCCTTAATGCCGTACTTGCCCGTTTTGGCGATTTCCTCAAACATGGCGGGAAGGTCAAAGCGGTAAAACGCGTCTCTTGCGCCCTTTACGTCGTGAATCGACTTGAAGAACATGCACGCAATGCTCGCCAGCACAAAGATAATCAGAATTTTGCGGATACCCTTGTAATACTTGCGGCTGAGCGTTTTGCCGCTAAGCAAATAGCCCGTCAAAATCATGAACAGAGGCACGCAGGCGGAAAACAGCGTTTTCATGAAAATCATCAGGAAGAACAGCGGACCGTGCAGCAGCTCCGGGTTGCCCTGCGCAATTGCCTGTACCACGCCCTCAACAGGACCCAAGCCCTCAACCGTCAGGTGATAAAAACCGTCGGTGCCGCCCACAGCGGGATTGTTGGTGTAGGTGTGATACAAAAAGTGAACCGACATCACCAGAAAGACGGCGACAATGCGGATTAAATCCATGCTGCTGTCGCGCCGTTCCAGCCGTTTAATGTCCATAAACACACTCCTTTTCTTTAATAAACATCTAAACTTCATTTTACCACAAAAACTGGCGTTTTACAATAAAAAAATAAGCAATATGACAAAAAAGTGGTTAGTGGTAAGTGGTCAGTGGTAAGTGAGTTATAAGTTATAAGTTATAAGTTATAAGTAATTCAACTTTTCCACATAAGTAAAACATTTGAATTAGCACCAAAAAAGCCTTCCCCCGAGGGCAATGTCAACAACTTAACAAGATATTTCTTTTTGTGTACTAGTCTGTTTCATCTAAAACAATATAAAACGTTCTGTAGGGGTCGGTCTTTGAGGTGAAATCCAAATTTTAATTTGGTTCATTTCACCCATGCACAGCTGACCGACCCGCGGGTTGAGTTCCATACGTTTGATTCATCGCCTGCGGTTTGGTCAAGACCAAACCCTACAGTACAATGAGATAGAACCATTGTTTTCGATAAAATGTAAACATTTAGGTGAAACAAGTGTAGGGGCGAGCATTGCTCGCCCGCGGATAGGAAACCGTTCATTTCCGTGATAAAAACGGATAGATAGGAAAACGCGGCTCGGAGCGGTGAGGTGATTCCCCTAACAGGGCAATGTCGTCAACTTAAG
>CAMVLW010000079.1 GCA_947168445.1 uncultured Clostridia bacterium
TCTTGTCGTATTCTCCTGTCAGAAGGGTTTCAAGGCGCTGCTTTTCAAGCATGGCGCGCACGCCCTCCACCTCGCTTTGGGCTTCCTCCAAAAGCGACAAATCCTCTTCCTCGTTGGCAAGCTCAATGAGCGCCTGCGCGTCGTCATATTTATTGGTGAGGGCTTCATAGGCTTCCACCTTGCCCTTCAGCGCGCCTGTTTTCTGCAAAACCTGCTGCGACTTTTCCACATTATCCCAAAAACCCGGCTCGGTGGCTTTGAGTTCCAGCTGCTGAATCTCGGAAAGCATTGCCTTCATGCCCAGCGCGTCGGACAAATCGTCAATTTCAGGCTTGAGCGCCTGCAAAGAAAGCATTAATTCTTCAAACTGTACCATGATACACCTTCTCTTTTGTTACTCTAACTATTTATTATAACAAACTGTATGGAAAAAAGCAATGCTTTTTTAGCGTTTAGAGTTGAGAGTTGAGAGTGAAATGAAGGGTCGCTTCGCTCCGAATTTATCATGCCGCGTGCGTTTATCAAAACGCTTAACTCTCCTCTAAGGCGTTAATGCTCCGCAAGCCGTCGAGCACCTTGTCAACGTCCTCCGCCAAAACCTCGCGCGGCGCGTCGTAGCGCTCGAACATCTTGTCAATGAGTTCCTCGCGGGTTGTTTCGGTTTTTAACAGCTCCAACACATAGGCGGAGGACTTGTTGCCCTTTGCAACGCCGTGAAAATCCGCACTGCCCACGCCAATCAAAAAAACAGAAGAACCAAAGTCCTGCGTGACAAAATCTTTTTTGAGCTTCATATATGTACCTACTTTCGAATGTTATATTTAGTTAAGTGGTTAGTGGTTAGTGGCGAGTGGTTAGTGTCGGGTCGCTTCGCGGATTTATAATGCTGCGGGCGCTTGACAAAGGCTGTGAGTAAAAAAATAATAACTTATAACTAAACCACTAGCCACTTACCACTAACCACTAACCACTAACCACTAACCACTCACCCAGCAGTCCGGGTCGGGAATGTCAAACCTTCCCTGCTTGGCATAGGCAATGCACTTGGCGCCTCCCCTGCACATCTCGGCGTACCGGCAGCCTTTGCAGCCTTCGGGAACCCCGGCCGCGCGTAACTGCTGCATCACCGGGCTTTCGCGGTGAAGGGTGAGCAGGTCGGTTTCGTGCACGTTGCCGATTGTCAGCGGAAGTCTGCGGCAGGGCATGACGTCGCCGTTGGCGAGGACAATCAGCAGGTTCCCGCCCGCCGCGCAGTGATAAATCAGCTTGCTGCGGCAAGGCAGAAATTGCAGCGCGCGTCCGCAAAACACCCTGCCCTTTCGGTTGAGCCCGGCGGCGGTTTTGCAAAGGCGGCGGAACTCGTTTGTTTCGAGAGAAAGGTGCTCCGAATCCTCGTCCTTTGGTATCACCACTCTGTCAAACCAGAGCTTATTTACGCCCAAATCGTCGCAGAACCGCGCGAGTTTTTTGAGCTCGCTCAGGTTGCCGCGCTGGGCGGTGAAGGAAATGCTGGTAAAAATATTCTGCGCTCTCAATGCGTAAATGCCGTTGACGGCGCGCTGAAAGCTGCCCTTGCCGCGGATTTCGTCGTGCGTTTTTTCGCAGCCGTCCAGACTGATTTGCACATAGTCCACCCCCGCCGCGCGCAGGCGCTTTGCTTCACGCACGCCCAGCAGGGTTCCGTTGGTGAGCACGCCTGTGGAAATGCCGCGCTCTCTTGCGCTTTGCAGCAGCCAGAACAAATCCGGGTGGGTCAGCGGCTCGCCGCCGGTGAGGTTCAGCTGCCCCTTGCTGCCGTAGTAATCGAGCACCCCGCAGAATTGGTCGAGCACAGAAAGCATGTCCTCCCGGCTTTCAAAGGCGGAGAAATCCTCCTGATAGCAGTGCTTGCAGCGCAGGTTGCAGCGGTGCGTGATGTGCCATTGCAGGGTGAAATTTTCGTATTTTAACTCATTATCCATAGCATTTTAGAACGAAGAACTGCCGCCGCTTCCGCAGCCTCCTCCGCCGCAGCTGGAACAGCTTGACCCGCTGGAGCAGCTGGAGCAGCTTGACCCGCTCGAACAGCTGGAACAGCTTGAGCCCGAACGGGAATACACGCGCACAGGCTCTTGGTGCTCCACGGTGGAGCTGACAAAGACCATTTGCGGCTGACCCTCAAAGCAGCCCTCTGCCTTTACGCCGTGAGCCAACGGGTCAACCTCCTGCAGCAGCGGGTTGCTGCGCTTGGAAAACGCCACGGCAAGCGCGATAATCAAGCCGAGCATACAGGCAATCACCACATAGCTTGTGATTTTCATCGGCTCGCTGATGGTTCTGCCCTCCACCACGTCGTACATCTGCAAATAGGCGTTCCGGGCACATTCATAATAATCCTGCGCCGTGGCGTAGTGGCTGACGTTGTTGGTGATGGAACGCGCCAGAGAATCGCTGAGCGCGTCGTTAATCTTGCCGTAGGACTGAATGGTCAGCTTGCGAATGTGCATGTTAATCACAAAAATCGCGGCGCTTTCATAGCCGAACAGCTCCTTGCGTTTGAGCCTTGCCTGGTCGATTTCGTCGGAGGCATACTCCTGCGTTGTCCAGAACGCAATATTGCCGTAGGCGGTCACGGGCTTCATATAGGCGGCTAACTGCTGCTTTTCCGCATCGGTGAGCAGCTTGTCGTCGTCGATAATAAGGATTTTAAAGTTGGTGTCGGGGTTGACATACTGCGCCTTTTCCGCCGCTCCCGCGGGCAAAACGGCGCACAGCAGCACCGCGGCAATCAGCAGCGCGCAGGTAATCAGGGAGAAGAATTTATTTCGTGTCATAATAGGCTCCCTTCTTGTTAAACTGCGGCAAGCGCCTTTTGGCGATTTTGCTCTGGAATTGGATATGCAGCAGCGCAAGCACAAACAAGCCGATGGCGCAGGTGGCGGACATGGCATAGAGCGCCGCGTTGTTGGCGGTGCTCGAAAAGATACCGAGCAGGCGGAAGCCGAACCAGATGAACAGCACCACGCGCACGATTCCGTTGAGGCGGTTGAACTTTTTCGCCTCCACCAAAATGCCGTTGGTGAGCATGGAATCGGTGTTGAGATTGACGTGCTTGATTTTTGAGGTATGCTTGTGCTGCATGACATGGCAGCGAATACGGAAAAACGCGCTGACAAGCAGCATCACAATGCCCAGCAGATAGCGGTTGTGCTCATAGGTGCCGTCGGTGGTCATGAGAATCACGCCCAGCGTTTCACCGATTGTGGAAAGAATAAAGCTGACAGGCAGCCTTTGGGTCAACTCGTCGGCATGGAGCGCGCGTCCGACGGTGTTGATGTAAAAATGCTGCAAAATATACATGCCCGAAAAGCCCAGCATGGCGCTTACGCCGAGGGTCGTCGCCGCCTGAATCGAGGGCAGAAAGCTCATGATTAAAAAGAGCAGTCCGAACAGCGCCGCAGAGCCAATCAGCGCCGCCAGCAAAATCCGCAGCGGGCTCAGCGGCAAATCCGCCGCGACCTTGCCTGTCTGACCGTTGACGGTGGCATAGGTGATTTTGTCGCCGCGGCGGTAACTCATGAACCACACGGGATAAAGCAGCTTTTTGGCGGTTTTCATTTTGAGCGGAACCGCCACGTCGGACGCGGTTTCGTCGATTTTCAAGCCGACCATTTTGAGGTCGTCGGAAATGGTTTTGTCGCTTTTGGCGGCGTGATAGAATTCGTCAATCATCTCGCCGCGCAGCAGCTGCTCGTATTCGGTGTCGCTGATGTCGCCCGATTCGGCATAAAAGCCGCACAGATAGCCGGGGTTAAAGTTGCGCCGTTCGCGGTTGTCAAAGGGCGCGAGCCGCTCGCTGAGGTGGTCGTCAAAGGCGACCGAGGCGTCGTGCGCCTGCGAGGTGGCGACGGCATAATGCGCGGTGGAGGTCACGTCGTAATAATCGGTTTTGTAGTCATAATTGCCGATATTCTGCTTTAAGGACTTGGCGCGCAGGGTTACGGGACCCTCAACCTCGCCCTCAAAGGTGCAGTACGGCACATAAATGCCGCGAAAGCTCTCAATCAACTCCGGGTTGCAGTATTTGCGCGACACAAACAGGTGCTTTTTCACCTCGCTGCAGTAAAGCTCCTTGCACTGCTCCTTGGTGATTTTGAAGGGAATCACGCCGTCGGGCTTCCATTCCTTGCGGATTTTATCATAAATCATTGACGCGCCGCCGCAGTACGGACAAAAACCAACCGCGTCGTTTTTGTCGGTGGTTTCAATCTCGCCGCCGCAGGACGGACAAAGATAGACAAAGCTGTCAAAGGTTTTCTCCGTTTTGGCGTCGTCGGACATTTTATCATACAGCTTTTTGGGGTCAAAGCGGTTTTGGCAATGCTCGCAGAACATCTGCTGCGAGGTTATCTCAAACCGCAGTCCCGCGCCGCATGAGGGACAATGTACCATGTGTTGCACTCCTTTATCAATTTAGTATAGCATAAGCATACCATATTTTCCGGCGAAAAACAAGAGCCGCTCCAAAAGAACGGCTCAAATGCTTATCTGAGAAAGAAATTCGCCGCGGCAAACACCGTTGCTGCCGACGCGCCGCGTGCGGCTGCCGCCGTGTTGCGGGCAGTCTGGGCGGCATAGTGCTGCATATTGCTGCGGTAAGCGTCGTCCACAAGAATATTGATGGCTTCCTTAATCGTGTCGGCGCGTCCCGATTGCAGGGTGTCATAAATCACCGACAAATTGGCGGGATTGGTGTATTCCGCACCCACGCTGCACAAGCCGTAGTGCTGATAATGCGCCGTCAGCTCCGCGCCGACCTCGTTAAACCGCTGCACCGCCCGCGCGCGGTTGCTGTCAAAATACCTTGCGTAGAAAACATGTCCGACAATCATCGCCGCTCCCGGCACCAAAAGCGCCACCGCCAACACGCCCTTTTGCACATTGTCCATCTGCGAAAACGTGCCGAAATAAATGAGCGAGCCGAACACCGCGATAATAATTCCCCACACCAAAAGCGAGTAATGCTTTCCCTTTGACAAGCGCACCATCTGCTGCGCCAAGCGGTCATATTCCGCATACTGCTCGCCTTTTTGCGAAAAATAGCGCAGCATGCGCTCCATCTCCGCAAGCTCGGCGGCTCTGACCTGCTGACGGTTGTTGATTTGCTGATTGATATTGATTTGCACGCCGCCCGAAACGGACTGCCCGCAAGCGCTGCAAAAAAGCGCTCCGTCGGGATTCTGCGCGCCGCAATGATTACAAAACATGCTGCTGCCTCCTGCCGAAAATCTGCTTTTATCATAACCCTTTTTGCCGTGAAAGTCAAGAAAGGCGGCTATCTGAAAAATCGGAAAAACCGGAAAAACCGCCCGCGTTTTGAAAAATCCGAAAAATTTTCGTTTACCTATTGAAAAATCGGAAAACTTCATGTATAATAGTCAAGGTAATTCGCTAATGTGGCGCAGCCGGTAGCGCAACTGATTCGTAATCAGTAGGTCAGGGGT
>CAMVLW010000080.1 GCA_947168445.1 uncultured Clostridia bacterium
CATGGAAACCCCTATAATAAAAATGTAAAAAACCCGCAAATCAGGCGGGGAAAAGGGAGAAGGAGAGAGCAATGAAAAAACTAATATCTTTGTTCATGATTCTGGCGCTTGTGCTTGCCCTCGGCGGCTGTGCCTCAAACACAAAGCAAGCCTCTGCGTCTGACGACGACAAATGGAAGAACGTTCAGGTGGAGTTTGACGCGGAGGACTATTATTCCCGGCTGGAGCGCTGTGTAAAGCAAATCCGTCAAAAAACGGATTTTGTGCCGGACGTTGCGCTGGTGCTGGGCAGCGGCTTGGGCGATTACGCGGACAGCGTGAAGGTTGTCGCGGAAATTCCCTACAGCGAGATTGACGGCTTCCCGGTATCAACGGTTGCGGGTCACGACGGCACGCTGATTTTTTGCGAGATAGCGGGCAAAAAGGTGGTTGTCATGAACGGCAGAGTGCATTATTACGAGGGCTATGACATTCATGAGGTGGTGCTGCCGCTGCGCGTGATTCACCTGCTGGGTGCAAAGACCGTTGTGCTCACCAACGCTGTCGGCGCGATCAATGCCGATTACAGCGTGGGCGACTTTGTGCTGAATGTGGATTACATTTCCAGCTTTGTGCCCTCTCCGCTGGTGGGAGAGAATATCGACAAGCTGGGCGACCGCTTTGTGGATATGACAGCGGCGTTTGACGAGGAACTGAACACGATTGTTGAAGGCGTTGCGCAGGAGAACAAGATTCCCGTTCACAGGGGCGTGATGATTCAGGTCACAGGTCCGCAGTACGAATCGCCTACCGAGATAAAAATGTACCGCAATCTCGGTGCCGATACCGTCGGCATGAGCACGGTGGTGGAAACAATTGCCGCGAGACATATGGGCATGCGCGTTTGCTCCATCAGCTGCATTACCAACATGGCGGCGGGCATGCAGGAGAAGATTTCTCACGAAGAGGTTCAGAATTCCTCGAATGAATCCGCAAAGAACTTTGCGCTGCTGGTCACAGGCTTGCTCACAAAAATGGCATAAAGGAACATCAAAAAGCGGATAGTCCAACCGGGCTATCCGTTTTTTTGATGAAAAGTGATTCTGTGCCGGCAATGCGGCAGGGTGCGCTATTCAATCATCGTCACCCAATACAACGCGGCAAGACTGATTGCGAGCAGAAAGATAAACAGAAGATGGCGCAGCTTTTGCTCCCAAATCAAACCGATAAATTCGCGGATAAAGGCATTCGGGAAGAAGTAAAGCTTGGTTTTTGCCGACAGTCCCTTTACCTTCATTTTCAGACGGCCAGCGAGCGTGTAGCCGCGGAACACATGGTAATTCGTGGTGGAAAAGCCGATGTTTACCTTTTCAAGATTTCCGGCGTCCGCTTCAATCACCTTTTTGGAGAACTTCATGTTTTGCAGGGTATTGACGGATTTGTCCTCTTTGAGGATCCGCTCGGCAGGCACGCCCTGATCCGTCAGATAGCGCTTCATGCTCTCGGCTTCGCTGATGATTTCGTCGCTGCCCTGACCGCCGGAGGGAACAAACTTTGCGTGCTTTCCTGTTTTTTCAAATTGCTTCTTTTCAAAGGAAAGCGCCCGGTCGGCTCTGCCGCGCAGCAGCGGAGTCGGCGTTCCGTCGCGGCGGATAGCGCAGCCGAGAATGATGATGTAATCAAGATTGTACATCGGCTTGTAGCGCGTGCACATAATCGCGCAAACGATGGTGGAAAGCAGCATACACTCGAAATAGCAGTAGATAAACGAAAATACGATTGTCAGGTAGGTTGACAGATAGTAGCCTTCCAGCGTTTCATACGAAAGATTGGCGGTCATCCAGTACATCAAGACGATGCCGCCCATCATCACAACGCCGAGGAATACGCCGAGCAGGTTCATCGGGCGGAAGCCCTCGTGCCGCACCAGCCAAAGGTTACTGACAGCCAGCGCCAGCGCCAGCAATCCAAGCGGAATAAAGCTTATTGAGACAAACGCCTGTCCGCTGTCAAAGAGCAGCTGCATGATGAACCGTATGGATAACTGCGGGATGAATTGGGCAATGTCCAGCCATTCCCTGACAATGACAATGGAGTTGATGATAAGAAAGATGGTCAAGCCGCACCGCGCAACCATGGAATAGGAAAAATCGCCGTTTCGCTGCTTTTCTATCAGCGAAAAAACCAAGCCCGCCGCCAGAATCAGCATGGTGCCGATGGCGGCAACCAGCAGCGTTTCAACGCCGTTAAAGCGGTCTTCGGTTTTGTTATACAGCATACCGAAGGACGTTGCGTGATACTCATACTCCAAATTGAGCGGTTCGACGGCTCCTGCGCCTTCCGCGGAATTGTCCAGCATAACGCGCATTTGAACGGCAGTGTCGCCGGTGCCTGTTCTCTCCGCTTCAAAGGACAGCGTTACTCCGTCCTGAGCCGCCGTTTCCGAGACCTTAATTACCTTAACAATGCTCTCGTCAGAGGATTCTGCCTTCAGTGAACCGTGGATGTAGCCCATGCTTCCGATACCCAGCTCTACCGTGTTTACGCTGCTCACCTGCAATATGTAAATGCCGCAGCCGATATAAAACAAAAGCAAAACCAGCAACGGAATGAACACCCGCGGCTTTGTAAATTTCGATTTCTTTTTCATAGTTCCTCCAAAGGAATCATCTCAGTGACCGTCAGGGTGTTTTCTGCCACACGGAAGCGAACGTCATAGCCCGCGTAGGAAAAGCCGTAAATGCGCTCCGGGTCGTTTTGATACCCCGGACGCGGGTCATGCGCGAGCGCTTCTCTGAGCGTTTGCAGCTGTTGTTCGCTGAACAGCGCGTTGTATTTGCCGGGAAGCGATACCGTCAGCGGCTCGCGTTCGCCGTAAATGCCGTTTGAAGCTTCCGGCACGCTGTCGGCAAAGGGAAGGTAGGGCTTGATGTCCAAAACCGCCGTGCCGTTCATCAGGTCGGCGCCTGCCACAATCAGCGCGGGCGCGTCGGCGCCGCTTTCCTCAACGGAAACCAGCTTCACGCGGGTCAGTCCGATGGGGTTCGGGCGGTTGGGTGAGCGCGTGGCAAACACGCCCATGCGCTTGTTGCCGCCGAGTTTGGGCGGGCGCACGGTGGGCGACCATTCGCGCTTGCCCATTGCGTCAAATACCCAAATCAGCCACAGGTATTCAAAATCCTCAATTCCACGGAACGCCTCGCGGCTGCGGTATTTCGTTTCCATCACCACGCGGGAGAGCAGGTGCTCCGACATGCCGCTCTGCCGCGGCAGTCCGAATTTTGTGGGAAAATCGTTATATAAATGCGCAATCGGTTCAAAATCCATCCTTTACCCTCCCGCAAAATGTATCTGATTTAGTATAGCATTTCAGGTAAAAAAATGCAATCTTTTGCGCGGGTTATTTGATAATTCAATTTGCGGCAGTAACAAAACGTCGGATTTGCGGCGCACACTGTCATTTCGCCCAAAATCATCCGCATGATTTCTACTTGTACTCTACGTCAAATCGTGATATACTGAAAATAGAAGAATACATCTTTCTATATAATCAGGGAGGTCAAGTGATGAAAATGAAAAGGCTTTTAGCTGTGCTGCTTGCGGCTGCGTTGTTAACCGCCGCTTTTGCGCTGCCGTCTGTTTCCGCACACGAAACCGGCGCTTCCCCCGCAATCGGCGATATTGATTATGAAGAGAATCCCACCGGACATTGCACGGAAGTCGGTCCTTCGATTTTCTTAAAATCCGAATCTAACTTTGCAGATGATTATTACCAGCCGGTTGAAAAATGGAGCGATCAACCTTCGGTTTCCTTTGTATCGCCGGCGGATTTGGAAATTGTCAGCTTCGATTTTTCGGTGAAGGCGGAGCCGGAGGGCGTGTGGGTGGACGTATGTTTTGAAGATTCAAACGCTTTTGCACCTGAAATACGGCTGGATAAGATTGACAAACAGGAGATTTCGGGAAGCTTTAAATGTGCCAAAACCCCCTGCGCGATAGAAAAATTCGATCCCTTCTTTGAATCTACTTTATCCGGAGATGGCGAAGGCAACATTTTGATTACGTTTGACGTTAAAAACCTGATTGTACGCACCGGCGACGGCGACAAGATGCCGGTAAGAAACAGTGAGGTGCTCGACACGCCGCTTGATATCAAGCTCGGCGACGCCAATCTCGACGGCGTTGTGAATATCAACGACGTGACCCTTGTGCAGCGTTATCTTGCCAACTACACCAATCAGGACGGCAAGCCGCTGATTGACGTCAGCGACCCTCTTTCGCTTTACGTTGCAGATGTCAACGACGACGGCAGAATTTCCATTAAGGACGTCACCGCCATTCAGTCCTATCTCGCCGATTATTTTGAATCCTTTGTATAGGCAACACCGCACACCTAAATGATGCGGTATAGCCTATCAACTTTGAGCCGGTTCGCAAGAGCCGGCTTTTATTATTTTTACAAAAAGGATTGAAAACCTGTAATAAAATATGGTATAATAAAATGAATATTTTTTATAGGAGAAGATGAAACATGAAAAAGAAATCATTCCTCAAAGTGTTTTCGCTGTTTCTCTGTCTTGCCCTGCTTATCGGCTGCTTTCCGCTGACGGCGTTTGCGGCTGAAGCAAGCATTGACATGACAGAGGGCGACGTCATCGCGGACTTTGTTCCCGCCGGCACCGCCTGCACCTCCACCGACCCTTCCGTTGCGTGGGTGGATGAAAACGGCAGCTTAAACGCACTCAAGCCCGGCACCGTTACCGTGTCCGACGGCACGGCGGAAACTACCGTCACCGTCAGCGATTTCAGCGACGGCTCCCCGGTTGTCGGCAATCTCAAGCTGCTGGCGCGCTTTAACGACTCCATGCAGTTCTATGACGGTCACGTTTACCTGATGTTCACGTCCTATCAGGACGGCGTGGAGATTAAGGTGGACGACCTCTATGCGGGCTACGAAATCTCCGACCGCTATTATGAGGATATCCGCGAGAGCATTGCCAACGGCTCCAACCACACCGGCAACAACACCGACGATTACTTCACGTTTTCTAAGACAATGAAGTCCGTCACCCTCGACAGAGGCGAGCTTGTCACCATCGGCATGTACCGCGATTTTGACATGTCCGTGCCGCAGGCGGCGCTCGGCTCCATCAAAAACAGCTCTCTGTGGAAGGATTTGTCCGTCGCGGGCAAAACAACCGTGATTGAGACCCTTTTCAAGCTGATGGAAACCGGCAAAATTTCTGCCGAGGAAGCGCTTGCACGCTTTCAGTCATTGCTCGATACGGAAGGTCTTGACTACAACAAGCTGATTGACGGCGTTGTAGAGGGCGGCGTGTGCTTCAACCGCGAGCTTTA
>CAMVLW010000081.1 GCA_947168445.1 uncultured Clostridia bacterium
CCTCTGCCGGGATAGGTGGTGGATGCGATTTCCTTGGTGAGTGATACCGCTTTCATAATGATTTCCTCCTAATCTGAAATTTCCGTCTTGTTGCCGATGACTTTGATTTTATCTTCACAGAAAAGCGCGACTGCCTTGGGGAGAATTTTCCACTCCGCCTGCTCCATCACTCTTTTCTGGAGAATTTCGGGGGTATCGCCGTTTTGCACCTCAACGGCTTTTTGCAGGATAATGGGACCGCCGTCGCAGACCTCGTTGACAAAATGCGCGGTAGCGCCGGTGACCTTCACGCCCTTTTTCAGCGCCTCCTCGTGCACGCGCAAGCCGTAGTAGCCCTCGCCGCAGAAGGACGGAATGAGCGCGGGGTGAATGTTGATGATGCGGTTTTCAAACGCCGCAATCACGCGCTTGCCGAGAATCGTCATGAAGCCCGCAAGCACCACAACGTCGGCGTTTTTGCTTTGCAAAAGAGAAGTCAGCGCCTTGTCGTATTCGTCAAATTCCGCAAAGTCCCTGCGGCGGATAACCTCGGTGGGGATATTGTTTTTCGCGGCGCGCTCCAAGGCGAAGGCGTTGGGGTTTGAAGAAATGACGCAGGTGATTTTTCCCTGCGCGAGCTCTCCCCTGCTCTGCGCGTCAATGAGCGCCTGCAAATTGGTTCCGCCGCCCGAAACCAAAACGACTATGTTTTTCATTACGCGAACACCACTCCTTCGCTGCCCTCAATCACCTCGCCGAGAACAACCGCGTCCTCGCCGTTTTCCTTGAGAACCGCAAGCGCCTTTTCCGCTTCTTCCTTTGCGACGGCAATCACCATGCCGACGCCCATGTTAAAGGTGTTGAACATGTCATGCTCGCTGATGTTGCCGACGCGCTGCATGAGCGTGAAAATCGGCAGCACGGGAATCGCGGACTTGGTGATTTTTGCGGAAAGACCGTCTTTGAGCATGCGCGGAATGTTTTCGTAAAAGCCGCCGCCGGTGATGTGGGACACCGCCTTGACCTCAACCTGCTCCATCAGCGCCAAAAGCGGCTTGACATAGATTTTGGTCGGGGTGAGCAGCGCTTCACCGAGAGGCTTGTCGAGCTCGGGATAGGTGTTGTAAACGGTTGTTTCGTTGATGTCAAAAATCTTTCTGACGAGCGAAAAACCGTTGGAATGAACGCCTGAGGAGCGCAGACCCAGCAGCACGTCGCCCGCCTTGAGCTTGGAACCGTCAATCATTTTGGGCTTGTCGGCAAGACCGACGCAAAAGCCCGCCACGTCGTATTCGTCCTCGGGCATGAGTCCCGGGTGCTCGGCGGTTTCGCCGCCGATTAACGCGCAGCCGGACTGCACGCAGCCCTCGGCAACGCCCTCGACAATGGCGGCAACCTTTTCGGGAATGTTCTTGCCGATGGCGATATAATCAAGGAAAAACAGGGGCTTTGCGCCGCAGCAAATCACGTCGTTGACGCACATGGCAACGGAATCAATGCCGATGGTGTTGTGCTTGTCCAGCAGAAACGCCAGCTTGATTTTGGTGCCGACGCCGTCGGTGCCGCTGATGAGCACAGGCTCCTCCATGCCCTTGAAATCGGGCGCGAACAAGCCGCCGAAGCCGCCGATTCCCGAAACAACGCCGGGAATGTTGGTGCGCGCAACGTGCTTTTTCATCAGCTCAACGCTTTTGTAGCCTGCGGTGATGTCAACGCCCGCCGCCTTGTAACTCTCAGAAAAGCTCTCCATAAAAAACCTCCGGATTTATGATTTATGATTTATGCTTGATTTTGTTTGCGTATTTATCGACAAAGAAGGTGGTCGGAACCTCGGCGCTGAACTGCTTGGTGAAGCAGCCGTCGCAGAGGTCAATGTCCACGCCCTCAACGGTTTTGCGCAGGCTTTCAACGCTGAGATAGCCGAGCGTGTCCGCGCCGATTTCGCGGCGGATTTCCTCAATGCTCATTTTGTTGGCAATCAGGCTCTTTTCGTCGCTGATGTCAATGCCGAAATAACAGGGGAACACAAACGGCGGCGAGGAAATCAGCATGTGGATTTCCTTTGCGCCCGCGTTGCGCAGCAGCCTGACGATATGCTGCGAGGTTTGTCCGCGCACAATGGAATCGTCAATCACGACAATGCGCTTGCCCGCAACATTGGATTTGAGCGCGGTCAGCTTGGTGTGAAGCAGGCGCTTTTTCTTGTCCATGCCGGTGCCGGCGTTTCTGCCGAGAAATTTATTTTTCATGAAGCCCATGCCGTAGGGAATACCCGAAGCGCGGGCGTAGCCCTCGGCGGCGATAATGCCGGAATCCGGCACGCCGCACACCATGTCGGCTTCAATGGGATATTCCTTAAAGAGCAGCTCGCCCGCTCTGAGCCTTGCGGTGTGCACACACACGCCGTCAATCACGCTGTCGGGACGCGCCACATAGACATATTCAAACACGCACAGCGAGGTTTTGTCCGCCTTTTCGTCAAGCTGATAGCTGTGAAAGCCGTCCTCGTCAATCACGACCATCTCGCCCGGCGCAACGTCGCGCACCAGTTCTCCGCCGAGGGTGTCAATGACACAGCTCTCTGAGGTGATGATGTAGCTGTCGCGCAGCTTGCCGATACACAGCGGACGGAAGCCGTGAATGTCGCGGAAGCCGATTAAGCGGCTGGGAGCGCAAATCACGGTGGAATAGGCGCCTTTGAGCCGCTTCATGGCGCACAGCACCGCGTCCTCCAGATTTTCCGTATGAATACGCTCGGTCGCAATGACATACGCCATCAGCTCCGCGTTGGAATTTGACTGGAAAATCGAGCCGCCGCGCTCCAGCTCCCGGCGGATTTCGGGGAAATTCGTGATGGAGCCGTTGCTGGCAATCGCAATGGAGCCTTCCTTATAGCGCAGCACCAGCGGCTGGTTTGCCGCACGGTCAAGCGCCGCGTTGAGGGTATAGCGCACATGACCGACCGCGATTTTGCCGTTGGGCAGCTTTTGGAGGGTCTTTTCGTTGAACACCTCGGACACCATGCCCAGTTCCTTGACGGTCACAAAGTGCCTGTCGTCGTTGACCGTAATGCCGGCGCTGACATGCCCTCTGTGCTGGAGGCTGTAAAGCGCGTCGTGCGTGACGGAAACGATGTTGAGGTCATCATTGAATTTATATATGCCGAACACACCGCACTCGTCGTGCGCCTTGTCGAGCGCGGGGTTGAAGTCTGCGTTTTTATTCATTAAAGCTCAGCCACCTTAGCCTGCATTGCCTGATCCTTTGCGGCAACGCCTTTTTCCATGTCCGCCTTCATCTGCTCCAGCTTTTGCGCAAGCGAATCGTCGGAGAGCGCGAGGATCTCAACCGCGAGAATCGCCGCGTTTGCCGCGCCGTCAACCGCAACCGTCGCCACGGGAATACCGGTGGGCATCATCACGGTGGCAAGCAGCGCGTCCATGCCGTCAAGCTGCGAGGACTTGCAGGGAATTCCGATAACGGGAAGGGTGGTTTTTGCCGCGAGAACGCCCGCCAAATGCGCCGCCATGCCCGCTGCCGCGATAATCACACCGAAGCCGTTTTTCTTTGCGTTCTGCGAAAAAGCGATTGCCGCGTCGGGCGTGCGGTGGGCGCTCATAACATGCACCTCGTACTTTACGCCGAATTCCCTGAGCTTTTTGACTGCCTTGGAAACAACGGGAAAATCGCTGTCGGAACCCATAATGATAGCTACCTTTTTCATAGTCTTCACCTTGTTTTCTATAGTTTTTGACTTATATATTATAGTAAATTCTGCCGCAAATTACAATATCTTAAAAGAATTATTCCGCTATTCCGCAAAATAGCAAACCGCCCTCGAATGAGAGCGGTAAATTTTGTTTAATCTGTTGTTGTGCTGTCCTTCCAGATTTCCTTAACGGCGGTTATGCTGCCCGCCAAGCCCTGAATATCGGACGGAATGATGATTTTTGTCGCCTTGCCGTCGGCGGCTTTCGCGAAGGCGTCAAGGCTTTTGAGCTGAATCACCCTGTCGCTCGGAGCGGCTTCGTTGAGCATGCGCAGCGCGTCGGCGTTCGCCTTTTGCACGGTGAGAATCGCCTCCGCTTCACCCTGCGCCTCGCGGATTTTCTGCTCCTTAACGGCGTCGGCTTTGAGGATTGCGGATTCCTTCAAGCCCTCGGCAACAAGAATCTGGCTGCGCTTTTCACCCTCTGCGTCGAGGATTCTCGCGCGGCGCTCACGCTCCGCCTTCATCTGCTTTTCCATTGCGTCCTGAATTTCACGCGGCGGCAGAATGTTTTTCAGTTCCACGCGAATCACGCGGATTCCCCACGCGTCGGTGGCTTCGTCAAGGATAATGCGGATTTTGTCGTTGATGGTGTCGCGCGAGGTCAGCGTGTTGTCGAGCTCCAAATCGCCGATGATGTTACGCAGCGTGGTGGCGGTGAGGTTTTCAATCGCGCTGAGCGGGCGCTCTACGCCGTAGGTATAGAGCTTGGGGTCGGTGATTTCAAAATACACCACCGTGTCAATCTGCATGGTGACGTTGTCGCGCGTGATAACGGGCTGCGGCGGAAAGTCCACCACCTGCTCCTTGAGCGACACCTTCTTGGAAATTCTGTCGATAAACGGCACCTTGAGGTGCAAGCCTGTTTCCCATGTCGCGTGATAAGTGCCCAGCCGCTCAATGACAAACGCATGCGCCTGCGGCACGATTTTGATGTTGCGCGCAATTAAAATAATCAATAACAAGACGATAACGCCTAAAACAATTAATCCAGCCATAATAATCTCCTTACTCTGTTTTTTCCACAATCAGCTTGACGCCCTCAATCGCGAGAACCCGCGCACGGTCGCCCTTTTTCAGCGGCGGATTGTCGCACTTGGCGCTCCACACCGCGCCGCCGACCTTGATTTGTCCGACACAATCCCTGTCTGTCAAATCAGTGAGCAGCACGCCGGTTTCGCCGATAACGCGGTCGGCATTGGTGCTGATGATTTTGTTTTTCTGCTTGAATCTTCTGACCAGCGGGCGCGTAATGATGAGTGCGAGCAGCGAAACGCCCGCGAAAACGAGCAGCTGAACGGGGAGCGAATCGGTAAAAAAGGTTGTCACTGCCGCGCAAACGGCGCCTATCACAAACCACACCGACACAAGCTGCACCGTTGTGACCTCCGCTATCGCCATCAACACGGCGACGCCAATCCAAATATAAGGCATATATGCGTTCATATCATCACCTCTTGCTACATTTATACCACAAATTCATTTTATTTTCAATATATTTTTCCGCAATTTTCGTTTGCGTATACATATTTTTTAAATTCCATGCTATAATGGAAGCAGAAAAATTGCGGCAGGTGAAGAA
>CAMVLW010000082.1 GCA_947168445.1 uncultured Clostridia bacterium
GCGCAGCGGCTTGGGCGTGAAGCACGGCATTTGCCTTTCCAACGGCGTCGGCGTGGTTGACAGCGACTACCGCGGCGAGGTGTGCGTGGGCTTGTGCAATGTTTCCGACAAGCCCTATGTGATTGAGCCCGGCGAGCGCGTCGCCCAAATGGTGATTGCCCCGGTTCTCACGCCGGAGATTGTCGAGGTTGACGAGCTCAGCAACACCAAGCGCGGCGAAGGCGGCTTTGGCTCTACGGGCAGGGGTTAGTGTTAAGTGATTAGTGGCAAGGCGTGCGCCGTAAATTGTGCGGTGTTGCCTTAACTGCTGCTATAGGTACATCTGACGCGCCGTTGCAGAAACATTGCCGGACGATGAACTTATCCAAAGGCGCACTGCTGCTACAGCCGTAGTCGACAGGATTTTGTTGTTTTTTATTTGGATTATCGGTATCATACTTAGTATAGATGTAAAGGAGCCGAAAATATGTTTTCATTTTCAAAAGATATAGGAATTGACCTCGGCACAGCGAATACGCTGGTTTGCCTGAAGGGAAAGGGAATCATTCTGCGCGAGCCGTCGGTTGTCGCGGTGGACATCCGCACCGACACGGTTTTGGCGGTCGGCTCGCAGGCGAAGGATATGATTGGCAGAACGCCCGGTTCCATTGTCGCGGTGCGCCCGTTGAAGGACGGCGTTATCGCGGATTTTAAAATCACCGCCAAAATGCTGCAGCATTTCATCAAAAAGTCCGTCAAGCCCGGCATTTTCAGCAAGCCGCGCGTGATTATCTGTATGCCCACCGGCGTGACCGAGGTGGAGCGCAAGGCGGTTGAGGACGCGGCGTATCAGGCGGGCGCAAAGCCTCCCGTTATTCTGATTGAGGAGCCTATGGCGGCGGCAATCGGCGCGGGACTTCCCGTTGACGAGCCGACCGGCAGCATGGTTGTCGATATCGGCGGCGGAACAAGCGAGGTCGCGGTGATTTCGCTCGGCGACATTGTGACCGCGTGCTCCGTGCGCGTGGCGGGAGACCGCTTTGACGAGGCGATTCTCACCTATGTCAAAAAAACCTACAACCTGCTGATTGGCGAGCGCACCGCCGAGGATATTAAAATCAAAATCGGTTCGGCGTACCCTTATGAAAACGAAAAGAGCATGGTGGTCAAGGGCAGAAACCTGCTCGACGGACTGCCCAAGGATATTACGATTACGGCGGCGGAGGTGCGCGACGCGCTGACCGACCCGCTGAACACCATTGTTGAAGCGATTAAAACCACGCTTGAAAAAACGCCCCCGGAGCTTTCCGCCGACATTATTGACCACGGCATTATGCTGACGGGCGGCGGCGCGCTGCTGCGCGGAATTGACATGCTCGTCATGCAGCAAACCGGCATGCCGGTGCATGTCGCCAACCGTCCGCTCGACTGCGTGGTTGACGGCGCGGGCAAGCGGCTGGGCAAAACGATTGCCAGCAAGTATAAGCATAACAGACGATAAGAATATGGACAGACGACAAAAAGAGAAAAACAGAATGGTGCTCATTGTCACGCTCATCATCCTCACGGTGTTGAGCGTTTTCTCGCAGGCGGAGAACTCGCTGGTTTCAAGCGGACTGAACACCGTTTCCAGAGGACTGTTTCAAATCAGCGCGGCGGCAACCGCCTCGGCGGACTCCGCCACCAAGGAGGAGCTGCGCGCCGAGGTGGAGGCGCTCAAAAAGGAGAACGCCGCTCTGCGCGAACAGCTTTCCGATTATATCGACACCAAGGCGGAAAACGAAAAGCTGTGGAAGTATTATGAGCTGAAAAAGCAGAATCCGTCCTACAAAATCGCGCCCGCAAACGTGATTCGCCGCGACGCGAACGACGATTTCTATTCCTTTACCCTTGACGTCGGCACTTCGGTCGGCGTTGCGGTCAACGCGCCTGTCATTACCGATAACGGTCTGGTGGGCTGGGTGTGTCAGGCGGACGCGGCAACCTGCAAGGTCAAGACGATCCTCTCGCCCGACACCAAGGCGAGCGTGCAGGACAAGCAGACCGGCGACAGCGGCGTGCTCAGCGGAAGCGTGACTCTCAGCGACCAAAACCTCACCGGCATGAACAAGCTGGCGGAGAACCATCAGATTAAGCCGGGCGACATGGTTGTCACCTCCGGCACCGGCGGCGTTTATCCCGCAGGGCTTGCGGTGGGCGAGGTGCAGTCGATTGCGTTCAATAAGTACGACGCCTCGCGTTACGCCGTGATTAAGCCCTATGAGGACGTGCGGCAGATTACGGCGGCGGCGGTTATCACCGAATTTGAGCAAAAGGGACAGGTGGTGAAGTCCAATGCAAAGTAGCCGCGTCTTTTTCCGCTATTTCGCTTTCGGGCTGGAAATCCTGCTGCTTTGGGTGCTGCAGAGCACACCCAAACTCATGCCGGAGGTGCTCGGCGCAAAGCCGCTGCTGCTGCTTGCGGCGGCGCTTTCGTTTTCCGTGTGTGAGAATGTGATTCCTTCGCTTGTGCTGGGTGCGGTGTGCGGCATGTTGTCTGACATTTCCGCAGGCGGCACCGTCGGTTATTTTGCGATTGCGTTCACCATTGTCTGCTTTGTGCAGGCGAGCCTGCTCGACACCTACCTCAACCGCAATTTTTTGTCGGGAGCGGTGCTCTCGCTCGGCTCGGTTGTGCTGGTGCTCGGACTGTATTTTGTATTTTTCCGGCTGTTCGCGGGCGTTCCTGAGAGCGGCGCGCTGTTTGTCAGCCGCTTTTTGCCGCGCATGGCTTATACCTTTTTGACATTTATTCCGCTTTATTTTTTAAACCGCTTTTTGAATAAAAGCTTTTTCTAAGGCTTTGGGAGGTGAGACAGCATGAAGAAAAAACTGCGCGGAAAACTGCCGTTTACCATTTGCGCGGTCATTGCGCTTGTGTTTGCGGCGGTGTTCGCGGCGCGGCTGATTGACTGGCAGCTGATTCACGGCGGCGAATATAAGCAGCTGTCCACCCGCTCCACCAGCTATCATGTGGACACCGGTGCCACACGCGGCGAAATCCTCGACCGCAACGGCACCGGGCTTGTCACCAACACCACGCACTATAAAATCGTCATTGAAAAGCTCTACACCGACGAGCAAAGGCTTGACGGCACGCTGCTTGCGCTGATGGACTTGCTTCAAAAAACAGGCGACAAGTGGGACGATGCCCTGCCGGTTGTGCTGTCCAAAAACACCGTTGCGTTCAAGGACAAATCCGACGAGGCAATCAAAGAAATGAAGGAGCTGCTAAAGGCAGGAGAGAGCGCCACCGCCGAACAGTGCTTTGCGCTGCTCTGCGAGCGCTATCAAATCGGCGCGGACTACAGCGCGGCGCAAAAGCGCAATCTCTGTTCGGTGCATTACAACATGGAGCGCACCGGCTACGGCAATTCAAATCCCTACACCTTCGCGGGCGACGTCAGCCGCAGTGCTGTCAGCGCTGTCAGCGAGAACACGCAGGGCGTCGGCGGCGTGGACGTGCAAACCTATCTGGTGCGCAGCGCCGTGAATCCCACGCTGGCACCGCATGTGCTCGGCGCGCTCGGCGCGATTACCGAGGAGGAATATGAGCAGCTTTCCTACAGCGGCAAGAACTACACCATTAATGATTATGTCGGCAAGTTCGGCATTGAGGCTGCCTTTGAAAGCGAACTGAAGGGTGAGGGCGGCACCAAGATTATCCAGCGCAATTCCGACGGCACCATTGTCGATACGGTTGAAACCATTGACTCCAAGCCCGGCAATACCGTCTATCTCACGCTCGACAGCAAGCTGCAAAAGGTCGCCTGCGACTCGCTGAAAGCCAATATTGACGCGGCGCGCGCCGCAGGCAAGGAAGCGAGCGAATACAAGGGCGAGAAATTGCAGGGCGAGGACTGCGAAAGCGGCGCGGTTGTCATGCTCGACGTCAGGGATTTTTCCGTTTTGGCGGCGGCAAGCTATCCGACATACGACCTCAACAGCTACAGCAAATATGACGATTATTATGTAAAGCTTTCCGAAAACAAGCTTTCTCCGATGTATAACCGCGCTTTTTCGGGCACCTTTGCGTGGGGCTCGGTGTTCAAGCCCTGCGTGGCGATTGCCGCGCTGGAGGAAAAGACCATCAAGCCCGACACCAAGATTTTCTGTACCGAAAAATATGATTACTATCCCTCCAACGTCGTCCGGTGCATGCACCGTCACGAGGAACTTGACCTGCTCGGCGCGATTACACAGTCGTGTAACTATTATTTTGCCGAAACCGGCAGACGGCTGGGGATTGACACCATGTATCTCTATGCCGAGCGCTTCGGCTTGGGCGAATACACCGGCGTTGAAATCGAGGAATCCAAGGGCACGCTTGCCGGACGCGACAGTGCAACATGGATGCCCGGCAACACCGTTCAGGCGGCAATCGGTCAGTCCGACAACGCCTTTACGCCTGTGCAGCTTGCAACCTATGTGGCGACGATTGCGAACAACGGCGTGCGGCTGAAAACGCATTTGGTGAACAAAATCACCGACTATGAGCGCAAGAACGTGATTGCCGACTACACCAAGCCCGAAACCGCGGACAATATCGGCGTGTCGGCGGAGAATCTCAAAACCGTGCAAAACGCCATGCTCAATGTAACGCAGGACGAAAGCGGCACCGCCTATTCCGTGTTCGGCAATTATAAAATCAAGGTCGCCGGAAAAACCGGCACCGCCGAAAACGCCGGCTCCGACCACGCCACCTTCATTTGCTACGCGCCCTTTGACAAGCCGCAGGTTGCGGTTGCCGTGGTGCTGGAGCACGGTATGCTCGGTCAGTATTCCATGCAGGTCGCCAAGGATTTGCTCGACGCATATTTTAAAGGGTAATGCGCAGCGTGTGCCGGGCTAGGCATTATAGCTAAATTAATGAGTAAATTTTTGGCTGATAAAACAGCTTGCGTTTATTGCATTTTACAAAAAACTGTGTTAAAATTGTTTAGAGGTAGTGTAATATGGACAATGTAATTGTGGTTGCTTCGGGAAAAGGCGGCACGGGAAAATCTACCGTGTGCATTTGCCTGTCCGTTGCGCTCGTCAAAAAAGGAAAAAGAGTTTTGCTGATTGACTGCGACTGCGGTATGCGCGGGCTTGATATTATGCTTGACATTGAGCAGGACATTCTTTTTGACGCTTCCGACGCGGTCTGCGGCAATTGCAGCTTTGGCGAAGCGATTTATAAAAGCCGCCATAACCAAAACCTCTATTTGATGGCGGCGCCCTTTG
>CAMVLW010000083.1 GCA_947168445.1 uncultured Clostridia bacterium
GTCCCTACGGAATCCGCGAAATCGTCCGCACCGGCACCATCGCCATCGACAGGGGTAACACAGCCTTGTCAGTATAAACAACATCCTTGGCTGTAGGGGCGAGCATTGCCCGCCCGCAGGTTTGGTGCGCGGGTAATGCTTACCCCTACAACTGACATAAAAAATAGGAGGAAATCAAAATGAAAGACTACAAAGAAAACATGCAAGCACCCATTTATTATCAGAGCGATTGTGACCTTTCGCTGCTTGACGGCAAGACAATCGCTATCATCGGTTACGGCAGCCAGGGTCACGCTCACGCGCTGAACCTCAAGGAATCCGGCTGCAATGTTATCATCGGTCTTTACAAGGGCAGCAAGTCCTGGGCAAAGGCAGAGGCACAGGGCTTTGAGGTATTCACCGCCGCTGAAGCTGCTAAAAAGGCTGACATCATCATGATTCTGATTAACGACGAAAAGCAGGCTGCTATGTATAAGGCTGACATCGAGCCCAACCTCGAAGCAGGCAACATGCTGATGTTCGCTCACGGCTTTGCGATTCACTTCGGTCAGATTGTTCCGCCCGCTGACGTTGACGTTACCATGATTGCGCCCAAGGGACCCGGTCACACCGTCCGCAGCGAGTATCAGGCCGGCAAGGGCGTTCCCTGCTTGGTTGCGGTTTATCAGGACGCAACCGGTCAGGCAAAGGAAAAGGCTCTCGCATACGCGCTCGGTATCGGCGGCGCAAGAGCGGGCGTTTTGGAGACTACCTTCAAAACCGAAACCGAAACCGACCTCTTTGGTGAGCAGGCTGTTCTGTGCGGCGGCGTTTGCGCGCTGATGCAGGCAGGCTTTGAAACCCTCTGTGAAGCAGGCTACGACCCCAGAAACGCTTACTTTGAGTGTATTCACGAGATGAAGCTGATTGTTGACCTCATCTATCAGTCCGGCTTTGCGGGCATGAGATACTCCATCTCCAACACCGCTGAGTACGGCGACTACATCACCGGTCCCAAGATTATCACCGAGGACACCAAGAAGGCTATGAGACAGATTCTCGCGAACATTCAGGACGGTTCCTTCGCGAAGGACTTCCTGCTTGACATGTCTTCCGCAGGCGGTCAGGTGCACTTCCGCGCAATGAGAAAGCATGCTGCCGAGTCTCCCGTCGAGACCATCGGTAAGGAAGTCAGAAAGCTTTACAGCTGGTCTGACGAGGATAAGCTCATCAACAATTGATTTACAGTAAGGTATTTATTGAAACGTCAAATTGTGATATTATAATAGGTAGGGGCGTGCATTGCACGCCCGCGAGGTCAGCGCCCGCGGGTTGTTAATGAACGTCCCTCTTTTTGTAAAGAAGTGATTGAATGGACAAAAAAATGCTCGACCGTATCAACGAGCTTGCCAAAAAGAAAAAAGCGGAGGGGCTGACCGCCGCCGAGCAGGAGGAGCAGAAAAAGCTTTACAAAATCTATCTCGGTGAAATCCGTCAGCAGTTTTCCGCCACCCTCGACAATGTGAGCGTCAGGGAAAAGGACGGCAAGGTTGTGCCGTTTAAACAGGCGTTTTCCGAAAAAGATAAAAAATAGTTAGCAAAATCTAACTGATATTACAAAAAGCCATTGACATTTTTGCGGAAATGTGTATAATAAAAGGTGACAGAGGGTTAGGGAACGCTAACCCTTGTTCCTGCTTAATGGGTTAGATTAGGCTAATTGCTAAGGAGAGAATGAAATGATGCCGTTAATATTCGCGGAGCCGGGCGAAAGCTGCATTATCAAAAGAGTCAGCGGCAGCCCCGAAACGAAAAAGCATATCGAAAATCTCGGCTTTGTGGCGGGTGCGGAGGTTTCTGTCATCACGCAGACAGGCGGCAACCTGATTGTCAACGTCAAGGAATCCCGCATTGCCGTCAGCAGAGAAATGGCGCAGAAGATTTTCGTTTAATTCGCTAAAAGGAGAAAGGTATGAACACATTAAGACAAGCCAAGGTCGGCGATACCGTCAAGGTGAAAAAGCTGCACGGCGAAGGCGCAATCAAGCGCAGAATTATGGACATGGGCATTACCAAGGGCGTAGAGGTGAGCGTGCGCAAGGTTGCTCCCTTGGGCGACCCGATTGAAGTCACCGTGCGCGGCTACGAGTTGTCGCTCCGCAAGGCGGACGCGGAAATGATTGAGGTTGAGTAATCAGCCTTTTTCGTTGGTTTGTAGTTAGCGATTGCTAATATACATTTATATAGAGAGAGGAAGATATTTTTGAGTATTACCATTGCGCTGGCGGGCAACCCCAACTGCGGCAAAACGACCCTGTTCAACGCGCTGACCGGCTCCAACCAGTTCGTGGGCAACTGGCCGGGCGTTACCGTTGAGAAAAAGGAAGGCAAGCTGAAAAAGCATAATGACGTCACCGTCACCGACCTTCCCGGCATTTATTCGCTGTCGCCCTACACCTTAGAGGAGGTTGTGGCGCGTAATTATCTGATTGACGAGCGCCCCGACGCGATTCTCAACATCATTGACGGCACCAATCTGGAGCGCAATCTGTATCTGACAACCCAGCTTACCGAGTTGGGAATTCCGGTGGTCGTTGCGATTAACATGATGGACGTCGTGAAGAAAAACGGCGACAAAATCCGCGTTGACGAGCTTTCGCGCGAACTGGGCTGCAAGGTGCTGGAGATTTCCGCACTGAAAAGCACAGGCATTATGGAGGCTGCCGAGGCGGCGATTGACGCGGCAAAGGGCGGCAAAACCGTTCCGCAGCACACCTTCAGCGGCGTTGTTGAGCACGCGCTGGCGCATATCGAGGAAGCCGTTGTGCACGATATGCCGGAGGAGCAGCAGCGCTGGTATGCCATCAAGATTTTTGAGCGCGACGAAAAGGTGCTTGAAAAGCTGCACATTGACCCCACCGTGCAGGAGCACATTGAAAAGGACATTCAGCGCGCCGAGGAGGAACTCGACGACGACGCGGAGAGTATCATCACCAACGAGCGCTATATCTACATTGCGTCCATCATCAAGGGCTGCTATAAAAAGAAAAACCGCGGTCAGCTTTCGACCTCGGATAAAATCGACAAGATTGTCACTAACCGCTTTTTGGCGCTTCCGATTTTCGCGCTGATTATGGTGATTGTGTACTATGTGTCCATCACCACCGTCGGCACCGCCTTCACCGATTGGGTGAACGACGGCGTGTTCGGCGATTCCGGCTGGCACCTGTTCGCTATCGGTGACAAGGAATACAACGAAGCGGTTGACAAGTGGGCGGACGAGAAGATTTTCAGCAATGCCGAGTTGGGCAAGCTGCTCACCGAAGCGGCGAATGACAAAACCGTTGTCGGTGCGGGTGAGCTGAAGGCTGCCTTTGACGACAAGGATTTCGGCGCGTTTGAGGAAGCCTACGGAAGCTATTCCGACGCTTTCTATGCCGGCGCGGAAAAGGGCGGCAAGGTTTACGACATTGACAAGCACCTGCCGCTCAACGGGGACGGCGAGTTTGACGTGGAGCCCGACCCTGCCGACTACGGCATTTGGGTGCCGAGTATTCCCGCGCTCGCGGAAAAGGGACTGAGCGCCATCAACTGTGCCGACTGGCTCAAGAGCCTGATTATCGACGGCATTATCGCGGGCGTCGGCGCTGTGCTGGGCTTTTTGCCGCAAATGCTGGTGCTGTTCATCTTCCTCGCGATTCTCGAAAGCTGCGGCTACATGGCGCGTATCGCCTTCGTTATGGACAGAATTTTCCGCAAATTCGGACTTTCGGGCAAGTCGTTTATCCCCATGTTGATTGGCACGGGCTGCGGCGTTCCCGGTGTTATGGCGTCGCGCACGATTGAAAACGAGCGTGACCGCCGCATGACCATCATGACCACCACCTTCATTCCCTGCGGCGCAAAGCTGCCGATTATCTCCATGATTGCCACCGCCCTGTTCGGCGGCGCATGGTGGGTGGCTCCCTCGGCGTACTTTATCGGCATGGCGGCGATTGTCGTGTCCGGTATTATGCTCAAAAAGACAAAGATGTTCGCGGGCGACCCGGCTCCCTTCGTTATGGAGCTTCCCGCCTACCATCTGCCGACCGTCAGCAACGTGCTCCGCTCCATGTGGGAGAGAGGCTGGTCGTTCATCAAGAAGGCAGGCACTATTATTCTGCTGTCCTCCATTTTGATTTGGGCAGGCTCGCACTTCGGCTGGGTTGACGGCGTGTTCGGCTTCCACCTCGATATTGAACTGTCAGACAGTATTCTCGGCGTTATCGGCAACGGTATCAAGTGGATTTTCGTTCCGCTCGGCTTCGGCGACGCGACAGCGGCAGTCGCAACCATCATGGGCTTGGTCGCAAAGGAAGAGGTTGTCGGCGTGTTCGGCGTACTCGACTTTGTCGGCATGACGCAGCTTGCGGCTTATTCCTTCCTGGTGTTCAACCTTTTGTGCGCGCCCTGCTTTGCGGCAATCGGCGCTATCAGAAGGGAAATGAACTCCGCCAAGTGGACGCTGTTCGCAATTTCCTATCAGTGCGTGTTCGCCTATGCGGTGTCGCTCTGCATTTTCCAAATCGGCTCCGCGTTCACAGGCAGCTTGAATGTCGTCGGTCTGATTTTCTCCGTTGCGGTGATTGCGCTGGTGATTTGGCTGCTGTTCAGACCGTATAAGGAATCTAACCGTCTGGAAGTTAAAGTAAGGTGATTTTATGGATTGGCTGATGAATAACTGGGGTACGCTTGCCGTCGGGCTTGTTGTCGCGGCGGTGGTTGCCCTCATCATCATCAATTATGTCAGAAAGAAAAAACAGGGTCAGTCCACCTGCGGCTGCGGCTGTGCGGACTGCCCGATGAAGCATAAATGCCACGAGGAGTAATTCGGAATTCGCGGTATTGACAATGCTGAAATTTGTGTTATAATAAGAATAGAAAAAGGGTACTGCGCAAGCGGTTGCTCCGTTTTTAAGTGTTAAAAAGAAACACCGTCAACTTTGCACGTTGGGGCGGTGTTTCTTTTTATTTATTGAATAAAAAGTGTCTTTGTTTATTTATAGAAAAATAGCGCTATTTTTTTACCCGCAGTAATCTTGCCGTATACAGCA
>CAMVLW010000084.1 GCA_947168445.1 uncultured Clostridia bacterium
GAATTCCGCATTAAACCTTGACGTGTGTCCATTCCGCCCAGCCAATCGCTCCCTTGTAGGCAACGTCGCACTTTTCATCATAGCTCATGCCGAAGTAGGAATAGGTGGGGGTGTGCATGCTCCATTCGGGGTCGTAGATTTTGCCGTCGATTTCAGCCCAGCCGTGACCGCCGCTGCTGCAGGCATACACATTTTCATAACCGATTACCTTTGCCATGTACGCAAATGCTGCGCCGTAGCTGAAGCAGTCGCCTTTGCCGCCAATCAGCAAATCCTTTGCGTAAACAACAGGCCAATCCATCTCTGTGTAGAGATTGCGGCGAACGCCCTCAAGGTAGTTCTTCTTGATGTAGTCAAACGCTGCCTTGAGCTTCTGCTCCTTGGTCATGCTGCTGTTGGTGCAGGCTTCCACAGCCTTTCTTGCCGCTTCAATCACTCTGTCCTTGTCGGAGGCAGGCGCTTTTTCCTGTGCGGGCTCGGTCGCTGCCGGCTTTGTCTCCGCAGGCTTGGTTTCCGCGGGTTTTGTTTCAGCGGGCTTGGTTTCAACGGGTTTGGTTTCTGCGGGTTTTGTTTCCTGATCAGCCGTCTTTTTAATCTGCTCGGTGGTCTTGCTGTTTTCAACATTTGCCGCCTTGGGCTGTGCCTTTTGAATTCCCTTTGTGGTTTCTTGTGCCATGGTGTCGATGGTGGTGGTGTAAACCTTATCGGGGTTGACGTTCAGGTTGCCTCTCATGGCAACAACCGCAAGCGCGCCGACGCTGATAACCGAAAGGCTGAGTGCAACGATTGAAATAACGAATCCATTCTTTTTCATAGTGATGTTCTCCCTTTATTGTCAAATTCAAGCGGAAGGTTTTTCCTGTTCCGTTGTTACAAGTAGAGTATAGCAAACCGACTATGACAACACTCTGACAAAAAGAGCGGATTTTAAAAATTTTTAAAAATTTTTTCAAAAAAGCAGCCGCCTTGTGGGACGACTGCTTTTGAATCGCAAACAGCTTGCGTTATGCCAGCATTTTCTTTGCTTTTGCCAGGAAAATAAGATACATGATGTACTGAACCAAGGACAGCGCAATCGAAACGAGATAAACGGTCAGTCCAATGGCGGTTGCGAATCTGCCGCCGAAGATAACGACGATAATGTTCGCAATCAAACGGAGCAGCAGCACGCCCAAAATAATCATATAAATCTTCTGTCCGCGGTTGTCAACCTCGCGGTTGTTCATTCTGCTCGCCAGCATACGGATACCCTGGATAACATACAGGGTCACCACCAAATCGGCAACGGTGCCGAGCGCGTCCATCACGCCGGAAACTCTGGCGTTCATTCCGGAGAAAACGCCGCTCAAAGCGCTGAACACGATACCCGCGATTACTGCATAAAGCGCGATTTTAAAGGTGCTTTCATCTCTGCTCGCTCTGACAATACCAATCAGGTTGAAGATGAACGCAATCAGCATCAGCACGCTCGCCGCAATGAAGAAGACCATCATTCCTGCGCCCGAAGCCAGCGCACTGGCAGCTGCGACGTTGGAACCGGTCTTTTCATAACCGACAACCGAACCGACGGCTGAAAACGCCAGAAGCGCACAGATGAAGCTCAAAACCGAACCAATCAGCTGGAGAATTTCCGCAGTAAAAATCTTTTTAATACCGCTTGACGCATTGGGAAATTGCATATTTTTCCCTCCCTTCCTTTTATATTGTTAATTTTATTTTATCATGTTAAACCTATAAAATCAAGGGATTCGAAAAATATCCGGTATTCGATTTTTACGGCAGCAGCGGAGCGGGGTCAACGCCGCGTTTTTGGTAATAATCGGACACCGCCGCCTTAATCGCTTCTTCGGCAAGCACCGAGCAGTGCACCTTGACAGGCGGCAGTCCGTCGAGGGCTTCCATCACCGCCTTGTTGGTAAGCTGCAGCGCTTCATCAAGCGATTTGCCCTTAATCAATTCGGTCGCCATGCTGCTTGTCGCAATCGCGGCGCCGCAGCCAAAGGTTTTGAACTTTACGTCGGAAATGGTGTTGTCGTCCACCTTGATATACATTTTCATAATATCGCCGCACTTGGAGTTGCCGACCTCGCCGATACCGTCGGCGTCCGCAATTTCTCCCACGTTGCGCGGGTTGGCGAAATGATCCATCACTTTCTCTGAATATGGCATGTTATTTGCCCTCCTTTTCTTCCTGTTTAATTTTTTCCCACAGCGGCGACATGTTGCGCAGATAGGTCACAACCTCCGGCACAATCTGTGCGATATAGTCAATGTCCTCATCCGAAATGTCCTCGTCAAATGACAGGCGCAGGCTGCCGTGGGCGATTTCGTGCGGCAAACCGATAGCAAGCAGTACATGGCTGGGATCAAGGCTGCCGGAGGTGCATGCCGAGCCGGAGGACGCGGAAATGCCGCTGAGGTCAAGCTTTAAGAGCAGGCTTTCGCCCTCGATTCCCTCAAAACACATGTTGATGTTGTTGGGCAGGCGCTTTTCACGGTCGCCGTTTAAGCGCGAGCGCTCGATTTTCAGCAGCTCGTCAATTAGCCTGTCGCGCCGCTGCTTGATTCTTTCACAGCGCTCGTCCATAGTGTCAACCGCGTATTGCAGCGCCGCGTCAAGTCCGATAATGCCCGCGACATTCTCAGTGCCGGCGCGTCTGCCGCGCTCCTGCGCGCCGCCGTCAATCAGGTTCTTAATCGGCACGCCCCGGCGGACATAGAGCAGTCCGCAGCCCTTGGGACCGTGGATTTTGTGCGCGGTCATGGAGAGCAAATCAATATTCTGTTCAGCGACATTAATCTTCACATAACCTGCCGCCTGCACCGCGTCGGTGTGGAAAAGCACGCCGTGCTTTTTGCAGATGGCGCCGATTTCGGAAATGGGCTGCACAGTGCCGATTTCATTGTTGGCATACATAATTGTCACAAGCGCGGTGGCGTCCTTAATCGCGTTTTCCACGTCCTCCGGGCGCACCAGACCGTTTTCGTAAACATCCAGATACGTCACCTCAAAGCCCTCGCGCTCCAGCGCTTCGCAGGCATGCAGCACCGCATGGTGCTCAAACTTGCTGGTAATGATGTGGTTTTTGCCCTTGCCCTTTAACGCGCGCGCCACGCCCTTGATCGCCCAGTTGTCGGATTCGCTGCCGCCGGAGGTAAAGTAAATTTCACTCGCCCTCGCTGCGCCGAGATTTTTCGCAATATTCTCGCGCGCGTTTTCCAGCGCAATCTTCGCCTTGCCGCCGACCTGATACAAGCTTGACGGATTGCCGTAGACCTCGGTGAAGTAGGGCAGCATTTTTTCCAAAACAACAGGAGAAACCTTTGTTGTTGCCGAATTGTCGGCATAAATGTATCTCATGGCTTTCACCCTTTCATTTTATTACCTATCTTTTTAGTAGGTTTTGCAAATCCTATTATAATACTAAGTTTTAAAAAATGCAATACTCTTTTTAAAATATTTACATTACTTTTCCAATGTTAGATTGTGAGGAAGGCGTCGCTCCCTTATAACTTATCACTCACTTGCCACTCACCACTAAAAAGAGCGGCATTTCTGCCGCCCTTTTACTTAGTCTAAGATGGAGTTAATCAAGCCGCCCTTGGAGATGATGTTCTGGATGAACTCGGGGAAGGGCTCTGCCTGATAGGTTTTGCCGGTGGTTTCATCGGTGATAACGCCGGTATCGAAATTCACACTGACGGTGTCGCCGTCCTTAATCTCACGCGCCGCGTCGTCACATTCGAGAATCGGGAGACCGATATTGATGGCGTTGCGGTAGAAAATGCGCGCGAAGGTGGAGGCGATTACGCAGGAAATGCCGCTCGCCTTAATTGCAATCGGCGCGTGCTCGCGGGAGGAGCCGCAGCCAAAGTTTTTCTCGGCAACCATGATGTCGCCTTCCTGCACCTTGTTGACAAACTGCGCGTCGATGTCCTCCATGCAGTGAGAAGCCAGCTCCTTGTGGGAAGCGGTGTTGAGATAGCGTGCGGGAATGATAACGTCGGTATCGACGTTGTCTCCGAATTTATGTACTCTGCCTTTTGCGTTCATGATGCGTCCTCCTTACAGTTTTTCGGGGTCAATGATGTAACCCGCCACAGCGCTTGCCGCCGCGACAGCCGGGCTTGCGAGATAAACTTCACTGTCTACATGTCCCATTCTGCCGACAAAGTTGCGGTTGGTGGTGGAAATTGCCTTTTCACCCGCCGCGAGAATACCCATGTGACCGCCTAAGCACGGACCGCAGGTGGGTGTGGACACAACAGCGCCTGCCTCGACAAAAATATCAAACAGACCCTCGTGCATTGCCTGCAGCCAAATGCTCTGGGTGCCGGGAATGATAATGCAGCGAACGCCCTTGGCAACCTTTTTGCCCTTGAAGATTTCCGCCGCCGCTCTGAGGTCGGAGATTCTGCCGTTGGTGCAGCTGCCGATTACGCACTGGTCGATTTTGACCTCGCCCGCGGCGATTTCGTCAACGGTCTTGGTGTTTTCGGGAAGGTGCGGGAACGCGACGGTGGGGCGCAGGGTGCTCAAATCAATCGTGTATTCCGCGTCGTAAACCGCGTCCTCGTCGGCGGTGTATTCCACAGGCGTGCCCTGATATCTGCCGTCGCAGTAGGCGCGGGTGATGTCGTCCACCGGGAAAATGCCGTTCTTTGCGCCGGCTTCAATCGCCATGTTCGCAATGCAAAGTCTGTCGTCAATATTGAGATACTGCAAGCCCTCGCCGGCGAACTCCATTGACTTATAGAGCGCGCCGTCAACGCCGATTTCGCCGATAATGTGCAAAATCACGTCCTTGCCGCTGATGTAACCCTGCGGCTTGCCGACGATATTGAACTTAATCGCGGAGGGAACCTTGAACCAAGCCTTGCCGCTGATCATGCCGGCAGCCATATCGGTAGAGCCGACGCCGGTGGAAAACGCGCCGAGAGCGCCGTAGGTGCAGGTGTGGGAATCCGCGCCGATGCACAGACAGCCGGGACCCACCAAGCCTTTTTCGGGCAG
>CAMVLW010000085.1 GCA_947168445.1 uncultured Clostridia bacterium
CCCTTGTCGCCTTTGGAGCCTTTCAGCGAAGCAAGCCACTGCTCAACGGTGCCGACAAAGCCGTTGTCAACGGCGATTTCATAGGCAGATTCACCGTCCTCGAATTCGCTGACCCGCGCAAGCTCCTCCTGTGCGGCTTTGAGCAGGTCGGCAATGGTTCCCTCGGATTCGGGTGTGATGTGCGCGTCGTCGAGAATGGAACCGCGCACGCGGACAAAAAGCGGAAACGGCAAAGTCAGCACCTTGCCGTCCTTTGTCAGATTGATTTCGATTTTCAGCGTGCACGCCTGCGATTTCACGGCGGCGGCGTCAACCGGCACGGTCACGGCGTTGCCCTCAACGGTGCAGGGCACGGAATCATTGAGCAATTCGCCCGCCAGCGTGACAAACCGCGCGGTCGCGGTGCTGCCGGACACATCAAACGCGCCGCCGCGCTCACACAGCAGCACCTCTAAAAACCGCGTGTCGTAGTCGTCGATATGAATCGTCGCCACCAAATTGACAGCGTCCATGCGGTTGATGTCGTATTGAAATTGAACCGTTTTCGGATTCAAAAAATCACCTCATTTTTGGGATTTACCCACCCCTATATAGGGATATTTTCGCTTTTCTTGCAGTGAATTGCATTGTAATAAAGAGAGAAATTCAGCGGATTTTGCGGCGCAAATCGGTTAATCTGACAGTGCTAACTTGACAGCAAAATCCCGCAAAAAAAAGACGCCCGCACGGACGTCCTTTCAGCAGATGTTAAAGTGTTTTATCAGAGAATAGTATCACAACAAAAAGCACAGCCAAACAAGACGAAAGGGGCTTGGCTCTAAACTCAATTCATGAGTAAGAGCCAAGCCCCTGTTTTTACGAATTGTTATAAATATCACGTTTTCTCATGATAAAGAGAATAGTGGAGCAAACGAGCAGCACGCCGAGAATCAGCAGCGCGACATACCACTCCCCTGTCCAAAGCAGCGAAGCGTCCGTATCCTCCGTTTGTCCGGGGTTCCGCGGCGAAGCGGTCGCGGGAACGGTGGGCGCAATGGTGACAGGCTCGGTTGTCAGTGTCGCGGGAACGGTGGTGGGGATTTCGTCGGGCGTGGCGTCCGGGGAAGGCTCAACAAAGGTGGAGGGTGTGAGCGTGGTGATTTTCGACACCAGCACCGCGTCGGTGCTCTTGCTCTCAATGACCTTGCTGTTGGCAACCAGCACTATCTCTTTTTCACTCACCGATTCTCCTGTAACGGGGTTCGGCTCCGAAACCCACAGGTCGTCAACCGTCAAATCCACCTTGGTGATTTCGGAATCCAGCTCGGTCAGCGGCGCAACATCAAAGGTGATTTGCACAAACGGCGACTCTTTGGCGGTAAAATCAAACATTTTCAGGTCGGTGGCGGCGTAGGTAATCAATCCGTCCTCAAACCTGACCGCACAGTCATCCTTCATAATCGGGCAGATTTTCTCTTTGGTGTTCTTTTCAGGGTCAACGCTCAAAATCGCGCTGTCATATGTCAGCTTCCAGCCGGCGGTGACAAGGCGCTTGGACGCCTTCAAATGATAAATCACGGTGACCTCGCGCGTGAATTCATTATACTCGGCATATGCCTTGCCAAAATAGTTGGAAATCGCGTTGACCGTCAAAACAGGATAACGCGCCTTGGACACTGTCGGTTCGGGAGCGGCGGAAGCCGCCGCGGAAGGGTCAACCGTTGTTTCGGAAAGCGCGGACAACAGCCCGGAAGGCGGCTGGGTTCCGTCCTCGGCAAAAACAATGGGAATGGCGCAGAAAAATATGGAAGTTGTAAGGAGAAGGGTCAAAATAAAACTGAGCGCTTTTTTTGACATCAACCATACCTCCGATAATCATCATATTTCATTTTATTATAATACATTTATGCCGAAAAATCAAGCCAACCGATAAAACAAAAGGCTGCCGAAACGACAGCCTTTTGAAGTTAAATTAAATTAGTCCTCGCGCTTTCTGCGGGTGAAGTAAACAACGCCTACGCCTGCAATCAGGATAACAAACGCGATAACCGCAAAGGAAACCTGACCGGTCGCAATTGCGCCGTTGGAATTGTTAGCAGAGGTGCCGGAGGTGCTGTTTGAGCTGCTGGAAGTAGCGTCGGTAGCGGGAGCGGGAACGGGAGCGGAGGTAGCGGGAACGGTAGGAACAGAGATGTCCTCCATGCTGCTCTTCCAATACTCGTCGCTCATGAAGTTGCCGGAAACAACAGTGATGTCCTTGCTGTCCTTAAACTTCTTAGCCATCTGCTCGTTGAGCTTCTTGGTCGGCCATGAACCGTATTCGCCGTTGCCATAGTAGAAGAACCAGTCGCCGCCGAAGCCAACCTTGGGGCTGACTTCGCTGATCTCCATTTCAGCGGGATCAAAGCTGACGACATATACCATGTTGTCATAGGTGAAGGACATGCAGTCGCCGTTGGACTCCTCAGGTGCCTCAACATTATCTTCGTTGAAGAAGTTGGAAGCATAGGTGCCGAAGTCGGTGAGGTCAATTTCATCCATATCATCGACAATCAAATCAATCTGGTAGGTCTTTTCGTCATTATCGAGGGAATCCCAATCATTGCCGTTCTTAACAGCTGCAAGCTTGTTGAGATCTTCCCAGAAGGTATCGGAATCAAGATCCAATCCCTCAGCGCCTTCAACGTCAGACTGAATCATTGCCTTCTGATAAACATATCTGAACAGAATGTCATAGTACTTGTGATTGTCGTTTCTGCAATAATACATCGCTTTGATGTTATGAGTCTGCTGCGCAGCTTCATAGAAGGGGTTCTTTGCAGGATCGGTTTCGGTACCGCCGTTGAGGCTGTTGTTCCAAAGAATGGTCATTGCGTTGCCTTTTTCGCCGTTGCCGTAGGTGGGAACATCAATTGCCCACAGGTTCTCAACGCCTTCTTCATCAACCTTTGAAGCCATGTAGCCGGGCCAATCGTGCTTGTTTAACTTAGATGCAACATCTTTGCAGTTGTCATAGCCATTCCACCAGTAGATACCGGCAGCGTTGTTAACCTTTTCATTTGCAGTAGTATCATTCAGCCAAGCACCGGGCATAGCGAACATCAGATGATTGGTGTTCTTAACAAGTGCATCGGGAGTGTAAGGACCGAGTGAATCATATCCGCCCGGCTCAGCCTCCGCAGATACCGAAACAGCGCTGGCAGCAATCAAGGAAGACGCCATTGCACCGGCAAGAACGATACTTAAAACTTTCTTTTTCATATCAAATTCCTCCAAAATATTTCCGAATTTCGGTTACTCTCATTATATAACAAACAAAAATAAAAATCAAGGATATTGTTAAAGATTGTTTTAGAGAAAATGACAAAATTTTAACTAATTATTTGTCAATTTGTGTTACTCATTCGTCATTCTCTACAGAATTTTCCGCTTCTGAACTGTTTGCAGGCTCATTTTCGCCGCCGCTTTTGTTCTTTTTATTGACAATAACAACCGCAGCGACAACCGCCGCAATCAAAATGGGAGCCGCAATCAGAATGAACAGAACGCTGCCGGGCAGTCCGCCGGAGTTTGTGCCGGAGCCGCTGACGGAACGGGTCACCTCAACAATTTCGGTCTGAACATAGGGCGCAAGCGAGCCGCGCACTTCCTCATGGCTGCCTTGATTGGGGCTGTTCTCCCCCATGCCGTCGGCGTAGTTGATGAAATCGCCCTGATTGTTTTGCAGGGTTTCGTCGTCCGTGTTGACAAGCGGAACGCCGTCGGTCACAACCGCCTTATCCCCTACCGTCAAGCCGTAGGTGAAGGTAAAGCTTTTGAGATAAGTCATGTTTTCGCCGTACAATTCGGTGAAGAAATAGGAAATATTGGCTTTACCGCCCTTCTTCACCTTAAAATCCGCCGAAAGGAACTGCGACTTTTGGTCAAAAAGCGGCAGATTGGTGAGCGAGGTGGAGTTCATCGGGATTTTGCCTTCAATGTCCTCGTTATACACCACGACGTCAAATTTTTCAAATTTCAGGCTGCCCTTTTGATATTCCAGATATTCGGAGTCATAGAAAAGGCGAAGCTCAAATCCGACAATCGGCTCAACCGCATCGCCCAAATAGAGGGAATAAGTGACGGTGTCGCCGGTTTTGACGGTTGCTTCGTCGTTCAGGGTAAGGGTATCCCCGGCAGCCGCGCCGTCCTCCGCGGAAACGGTCAGCGCGGAAAACGTGAACAGGGTCAGGGCAAAGCATAATGAAGTAATTTTAAGAACAAGCTGTTTCATAGTTTCATTCCTTTATCCAATAGATAATTACACAAATATTATAGCTTAAAAGCGATAAAAATTCAACAGGATTCTGTGAAGGAATGTTGAATATTATGTTACAAATATGTAATACTATTCTCTGATAGAAAGTAGTATTAGGCAGAAAAAAACGCCCTCCGATTTCTCGAAGGGCGTTAAATTACGCAATTGACTCAGCGGTCAGACGGAATTATTTCTCTCTCTTGCGGGCGAAATAGATTCCGGCGGTCGCGGATACAAGAACTAAGAGGATAATGATAGCCATAGAAGCATTACCTGTCTGTACCGCGCCGTTACCGCTGCTGCTGCCTCCGTTGCTGCCACTGTCAAAGGTGGAAGCGGAAGAAGTTGCGGAGGTTGCGTCAGTTGAACTTGTATCTGCGGGAGCAGTGGTGTCTCCGGCAAGGACACAATCAACGGTTACTGTGTTGGTTGCGGGAGTATAGGTAACCTTAGCCGAAACAGCGTCCTTGGTGTTGTAATCCGCAGCACTAATTACCTCGGTGGTGGTGCCGTCGGTGTTCACCTTGACAACGCTGAAGTTGACGGTGTCGGCTGCAATCTGCTCAGGAGTCAGGTCAACAGTGTACTTGCCGTCCTCACCCTTAGCGAGCGGGATAACGGTGCCGTCGCCAAGCTTGATTGCATACTGGTCGTCGGTTGCGGGTGCTTCGGTTGCAGGAGCCTCTGTGGGAGCCTCAGTTGCGGGAGCCTCTGTGGGAGCCTC
>CAMVLW010000086.1 GCA_947168445.1 uncultured Clostridia bacterium
AAAAAATCGGACGAGCAGGAATTCCTGTTCGTCCTTTTTCATCTCAGATGATTGTGTTTAAATTAAGAATTCGTTACACGTCTGTCGCTGACAACCGTGTCGCGGGTATCGCGGAACAGCAGCGTAATGCACCAAATTGCCGCGAGCGCGACAACGATATAGATAATGCGGCTGATTACGCCGTTTTGACCGCCGCCGATAAAACCGACCAAATCAAACTGGAAAATGCCGATGCTGCCCCAGTTCAAGCCGCCGATAATCAAAAGCGTCAATGCTATCTTATCTAACATTCCAAAGCCTCCTTACAGAATGATAGTAATAGTATTGCCGCTGATTTTTTATTTATTCAAATTTTTTATCAAAAACAGCGTCTGCTTTGACCCCGCCGCGGCAGCGGTTATCGCTTTAGCACAAACACCAGTCCGACAATCAGCACACCGAGTCCGATGACGCAGCCGCCGAAAATGCGGCTGATTTTGATTGCCTTTTGCAGCTTGTGCTTGCGAATCATGCTCTCGGTGGGAAACGGCAGCAGAATCAGCATTAAGCCGAGCACCAGACAGGAGCCGGCGGCAATCGGGATTCCGACAGCCGAGCTGAACGACGCGATGAACAGTCCCACCGGGATACCGAACACACAGATGGTATTGATAACGTAAAACAGCTTTGAAAAGCGCTCGTTGCGCAGGTGGTACTGAAGCGTTTTGCGCTCACACTCCTCGCAGCAATATTGTTCAAAATAAGTGATTTCCTTGGCGCAGTAGTCGCATTTTTTCATATGGTTCCCTCTTTTCTGCTTTATTATAACACTGTTGCGGATTTTTTTCAACTGCATTTTTATTGTTAACCTATTAACAATTTTACCGTTGACAATCGTGCCGGGCTGTGCTATAATGTCAACAGTTTTAAGCAAAGAGGTTGACAATATGCAAAAATCAAAAACGAATATCCGTCAGACAACGGTTGCCATGTGCGAAATCGCGGTGTGTGCCGCGCTGCTGTGCGTGCTCTCTCCCCTGTCGATACCCACGCCGCTGAACGTCGGCTTTACCTTGCAGGTATTAATCGTGCTGCTGGTGGCGCTGATTCTCAAGCCAATCTATGCGCTGGCGGCACAGGTGATTTACACGCTGCTCGGCATTATCGGGCTGCCGGTTTTCTCCAACTGGCAGAGCGGCTTCGGCGTGATTACAGGTCCCACGGGCGGCTTTATTATCGGCTTTATCTTCGCAAGCTTTTTCGTAAGCCTGCTCAAGGGCAGGTCAGACAGCAAGTGGGTGCTGCCGCGCTGCATTCTCACGGCGGTAGTGGTGGGAATTCCCTGCATTTATCTGCCGGGAATCCTCGGCTTTATGTTCGCCACAGGCAGAGATTTCGGCACGGCGTTTATGCTGGTCGCCGCGACGTTTATCCCGGTTGATTTGATAAAATGCGTGGTCGCCGCGCTTTTTGCGGTGCCGGTGAATATGGCGCTGAATAAAATCAGATAACAGACATCTGCTTCACTTTTGCGGGGTTCGGTCAGAATTTTTGACCGGACCCCGCCTTTTTTGCAGCGACCGCTGCCGCGGTGGGCAGTCCGCCTTTGGAAACATTATTTTGTTTGGTGATGTTCATCAACAGCGGGTCAAAAAAAGAACAAATTATTATTAAAAACCGCTTGACAAATATTGTACTACGGTGTACTATTACAGTATAGTACACCGTAGTACAATTGAGGTGATGATATGTTTCAAATTGATTCCGCGTCGCGGGTGCCGATTTATGAGCAATTGAAAACGAGCGTGATTCAGCTTGCGCTTTCGGGTGTTTTGAAGCCGGACGACCGGCTGCCGCCGGTGAGGGCGCTCGCGCTGCAGCTCGGCATCAACCCTAACACCGTGGCAAAGGCGTATAAAATGCTGGAAACCGAGGGCTACACCTACTCGGTGACCGGCAAGGGCAGCTTTATCAGCGAGAAGCTGAGCGGACAAGCCCCCAAACAGCAAATCACCCGCAAGCTGGGCGAATTGATTCAATCGGCGCGCAGCAGCGGGATAACGGAAGCACAAATGCACGAAATGGTGACGCAGCTTTACGCAAATGACAAGGGAGGAAGCAGCAATGATTGAGATAAAAAACCTCACCAAACGGTTTGACAAAACAACCGCGCTGGACGGCTTGAACCTGACGGTGGAGAGCGGCACGGTGACGGGCTTAATCGGCAGCAACGGCGGCGGAAAGTCCACACTGCTGCGGATTTTGGCGGGCGTTTACTTTCCCGACGAGGGCGAGGTGCTGATTGACGGCGCAAAGCCGTTTGACAATCCCGCCGTGAAGGGAAATTGCTTTTTCGTCAGCGATTTTCCGTTTTTCTACACCGACAGCACCCTCGGCAACACCGCCGCGCTGTACCGCAGGCTCTATCCGAATTGGAGCGAGGAGGAATACAGGCGCTGCTGTGAGGTGTTCCCGATTAACCCCAACCAAAGAATTATGAACATGTCAAAGGGCATGCAGCGGCAGGCGGCGCTGATTATCGCGCTGAGCACCCGCCCGAAAACGCTGTTTCTCGATGAAATTTTTGACGGACTGGACGCGGTGGTGCGGCTGGCGCTCAAACGCTTGCTTGCCGAGCGCGTGGCGGAGCAGGACATGACCGTGATGATTGCCTCGCACAACCTGCGCGAGCTGGAGGATTTGTGCGACAGAATTTGCGTGCTGCACAAGGGCAAGGTGCTGACGGAGCGCGACATTTTCTCGCTGCGCGGCGAATACCGCAAGGTACAGGTCGGCTTTGCGGTGCTGCCCGAGGGCGAGCTGTTCAAGGACATTCCCGCCATTAACATCACGCAGAACGGCAATGTGTTCAACATCACCGTCAAGGGCATTGAGGAGGACTTTATGCCGCAGATTGAGGCGCTGAACCCGGCGTTTGTCTCGGCGCTGCCGCTCACGTTAGAGGAAGTATTTATCAGCGAAATGGAGGAAGCAGGCTATGACGCGTACCACATCAGTTAAAACAGATTTGCAAAACGGGCTGGCCGTGTTCGGCTTTGAACTGAAAAAATGCCGCACCACGCTGATAATTTATGCCATTCTCGCGGGATTTTTGACAATCCTCACCTACGCGCTGTCGTGGGTGAAGTATTCGGACTTTCTCACTCCCAACTACGCGGCAAACAGCGCGGAAGGCGCGCTGCTGTTTTGCCGCATTGCCGCACTGCTGATTTTCCTGTTGACAAGCGTTTTCACGATTGTTTACACCATCCGGCTGTTCTCTTACCTGCACAACAAGCGCAAGGCTGACCGCGTAAATCCACTGCCGGTGAAGTCGGGCGTTCTGTTTATCGCAAAGGCGCTGACGGCGTATGCCGCTTCCATTGTGCCCGCATTATTCTTTCTGGGAATTATCTGCTTTCTTTCCGTCCTTATGGGCGCCGTGCCGCCCGCAGAGGTGCTCTCGCTCTTCGGACAGATTCCGCTGGGCGCGATTGCGTGCATTTCGTTTTACGGCTTGCTGGCGGTTTGCTGCGGCACCTCTGTAAACGCGGTGCTCATCTTTTTGGCGATCAACGCCTGCTATCCCCTTTCCGCGAATCTTGTCAAGGGCATGATTGACTCCTTCTTCATGGGACTTCCCCCGGTGATTGGCAACGCGCATTTTCTGATGAAGGCGCTCAATCCGCTGGCGGCATATGACGGCGTGAATGTGCTTTACTGGCTGCTGTTCACCGCGGGCTGCTTTGCGCTGAGCGTGTTCCTGCTGCGCCGCAGAAGGGCGGAGCTGGCACAGACCGGCTTTGCGTTCCGTCTGCCGTGCTATGTGGTGGAGGTGCTGATTACCTTCCTCGCGGGCATGGTAATCGGCGTGTTGTTCGGATCTCTGAACATGCTCGGCAACGGCTTTGCGGGCTTTGCGTTCGGCTTTTTCCTCGGCGGAGGAACGGCGTTTGTAATTACGCACGCTGTTTTGTTCTCGGGCTTTTCGCGGATTCTCAAAAGCCTGATGACCTGCGGCGGCGCGGCGGCTTTGGTGATGGGCTTTGCGGCGATTTGCTGCTTTGCGGCTCCCGCCTACACCGATTATCTGCCGGAGCGCAATGAAATTGAAAGCGCGGGCTATGTTTCCTTCACCGATCAAATGCTCACCTTCCGCGCCTTTTCCGACGAAGCCGGAATTGCGAGGGAAGCGGCGTCGGATTACAACGACAGCGAAAATGTTGACAGGGTTTACAGGCTTCATCAAGCCGTTTTAAACCACGTTTCAAACCGCAGCCTGACGCGCAAATTCCGCAGTATCTTCTCCTTAGCCGGAGGCTCAAAGAAAGCCGTCGCCTACAAGCTGAAAAACGGCGCGACCGTGACGCGTGTGTATCACTTTGAAGCCTATTACGCGAATCTGATTGACAATCTGGCTCCCGGCACCGACAACTCCGCCGCCGATTATTTTGACTATTACTTCCCCGGCTCCGATGAAGAGGCACTGACGAAAACGCCGGAATACCGCGAAAAATACAGTGTTCCAGGCAGGCTGACGGCGCAGGATTTGAAATGGATTTCCGTTAGCTTTGACTTTGAAACGGGCAACGTCACCTCGCGTGAGGATATTGAAAAGCTGCTGACGGCTTACCGGACGGATTATATTAAACTAGGCGATATTGGCAGCTACGACAGTCTGCGGATTGCTTTTGAATATTCCGAGAGCCAAAGCAGCACCTCGACATTACTCTCTCTGCTTGGAACAGACGATATTTCCGCTTACATATACAGCATGATTGGCAGCGGCAGCGTTCCCGCAAATTACACCGAAACCCGCAAGGCGATGAGGGAAATCGGCGTTTTGGACGAAAGCGGAAGAATTAACAGGCAGTCGCCCTATTATCAAAGCA
>CAMVLW010000087.1 GCA_947168445.1 uncultured Clostridia bacterium
CACAACGCCCTTTGCCATGACGATGCCCAAATCTCTGCCGAGGGTGAAGGTCATGAAGCACAGCGCGATAAAGCCCGCGACGGTGGTAATCGAACTGCCCAGCACCGAGGTGAGGGTTTCGTGAATCGCCGCCGCCATTGCGTCGCGGTGGCTTTCGTATTTTAATTTATTTTCGCTGTAGCTGTGCCACAGGAAGATGGAATAGTCCATTGTGACCGCCAACTGCAAAACCGCCGAGAGCGCCTTGGTGATGTAGGAAATCTCGCCGAGAAAGTAGTTGGAGCCCATGTTAAAGAGAATCGCAATGCCGATACTCGCCAAGAACACAAACGGAATAATCCAGTTGTCCATAAAGAGCATCATGGCGATAACGGCGAGCACAACGGCAATCGCAACATAAATCGCTTCTTCCTTTTCGCACAGTTCCTTCAGGTCTGTCACCATTGCGGAAATGCCGGACACAAAGCAGTTTTTGCCCGCGATTTGACGGATTTGCTGAATCGCCTCCATTGTTTCGTCGGCCGAACTGGAGGTGTCAAAGAACACCGCCATCAGGGTGCTGTTGCCGGAATTAAACACGTTGTAGAGCTTGTCGGGGAGCAGCTCCTTGGGAATGGAAATGTCCGCAATATCGTCGTACCAAAGCACGGTGGCAACGTGGTCAACCTGCTTGATTTCCTTTTCGCAGGCGACAATTTCCTTGTCGTCCATGCCCTCAAAAATCAAAAAGGAAAACGCTCCCTTGTGAAAATCCTCGAGCATATATTTTTGCCCCTTGACCGTGTCAAGGTTGTCGGGCAGGTAGTTGAGCATGTCGTAATTAACGCGCGTGGCAATCATGCCGAGCACCGAAGGCACCAGCAAAATCAGCGCGGCAATCACAATGACAACGCGGCTTTTAACAACCGCTTTACCGAATTTCATTTGACTGAAATCTCCTTTCCACAGCGCGGTTAGGCGCCGCTTATTCCAATAATCTATTGTATTCAAATGCGGAAAAAAGAAAACGGTCAAAAGATTTTCAGTGTCAGTTTTTTAGGCAATTTAGGGAAAATGCCTAATTTAATTTTTAAACAGCAGAGAGGAAACGGCGCGATTTCCCGTAAAAAAAACGGAACGGCGTACCGCTCCGTTTATATTTTTATTAGAAAAATATTTTAAAAATTCATTTTTACCTCTCCAAATTCAATTTCCACCACGCCGTAATGTTTTTGACATTCGGAACTGTAATACTGCTCCATATCGCGCGGGTCGGCTGTTGCGAGCGTTTCGGCTGTGTATCCGCACTTTGTCAGCGGAAGGCTTTTGTATAATTCCTCAAAAGAATCATATTTGTGCAGCCCAATCACCTTGCGGACCAGCTGCTCACCGCCTTCGATGTTTGTGAAGCGAATGAAATCACCCTCACGAATCTGCCGCCGCTTTTCGTCCAAAAGCCGCAGTTCAATCGTTTTTTCGCCGCTCTTTATCATGGCAAAGGGTTCGGGGTGCAGCTTCATGTCATGGGTCATTGCAAACGAAACTTTAAACCCATATTCGGCAGTAAAACCGTCTCTGTTCAGTTGCAGACTTTTGCAGAATTTCTCTTCGGTGATATGTTCTTTCTGATAAAAATTATACCGCTGCCGCCAAAACTCCCTCACAAGTTCAAGATAATCCCTGACGCGCGCGGCGCTGTCAATGACTTCCTTTCCCGATTCGCAAAGCGCGGCGGTCAAATCCTCGTCAATTTGATAAATCTGCCCGCAAAACTCCTCCGCACTGCGGAAGGAATCCAAAAAATTCCGGAGCGCGTCGGTATTTCCCGGAGCGATTGCGTTCGGCTTTCCCGAAGAAAGCAGAACCGTCCTGTATCCCTTGTAATACAAATCAAGCGCCATGACAAAGGCGTCCAGCCTGTCGTTTCCGAAACTCTGCTTGGTGTTGTTCAGCCCGCCGGTCACGGGCAAAACAGAGATATTATAGGGCTGCCACATGCAGCTGCTCATGAGGTCGAGCCATAGCATAAAATTTTTGCGGTCAGCTTCCCTGAACAACGCGGGGCTCTCGACAAATTGCCGAAAACCCTTCAGATGTTCCCCGCAAAAGTTGCAGATTATATCGCCGGAGACCTCTATCGACTCTTCGCGCGGAAGATTCCAATACAGCTTTCCGTTTTCCCGAGAAATCTTCTTACCATATACCGCCTGATACAATTCAAAGGCGTCGTCGCTGCGGTCATAGTTTATCGGGAGCGGCTCCCCGCACGCTTTCAAGCCGTTTTTTGCCGTTATTTCTTTTTTGTTTTCCATATTGTTCTCCATATTGTTCTCTAAATACAACCCGGAGCCGCGCAAAAAAGCGGCTCCGGGACAGGTTGTTTGATGATGAAAGCGGGATTTATTTTTTTGAAGCCGACTTTTTCGTCTTGCCCGCTTTTTTGGATTTTCCGTCTTTCTCGTTGTTTTTCAACTCGTTAATGTCCGCCAAGCCCTTGCTGGAAAAATAGGACACCTTGCGGATAATGCGGTTGTTTGCGCGCGCGAACATGTTTTCAAGCATGTAGTAGAACGCGCCGGGGGTGCGCAGTCCGCCGAGTGAAACAGCGTCGATGCCCGTATCGGAAAGCAGCCAGTCGGCAAACATAACGCAGTTGACGTTCACGCCGAAATAACTCTTAAAGGAGCCGTCGGTAACCGTAAATATCTTTGCGTTGAGGAACTGAACCAGATTCTCGCCGGAATCGCCGTAGCGCTTGTTGGGGTCGGGCGTGGTGATTTCGGGGTGCTCAATCTTGAACTCCAGCGGCTCGCAGTATTCCTTGAATTTGACGAGCTTGTCGGTAACCGTTTTGAGCTGCTTATCGGAAAAACACGCGCCGTAACTCATGATATAGTCGCCGCAGTTGTCGATGCAATACTTATAGTAAGGCATTTTCGGAATTTCCGCATAGGTGCCCTGCGAAATAAAGCCGCCCAGTCTGTTTTTGCTCTTGTCATAGGTGCCGTAGGAATAAACTGTGTCGCCGATGGCGATGTCCATGTGACCGAACTGGTTGCCCTTGGGGTCGGTCAGGTGGAGGTTGATTTCAAGGTTCACCTTGTCAAACTTGCTGCCCGGCTTGTCCTCCACAAGAATTTTTTTCTCAAACTTGTTTTCTTCAATTCCCTTGTAGATTTCCTGCACCATGTTTTTAATCTTAAACGCCGTAATCAAATTGGGCAGCGCAATATGGGTGCGGCGGCGCATACGGTCCTCCTCCAGCTCGGAAAGGGTGACCTCGGCATAAAAATCTCCGAACAGCGTTATCGCGTAGATAATCAGATAAAGAGAAATGAACAGCCGCAGCGACGCAAAGTGCTCAACCGGGGAGAACACGAGCAAAACGCCTGTCGCGATTAATATAATGGCAAACAGACCGTTCATGATAGCGCCTTTGTAACCATTCGCAAAGCAGTTGATACAAATTGAGGCTCTGACAAGTCCGACCACAATCGCGATCAAGCCGATGAATAAGCACGGCGCAAGGCTGATGAACGAGAAATAGTATTGCAGCACAATCAGAATTGCTCCGACCACCAAATATCCTGCCAGTCCCAAGATTCCCAGCAAATATTTTTTAATCTGAAATTGTTGAACCATAAACGAAATGCCGCCCAGCAGCAAGCTGGCGGAAACAATCAGCGACATGATATACTCAACGGTTTCGTCCTCCAAAAAGAGAAGAACCACCGCCAAAAGCGTTACACCAATCGCCGCTAACAATGTGACAATCGGTTTTTTCTGTTTTCTTTTTTCCTTTGCCATTTGCCTTAGCCTCCTTGAATTCTTTTGCACAGCCGGAAAAGTGATTATGCCTATCGCACAAAATCGCTTAAAACCTCCGCAAACTTATCATATATTTTATCATAACATGATTAGCTGTAAAAATCAATTCTGTTTGGAGAAAAATGTCGAAAAAAGCAGGCAGCCTTATTTAAAGCTGCCGGTAATCGTTCAGGATTTTTTAATATAAGCGTTTATTTCTTTCTTGACTTTTTCCAAATTGCTGCAGGTCAGAAGCGGAATCAATGCGTTTATCTCGTCAATACTCTTGTTCCACCATTTGAAGCGAAGCAGAAGCTCAATCAGCTCGTCATCAAAGCGTTTCTTCAAGGTTTTTGCCGGATTTCCTGCAACGATTGTATAAGAATCTACATCGCTGCCGACAACACTATTTGCTCCGATAATCGCTCCGTCGCCGATATGAACGCCGGGCAGAATCGTTGCATTTTGACCAATCCATACATCATTTCCGACAATGGTATCACCCTTCAACGGTAAATCTTCTTGTGCAGGCGGCTTCATATCCCAGCCCTCCAGTGTATAGAACGGAAAGGTTGAAACAGCATTTATCTGATGATTCGCTCCGTTCATAACAAATTCAACACCCGAAGCAATCTGACAAAACTTGCCGATAATCAGCTTATCGCCATTCCAATCATAAAAGTGAGTAACGTGGCTTTCAAAATCCGAATCAGCGATATAGGAAAAGTCACCGACAATAATGTTAGGATTTTTGATTGTCGGTTTGATATAGATTTCATTATCATAACCCTTGATTGGGTGAATGACATTTGGATTTGGTGTTTTTCCGTCTTTCATTTGATTACCCCTAAATATCCGATTTATCTTATAATCATTATATCATTCCTTCTATAATCTGTCTATCTATAAAACAAAAAACAGGCAACCTCGTAAAAAGGGCTGCCTGCGATTGCTATAATAGTAAATGAGATAAATCAGTATTTATCGTGATAAACACTTTTTATATAACATATCAATTAAGAAAGCCCCGATTG
>CAMVLW010000088.1 GCA_947168445.1 uncultured Clostridia bacterium
AATTCCGAATTAAAACGGTTCTCCGTCCGGAGATTCCTCGTCCGCCTGTTCCGCGGGTGCGCTTTCAACAGACGCGGGCGCAGCCGGAGCGCTCTCAACGGGCGCGGCGCTTGTTTCCGCTTTTTCGCCGTTGAAGGGGCTGGACGCATAATCGCTTTCGTTGGAGCAGGCGACGGTGATGTCCACCACGTCGTCCTTTTCAAAGGACTGCTCCTTTGTTTCACCGACAGAGGAATAAATCACCTCATTCTGGCTCTCGACAATCTGGCGGTAGCAATCTCTTGCGCGCGCCATCTTCGCCTTGCAGTTGTCAATCAGCTTCACCAGCTTTTCCTCGCGCTCGGTCTGGGGCTTTTCGCCCTTTTTAATTTGCTCATAATATCCCTTGCCCAGCGCGATATAGGCGCGGTTCATCAGTTCGCTCTCGTTCTTCATAACGCTTCTGAGGCGGTTGAGTTTGGAATTGATGCGCTGTTTCTCCAAAAAGGACTGCGCCAAGCCATTGACGGTATCGCATGCGGCGGCAAAGGTGTTTTTCAATGTATCTAAAAATGCCATAGCCATGTCTCCTTACAAAAAGATTTCATTAGTATTATGACAGATAATTTCAATAAAATCAATATTTTTTTAAAAAAACCTTGTGAAAACAGCCGTGAATTGCTATAATGAAGGCAGAAACACAGCAAAGAGGTGTCAAAATGCCTGAAAACAAAGTAAACAAAGCGGTGGTTTGCCCTATGTGCGGCGAATTGGGCAAGGCGGAAATCTACACAAGCGTCAACGTCACCAAGCACCCGGACTTTCGCGAGCGCGTGCTGGAAGGCGGACTTTTCGCGTGGCACTGTCCCGCCTGCGGCTATCAGGCGCGGCTGACCTACCCGATTCTTTACAACGACATGAAAAACCGCTTTATGGTTTATCTCATTCCGAAAATCGACCGCTTTCAGCTCTGCGACAAGGAACTGGAGGAAAAATACAGCAACATCCGCAACATCAGCAAGCGCGTGGTGTCGGACTTCAACGCCTTCAAGGAGAAAATCTTCATCTTTGAATCCCGCCTTGACGACATGGCGGTGGAGCTGACGAAGGTTGCCATCAGCCAGACCGTTTCCAAAAAGCTGGGCGGCACAGAGGTCAGCGAAGGCTATCTCTCCATGTATGACCGCGAAAGCAACACCATGGGCTTCACCTACTTCACCGGCGAGGAACGCACGCCCTATGTGCAGACCGCACGGCTTGAAATCTACGGCAAGAGCAAAGACATCATCGAGCGCTTCGCCATCAAGGACAAAAAGCTCAAGGGCTTCGTCAAAATCGACCGCGAATGGGCGGAAAATATCCTCTACCGCTACAAGCGCGCCAAGCAAATCGAAAGACTGAACAAACTTAAGGAATAATGCGGAATGCGGAATGCGGAATTATCGCTTTTTGAAAACTTAGATATCATTTTAGGGACGTGTCAGTTAACACACGTCCCTGTTCTTTTTTCATATTCGGGAAAGCTTATTACTTACCGCTAATCACTTACCACTTACCAGCCCGGCGACGCGGAACTTTTGATTTTGGTACAGATAATACGCGCCCGCCGTCAGCGCAATCGGCACAAAGCAGAACCAAATGCTGTGAACGCCGACCAAGAGGCTTGTCAGGCAGGAAAGTGCCACGCCGATGTGGAAGGAGAGCAGGGTCAGCCAGTAAAACGCCGCTCTGCCGCCCGTTTTTCTGTCCTTTGTCAGAACAAAATTGGTCGTCAAAATCGCCGCCTGACGGACGTTATTCGAAGAAAAAATCGTGGAACTGGAATTGCCGCCCGCGATTTTGAAGGCGTTCCACTGAATCGGCGCGACAAATACAATCGGATAGCAGGCGATAAAGTCGCTGCGGACGAACGGAATCGCGCCAATCAAAATGACCGCGGCGGACGAGCAAATCAGGCTGACGATTTTCATGCTGATTTTCACTCTGCGGCGCACCAGCACATAAAACACATTGCCGCCGCAATAAATCAAAAAGCTGAGCAGCATAAAGCCGACAAAGGTAAAATCTCCCTGACACATTTCGAGCACCATTTTAATCAGGTTGCCGGTCTGGGCGTTGCCGAAAATATCCATATGATTAAAAATCGTGTAGCCGCCCCAAAAGCCGCCGATCATGCTCGCGGCAAAGTGCACCCGCATTTGCCAACGGATTATTTTTTTCATCCCATCATCCCTAATATCCAAAAGAAAGGCGACTCACCCGAGCCGCCCTTTTTCATTTATCTTTCCGCCAGCGGCGTATACTCCTTCGGTGTGGAAATGCTCATGTAGGCAGGACGGATAATCTTGCCCGCGTTAATCAGTTCCTCCAAGCGGTGCGCGCTCCAGCCCGCAATACGCGCGGTGGCAAAGAGCGGCGTATACAATTCGCAAGGAATGTCAAGCATACTGTAGAGCAGTCCGCTGTAGAAATCGACGTTTGAAGCAACGCCCTTGTAAATCTTGCGCTTTCTGCCGATAACAATCGGCGCCAAACGCTCGACGCGCTCATATAAATCGAAGTCCTCGGAATAGCCCTCTACATGCGCCAAGGTCTGCACAGCGCCCTTGAGAATCTTCTGACGCGGGTCGCTGATGGTATAAACCGCGTGACCCATACCGTAAATCAAGCCCTTTCTGTCAAAGGCTTCGTGGTCGAGCAGCTTTTCGAGATAAGCCGCAATCGCCTCGTCATCCTTGCGGTCGGTGACGTTCTTCTTCAAATCCTCAAACATCTCGAACACCTTGACATTCGCGCCGCCGTGCTTGGGACCCTTTAAGGACGCCAGCGCCGCCGAAATCGCGGAATAGGTGTCGGTGCCGGAAGAAGTGACAACGTGGGTGGTAAAGGTGGAGTTGTTACCGCCGCCGTGCTCCATGTGCAGAATCAGCGCCATATCGAGCACCTTGGCTTCCAGCTCGGTGTACTTGCGGTCGGGACGCAGCAGCGACAAAATGACCTCCGCGGTAGACATCTGCGGCTCCGCGTAATGAATGTAAAGGCTCTTGTCGTTGAGGTAGTGGTTATACGCATGATAGCCGTACACCGACAGCAGCGGGAATACGGAAATCAGCTGCACGCACTGCCGCAGCACGTTATTGATGGAAATGTCGTTCGCGTTCTTATCATAGCAAAACAGCGTCAGCACACTGCGCGCGATAGTGTTCATCATGTCGTGACTGGGCGCTTTTAAAATAACGTCGCGGACGAAATTCTGCGGAAGCGTTCTGTAGCGCACCAACAGTTCCTTGAAGCTTTTCAGTTCCTCCACCGTCGGCATTTCACCGAACAGCAGCAGATACACAACCTCTTCAAAGCCAAAGCGGTTATCCTTCATAATGCCGTTGACAATATCGTTGACATTGTAGCCGCGATAGGACAGCACGCCGTCGCAGGGAACCAGCTTGCCGTCAATCAACTCGTTCTGTTTAATCGTGGAAATGTCGGTAAGTCCTGTCAGCACACCCTTACCGTCAATATCGCGCAAGCCCCGTTTTACGTCGTATTTACTATACAAATCAATGTCGATTTTTGAGTTCTCCGTCATCTTTTCCGCGAGCACGTTAATCTCGGGGATAATGTCGGAATACTCCCATTCTGTCTGCGCCATAAAATCACTTCCCTTCGTTATTTACCAGATATATGTTCTCCGAATTTCTATTATACCATACTTTTTCAAAAAAGGCAAATCTAATCTGTCAGACAGCAAAAGCGGAGCAGTTCCCTGCCCCGTTGCTCATTTTAATACAAATTTTTGCAAGGTTTCGGCAATGCCGTCCTCGTCGTTGGATTTGCACACATAATTGGCGATTTTCTTAATCTCGGGCTCGCCGTTGCCCATCGCCACGCCCATGCCGGCATAGCCAATCATGGTCATGTCGTTGTAGTTGTCACCGAAGGCAATCAACTCGTCGCGGTTCACGCCCAGCTTATCGAGCAGCAGCGGCAGCATGGAACCCTTTGACACGCCGAACGGCATGAGTTCAAGGAAATACGGCGCGCTCTTGTAGATTTCAAGCAGCCCGTCATAGCGCTTCATCAAAATCTTCTGATACTCGTCGAGTTCGTCCGGCTCGCCCGCCAGCAGAATCTTGTTCACGTCAAACTTGATGGCGCCCAAAAAGTCATCAACAGTCACCATTTCGAGCTTGAGCACGTCCTTTTCAATGTAGGTGTAGTCGTTGACCTTGTTGTTGGCGAAAATCCGCTTGTCGTCCCAGGTAATCACCGTGATGTTGGAATCCTGCAGCACGTTGATAATATCGGGAAGATACTCACGCGGAAACAGCTTGGTGACAATGGTGCGGTTGGTGGCGCACTCGATAATCTTGCCGCCGTTGAACGACATGATGTAGCCGCCGTGCTGCTCCATCATCAAATCATGCGCAATGGGATAAACCCCGAGAGGGTGCCTGCCCGAGGCGAGAATCACTTTTTTGCCCTGCGCCTGCGCCTCCAAAAGGGCATAGCGCGTGCGCGGCGTCACTTCTTTGCGCGAATTGGTGAGTGTTCCGTCCAAGTCAAGTGCGATTAATTTGTAATCCATATTCTCTCTCCAAAAATTATTACACACTAATCGGCTATATTATAACATATCTTTTGAAAAAAATCAAATCCTATCCCCTTAACTTCACGAAAAAGCAAGAAAAATCGCGGCAAAAACGAAAAGCTGTTCCGCAGCAGGAACAGCTTTTGCTTATTCGATTCCTTTA
>CAMVLW010000089.1 GCA_947168445.1 uncultured Clostridia bacterium
ATTAAACTCTCACAAAAAGAATACCGAGTGTGCCGGGACCGCAATGGCTGGTGATGGTGCAGCCCGCGGTGGTTTCAAGGATTTCCTCAAAGCCGGGGTAAAGCTCATTGATTTTACCGCGCACCTGCTGCACCACAACGGGGTTGCATTTGGTGTGGGTAATGAAAATGCGGTGCTTGTCAATGTCGCTTCTGCCCTTGAGCTTGTCGGTGACGTAGTTGATAATCACCTTATCAATGTTGCCGCGGTACTTTTTGCCCGCCTTCATTTTGCCGTCGAGCACCTCAATCAGCGGCTTGAGCTTGAGCAAATTCGCGCCCAGCGCGGCGACGGAGGAACATCTGCCGCCCTTATGGAGATAGTCAATGCTGTCAACGACAAAGCTTGCCTCCACCTTGCCGGTCATCGCGTCGCAGGCTTCCTTGATTTCAGCGCCGGATTTTCCCTGCTGTGCCAATTCCGCGCCGTGAAGCACCACCAAACCGGAGCCGGTGGAGAGGTTGCGGGTATCGACGACATACACGCCGTCCATTTCCGAGGCGGCGGTGCAGGCGTTTTGATAGGAACTGGAAAAATCGCTGCTGATGTTGAAATGAACGATTTCATAGCCCTCGGCGCGCCATTTTTTGAATTCGTCGATAAAGTCACCGAGGTTCGGCGCGGAGGTAGAGGGCAGCTTGCCGGTTTCGGCAACGTAGGAATAAATATCCTCCGGGCTTACCTCCAGCCCGTCCTTCTGCGTTTTGTCGCCCATGAGCACATAGAGCGGCACAATCGCAATGTCGTATTTTTGAATCAGCTCCGGCGAAAGATCGCAGGTGCTGTCGGAAATAATCTTCACTTTCATTGGAATCGTCCCCTTTTTTAACAAAGTTGGGTATATGCCTAATATTATTTTAACATTCTATAGCAAAAAAATCAATAGTCAATGCAGAATTTGTGCAATTTAGTGGAAGGTGATTAGTGGCAAGTGGTAAGTGGCATAATACAAAACGGCGTTCCGTCACTGAAACGCCGTTTTGTTTATCACTGTATTAAAAATCACTTACCACTTGACACTTATCACTCAATTCCCGCGGTTTTGATGATGAAGTCCACCTTGCCGTCGGTGCCTTCGGCAACGCCGCTGTAGGACTTGTAATTGTCCGCCGCCTTTTTCATTGCCTTGAAGCGGTCAACGGTGTTTTTGAGGTCGGTGTCCACCAGCTTTTTCAGCTTGTCAACGCCCTCGGACTTGAACTTCTTCATGCCCTCGTCAAGCGTCATAGCGCCGTCGTTAAGCTGCTGCACGCCGTCAACCAGCGCGGAAGTGCCGTTTTTGAGTTGGGCAAGACCGTCGGTCAGCTGATTTGCGCCGCTGCTGAGCTGTGCCGCGCCCTGTTTCAGCTGCAGCGCGCCCGCGTTAAGCTGTGCCGAGCCGCCTTTGAGGGTAGCGGTGCCGTTTTTGAGAGCGCCTGTGCCCTCTTTCAGCTGAGAAGCGCCGTTCTTCAGGTTGTCGGTGCCGTAGGTCAGGCTGTAGGAGCCTTCGAGGATTTGGTTGGCGCCCGCGTCGGCGCTGTCCACGCCCGCGGTGTAGGTGTTCACACCGTCATAGAACTGATGATAGCTGTCAAGCTGGGCTTTGAGCGCCGCAAGCGATTCTCTGCCCGCCTGCGCCTTGCCGAGCGCCTCGGCAATCTGCGCCTGCACCTCTTCGTTCTGCATGTTCTGCTCGATTAAAGCGGCAATCTGTTCCTCGGTGGCACTGTCAATCGTGCTGTCCATGCCCGCCATCTGTGCGGAAACCGCCGCCGCAATCTGCGTCTGCACGGCTTCGGGAACCTGACCCGCCGCGACCGCCGCGTCGTACTGTTCAAGGGTCATGCCCAAGCCTGCCGCGGCAATGACGCCCTCGGTGACCTGCTTTCTGACATTGCCCTCAACCGCCTGACGAATCACGTCGCGCTGGGCGTTGACCGTTGCGGCAACCGCCTCACGCGCCTTGCTTTCGGCAAGCGCCTGCACGTTGTCGTCGCTGAGCGAACCGATGACGGAATCGAGCACCGCGCCGTAGTTTTCAATGGTGAGCGACGGCGCTTCAATGCCTGCCGCCGCAATCTGCTTGCCGGCGGTGGCAAGAAGGGTGTTGAAGATTTCCTCGGAGCCACCGCGAAGCTGTGAGCTGTTGGCGGCAATTTGATTCAAGCCGCCGACTAATTGCGCGATATATGCCTGCAGCTGCTGCGCGCCGCCGTCGAGGGTATCCGCACCCGCGGAGAGGTCGCCCATGCCGCTGTCAAGCTTGCCTGCGCCGTCCTTTAAATCGGAAGCGCCGTTGTCAAGGGTGCCGAGTCCGTCGCTGAGGTCGCCCGCGCCGTCAGAAAGCTGCGCCGCGCCGTCCTTCAGCGAAACAGAGCCGTCATAAAGCTGATTCACGCCGTCAACCAGTTCGCCGGACTTGCTCAGCAGGGTGCTCACGCCCTGATAAAGCTGTGAGGTGCCGTCGGAAAGCTGATCCACCGCGTCGCCGAACTCGTCGAGCTTCTTTTTAAGCTCGTCGGCCTTGCCGTCGATTTTGGAAGTATCCATATCGCCGAACAAATCCGCCGTGGCAACGGTGAGGGTGGTTGCCAGTTCAAATTTGTCAACATCTGCGCTGACCTCCACATAAGAGGGCAGTTCAAAGTCCTTTTTGTCAACGCCGAGGCTCTCCTGCATACCGGGGAGCGCAAAGCCCGCAACAATCGTGCGCGAGCCGTCGTTCACTACCTTGCCGTTCTTGACCTCCACATTTGTAAAGCGCTCGTCGTCGAGCATCATGCCCGTGAGCATGACGAACGGCACATAGATTTTTTCGTCCTTGCCGTTAATCTTCGCGGTCTCAAACTGACGGTTTTCATAGTCAAAGCGCATGGTCACCCTGCCGCTTTTGCCCGCCAAGTCGTCGGGAGAAACGGTCTTGCCGTCAAGCTGATAGCTGACCTTTACGCCGACAGGCAGGGTCTCCGCCTTGCCGTTGCCGCGGTAATAAATATCGTTTCCGTTTGCCGCCCACTGCACGGCGTTGTTTTCGTTGATGGTGTAGGTCTCCTCGCCCTTGGTGTTTTCAATGTCGGTGAGGGTGGACTTGTCGGTGATGGTATTAAGCTTTTCGGGATTCTTAATCCAATCGCTGACAATCACCTTTTCGGGCGTGCCGTCCGCCTTTGCAATCACATAGACGGTCTCGGTCTTTTGCAGTCCGCTCTGCTTTTCGGCAGCCGCCGCTGCTGCCGTGTTTGCCGCCGCGCCTGCGGTGTAGGAAGCAAAGCTTACGCCGCCGGCAAGAATCGCAAGGCTCATGGCGGCGCAGAGTCCGCGAGAGAGATAACGGTTAATTTTACTCATTTCAATACCTCCATTACTTTTTCTTAGGTCTGAAGCCGATAGTCGTCACGCCGATGAATTTATCAAAGAGCATGAACATTGCCGGCAAAATCAGGATAACGCAGAACATACTGATGATTGCGCCGCGTGCCATGAGCGCGCAGAGCGAGCGAATCATGTCAACCTCGGAATATACCGCCACGCCGACGGTCGCCGCAAACAGTCCCATTGCGCTGACAATAACGGACGGAATGGACGTTTCGAGCGCGGTTGTCACGGCGGTTCTCTTGTCGCTGCCGAGGTGCCGCTCCTTTTTGTAGCGCGTGGTCATCAAAATCGCGTAGTCAACCGTTGCGCCAAGCTGAATGGTACTGATACAAATCGGCGCGATAAACGGCAGGCTCTCGCCCATGTAGTGCGGCAAACCGAGATTGATGAAAATCGCCAGTTCAATTACCGCGACAAGAATCAGCGGGAGCGAAATGCTCTTTTCGACAACCATGATAATCAGGAAAATCGCCGCGATGGAGATGATGTTGACCGTCGCGAAGTCCTTTGACGTGATGTTGATAAGGTCGCCTGTCAGCGCCGCCTCACCCACCAGCAGACCGTTTTTGTCATACTGCTTGATAATGCTGTTGAGCGATTTGATTTGCTCTGCCATTTCGTCGGTGGCGGTGCGGTATTCGGAGCCGAGCACCAGCATTTCCCACTTGTCGTTTTTCAAAGCGGAGCTGACGCTTTCGGGCACCATGTCCTCCGGCACCATCGGACCGACAATGCTGTCAATGCCGAGGGCGTATTTGATGCCGTCCACCTTTTCAAACGCCGATGTCATTTCACGGACGGACTTTGCGGACAGCGAGGAATCCACCAAAACCAAATGCGTGCTGCCCATGCCGAACTCCTCTTCTAGTTTGGTGTTGGCGACGACGTTTGCCATGTCGTCGGGCAGACTGCGCGAAATTTCATAATACACTTCGTTGTTCGTCTGCTGATAGCCGTAATACGCCGGGAACACCAGCGCCGCGAACAGCACCAAAAACACCGGGAAAATCTTTACAATGCCCTTGGCAAGCTTTTTCGTTGAGGGAATCAGCGAGCGGTGCATGGTTTTTTCAAGCGGCTTGTCGAGCATCAGAATCATTGACGGAAGAATGGTGACGCAGCCGATAACGCCGAACACAACGCCCTTTGCCATGACGATGCCCAAATCTCTGCCGAGGGTGAAGGTCATG
>CAMVLW010000090.1 GCA_947168445.1 uncultured Clostridia bacterium
TTTCGTATTTCCATCTGTATCACCAAGATTATTATATGCTATTCGTTACGAATAGTCAAGAAAATGACTGCTATATTTTACTTGCGTTTTCTTTGTTCATGCGGCGCAGATTTTGACTTGAAAACGGTTGTTATTCAGCGGAAAATATGGTATACTGACAGAGTAAAGGCGGTGAGAAAATGAGCGATAAAATTCCATTCGATTTTGACGAATATATCCGTCAGAGCGAGCCCTCAAAACAGAAAAAGGGCTATATTTGGCAGACGGCTATCGGCTTGCAGGATGTTGACGGCTTGAAGACGTCGGAATACTTAATCGAGACAGCCAGGAAAAACATCGACGGTGACATCACCCTTGAAGAAGCCAACGACCTGATTCACAGCTATTATCAGAGCAAAACCGCGCGGCTCGACGTTGAGAATCGCACGGAGGAAGCGGACAAGGTTTCCGCGCGTATCGCTCAGCTTCTCTCTGAGGACGCGTTTGTTTTCTCGCCTAATCAGTTAATTGCGATACACCGAAGGTTGTTTGACGGCATTTATCAATTTGCCGGTGTCATTCGGGATTACAATATTTCCAAACGCGAATGGGTTTTACAAGGTAAGTCGGTTGTATACGCAGGCTCGGATATGATTAAAGATACCTTGAACTATGATTTTGATTTGGAGAAAAGCTTTGATTACAGCGCTCTCAGCATAGACGACAGCATTAAGCATATCACCGGATTTATCGCGAATATGTGGCAGATTCATCCGTTCGGCGAGGGCAATACCAGAACAACCGCTGTATTCGCAATCAAGTATCTTCGTTCTCTTGGATTTAACGTCACTAATACGCTTTTTGCCGACAATTCATGGTATTTCAGAAACGCGCTTGTAAGGGCGAATTATGCCGATATTCAAAAGGGAGTCTATGAGGACAAGCGCTATCTTGAACAGTTTTTCCGAAATCTGATTCTCGGTGAAAATAACGAGCTGAAAAACCGCTATCTGATAATCGGAGCGGATTTATCAACAACTGAAAAAATCGGCGATAACGCAAAAATCGGCGATAAAAAATCGGCGATAAACGCACGCACGAAGCAGGCGATACTCGATTATATGAAAGACAAGGATTATGTAAAAGCGCGTGATGTTGCCGAAGCAATCTATCTCAAATCGTCACGCACAAGAGATTACCTCGGAGAGTTAGTAAAGGAAGGTTTAATTACTTCCGAGGGCTCTAACCGAAACAGAAAATACCGGCTTAAAAAGTAACCGCTGTTTTCCAGCGGTTATCTTTGTTTCATGCGGCGCAAATTTTGACTTGCAAAAATCTGCCGGCAGCGGTACAATAGCAGGACAAGGAGGGATAGCATGGACTGCACATTTCAAACAGAGCAAGGAAAATTCAACTACCGCGTGGGCGTGATCATCCGCAGCGGAAGAAAGGTTTTGATGGCGCGCAATCCGAATGAAGAACGCGCGTTTTATTACTCCGTCGGCGGACGCGTCCGCTTCGGAGAGAGTATGGAAGAAGCCGCCTTGCGCGAGCTGAAAGAGGAAACGGGAATCAATTGTGAGATTGACCGCCTTGCGGCGATTCACGAGAACTTTTTCACCGATGACGACGGCGTGTTTTTCCATGAGATTTCCTGCTTCTTCACCGTCAAGCCGAATGAACGCCTTCTGCAAATCAAGGACGGCACCCGAACCGACGGCGGCCCCGGTGGAGAATATTTAGAGTGGATTGATTTGGATAAGTCGGATAACATTACTCTTTATCCCGATTTTTACCGCACCATGGATTTTGAAAACGATAGGGAAGTGAAGCATTTCCTTTCGAGGGAGTGAAAAGAGAATTTAGTATTATTTAAAAAATTTGCAAAAAAATGTGCGGACAAGGCTGCCCGCACGTTTTTTTATTAAATTATATATCATATATCAAAAATACAATAGTCAAATGCGTTGATGACCGTGGTTTTTCCCTTTTGCGATTTTTGCGGAATGTGAAAGCCGTAGTTGCGGTGAACATGCCCGTGAACAAAATACGACGGCTCGTATTGATCCAGCAGCGTGTTGAAGCAATCGAAGCCCTTGTGCGGCAAATCCTCCAAATCGTTGAGCCCGTAGGCAGGCGCGTGCGTCAGCAGAATGTCAAAGCCGCCGCTTTTTCTCAGCTGTGACTTAAAGCCCTTGACGCGCGATTTCATCTGCCGTTCGGTATACATATATCTGCCCTTGCGGTAGCGGTAGGAGCCGCCGAAGCCCAGAATACGCAGACCGTTCACCTCCACCAGCCTGCCGTCCGCGCAGATACAGCCTTCGGGCTCGCGGGTGTTGACTTCGTCGTGGTTGCCGTGAACATAGACCAGCGGACAATGCGCCAGCGTCACCAAAAACTCGGTGTATTCGGGGCTGAGGTCGCCGCACGAAAGAATTAAATCAAACTCATCAAGCCGTCCCGGCTGGTAGTATTTATAGAACCTGTCGGAGGGAACATCGGCAACCGCCAGAATTCTCATGCTTCATCCTCCGCTTCCGGCTTTTCTTCCGTCTTTGCCGCCTGTTTTGCCTGCTGAACGCCCACCGTTTCAACCGTCGATTTGCCCATATCGGTCATTTCTTCATAATGGGGAATACTGCCCTCAACATTATCCACCAGATAATCCATATTGATAATCTGTTCCAGCGTCAGCTCGGTTTGACCCTTGCCGATCATTTCGCCGCTCTGGGTGTAAAACGGCGTCAAAAACGGCGTTCCGGCGTTGTTGATAATGCTGCCGCGGAAGAAATCGGCAAACCGTCTGGAAGCCAGCGGCAGCGTCGGCGCGTATTCAATGTCAACAACGCCCGCCGACATGCCCCAGTAGTAGTTAAGGGCGCGTGCGGTGTTGTCATATTCGCTTTTCACGGTGCGGTCAAGCACGGCGTTGAGGAGTTTTTCATAATAAACGCCCCACTTCCACACCGGCACGGCAAGCAGCTCGGTTTTGTCGCCGTAAACGCGCGAAAGTCCAAAGCTGGCGCGGTCGTCGTTGGTAAAGCGGGCGGTGTCCTGAGAGGAAATCAGGTGGATTCCCTGACGGTTCAGCGCCGCCGCCGCTTCCTTTGCGCCCTTGACCGCCGACCATTCCAAACAGACCTTCGCGTCGGGATTCGCCATCTGAGCGCCGAGGGCAAAGGCGTTGATTCCGGCAATCTGACCGTAGATGGGATAGTCGCAGACATAGCCGAGCCGTCCGCTCTTTGTCAGCGAGCCGGCAAGCAGACCGAGGATAAACTTCACCTCATACATGCGCGTGTAATAGGTGCGCAGATAGCGGTGAGAGGTGTTGAGCGAGCAGTTCATCACGATAACGCCGGGGTGCTCCACCGCCGCGCGCAGAGAAGCCTGCAGCATACGCGGCGAGGTGGTGAAAATCAAATGGCTGCCGTCGGCAATCGCCTGCTCCAGAATTTCGGAATAGGCGTTTTCTTCGCTGCAAATATACGCCTGCGTGGCAACCTTTTCGTCCAAAACCTTCTGCGCGTACTTTCTGCCCGCCTCGTGGTCAAACACCCAGCCGGACTTTTCGGGATTGGCGTCATAAATAAACGCCGCCTTCAGCTTTGTGCCCTTGCCAATCGGGGAAATCACGGAGAGCACGGACTGCCACAGCTCCTTTCCCTCTGTCGGCACGGTTTTTACTTCAATGGTTTCGTCCTGCTCGTTAAGCGTGACGTCCTCCCACATCTTTTTGAGGTTCGCTTCAATATCCTCGCTGCTCTCCTTTAAAAGCTGCGGATAGCCGTACACCTTGATATAGCTGAGCAGAGCGTCGGCAACGGTGGTTTTCAGCTTTTCACCGCGGTTTTTGTAGTACGCCTTTTCAAAGCGGTAATAAACGCTCGACAACTCAAGCCGCTCGTCCTCGTTCCACGGCTCGTCGGCGGTCTTGTTCATCGCGCGCAGCAGCTCGCTGTAGCTGCCCTTTTTCGAAAACTCAATAAAGTTAATTTTGCTGCGGCGGTTGAACTCCACATATTCCATATAGAGCTTCACCGCGTCGCTGCCGTCCTGTTCGGGCATAATGCGGGTCACGTCCGCGGCAATACTGTAGGCGCCGCAGTATTTCAGCACGCTTACGCGCTTGTTGCCCTCGGCAACATAATAGCGGTGCATGTATTCGTAAACCTTCACCGGGTCGCGGATTCCCTCGTTGATGTGCGATTCATAGAGCGAACGCCACTTGGAGGCAAACTCGGTGTCCTCCGGCAGCAGCGGCATAAAGCCGGGAGAAAAGGCGTTGACCCTTCCCTCGGTTTTGGTGCCGACAATCAAATTCATCGGAATCTGCTCCACTCCGATATGAATTCCCATTGAGGTTTTTTCGGGCGGAAGAATATGGTCGAGCACCGGCATTTCGGCGCTTTCGCTTTTGACCGGCGCGGCAAGAACCTCGCGCTGTCCGATTCGCAGGGCTTCTCTGTATTCACTTTCGGCTGACATAGGCGGCTCCTTTCAACAATAATCAT
>CAMVLW010000091.1 GCA_947168445.1 uncultured Clostridia bacterium
GCCGTTTTTTAGCGGCGCTTTACTTGATTTCATGCCCGCGCTGTGATACAATAGGGAATATCAGGTAATATTTGGAGGATGCTTATGAAGGGGAAAAAACGTTTTATCGCGTTGGCTGTCGCGTTGGTTTTGCTTGCGGCAAGCTCGGTTATATATATCTTGGCGGAGGGCGGCACCTACACCGAGCACATGCTTTATGCCCGGAACGAGTATGTTTCCGAGGAACATATCAGCGCTTCGGTTGATAATGAGGATGTGGTGCGGGTTGACCGTATTTATTTTGACGACGAGCGCATTATCAATGTGGACTTCACCGCGATAAGCCCCGGCGACGCCATGGCGAAGGTTGAGCTTGACCTCTCGTATTACAACGACGACAGCTCAGGCGTCCAAAGCTTTTATATTCCGCTTCATGTCACCTCGCAAGGAATAATGATACAAAGGAGGACGCTGAATTTCGACGGCTATGTGTTGGTTGAGTTCGCCATCATCGCCGGCTTGGTGCTGGTTTTTATTACCGCAGCCGCTTCCTTTATCGAATGTCAAAAAAAGGCGTGGTATTCCTATTCCATGGTCGCCTTCGGCGGCGTTGCGCTGTTTTGCCTGAGCATTATTGTTGTGGTTGTTTACGGAATGCACTGGATGAATAATTTCGGCACCTTCCTAATCAATTTTTTGAGCACAGGCTCCTTGTTTGCCATGGTATCGGCGCCGCTGATGCTGTTTATCAGCGTGCTGATTTCCGTCAGCAATATATGGCTGATTCACAACGAGGGCTTCCGCGCACAGAATATGCTTGGCATCGCGCTGGGCGTTGTGTGGATAGCCGCTCTGGTTCTGCTGCTTCGCAGCAACACCAGGCTCCGCAGCATTGACATGTCAATCATGGGTCAGATTTCGGACTGCGTAGCCTATGTTGTCAGCTTTATGGCGTGTATGCTCCTATCCACCATCGTGTGCGCCTACCTGTCCACCAAATTCAAACCGCCTCACGACAAGGATTACATCATCATTCTCGGCTGCTGCATTCGTCCCGACGGCACGCTCACGCCGATTTTAAAGGGCAGAGCGGACGCGGCGATTGCCTTTGAAAAGGCGCAGTTTGCCGAAACCGGAAAGCACGCAAAGTTTGTTCCGTCCGGCGGTCAGGGCGCCGATGAGGTGATTTCCGAGAGCGAAGCCATGAAGCGCTATTTGATGGAGCAGGGCTACCCGGAGGAGCAGATTATCAAGGAGGACAAGAGCGTTAACACCTTCCAAAACATTCAGTTTTCCAGAGATAAAATCATTGCTGACGCCGGTACGCTCGATGGGGTAAAGGCGGGCGTCGCCACCACGAATTATCACATTTTCCGCAGCTACATTCTCGCCAAAAAGCACGGACTCAACGCGCAGGGCATTTCCGCCAAAACAAAATGGTACTTCTTTCCGAACGCGTTTTTGCGCGAGTTTGTCGGCTTGCTCAACGATAAAAAATTCAAAATCGCGGCGGTCATTCTGGCGATTCTGCTGTTTTACATCGTCAGCGTGCAGCTGCTGGGCATGACGATTGTGAGTTACTAAAGGGGGAGTAAGATGATTTGTCCCAAATGCAGTGAAATGAATCCGGATAACGCAAGGTTTTGCCACGGCTGCGGTTATCCGTTTGAGGCGGCGGCTCCGCAGCCCCGGCACATGCAGCCGGAGCAGGACGAAAGCCGCTTTGCGCCCTTTGACGAGGAGCCGCGCTTCAACAAAAAGGAAGCGCGCAGCCCCGACGAATACTTTTTTACCCCAAAGCAGTGCGGCGAAACCCAGCCCTACACCGGCGCGGACAGGCAGAGCTTTGCCGCCCGCCGTGAAGCGCCCGCGCAGGTTCGCCCGCGCAGACGGAGCAACACGCCCTATGTCGTGACCTCGCTGCTCACCGCGCTGCTTGCGGTGCTGAATTTTGTTTTTCCGTTCTTGACATGGCTCGGCTATCGCTTTACGCTGGGCGAGTATCAGATTGCGCAGGACAAGGTAAGCTTGTTTGACTTTTTGAGAAGCTTTATCGAAAACGCCGACCTGCTCAAATTTCTTTTCGGCAACGGCACCGACTACGGCTTTGCGCAGTTTATGCCGCAGGCCTTGGCGGAAAAATACACCTTTGCGCGTATCGGAGCCATGATTATCGCGGGAATTTTTGCCATTGCGCTGCTGCTGTATCTCATTTTTATTCTGCTGACGCTGTTCCGTGTGCGCTCGGCGCCCGGCATGGGCATTTCGGCGGCGCTGATTACCATTCTCGGCAATGTGGGCTTTTTGTTCTCCGTCAACAAAATCAGCGAGTTTGTCAAGCAGTTCAGCGTTTTCAACATGAACCTGTTCCAAATCAACCTCACGTCCACGGCGTATCTTTCCATCGGGCTTTCGGTGCTGATTATCCTTCTCTGCGTGGTGTTTGCCGCGCTGGACAGACGGAAAAAGCGCAGATAATCTATTCAATAGCAGTAAAACGGGCAGTGTCACGCTGCCCGTTTTTATTTGTAAAAAACATGCAAAACTCACATAAAGTAATTGCACTTTCGTTCAATCTGTTGTATAATAAAACTGTCTATTTTGAACAAAACCGAAAGGAGCACAGATATGCGTAAAACAAAAATTGTATGTACCGTCGGCCCCGCCTGCAACAATAAGGAAATGCTGCTCAAAATGATTGACGCGGGCATGAACGTCGCGCGCGTCAACATGTCGCACGGCAATCAGGACACGCTGAAGGGTACGTTTGCCACCATTCGCGAGGCGATTGAGGAGAGCGGAAAGAACGTCGCCATCATGATTGACACCAAGGGCCCCGAGGTGCGCGTCACCACCTTTGAGGGCGGCTCTGCGGAGCTGAAGGAAGGCGAGGAGTTCACGCTCTACAAGGAGAAGGAGCAGGGCGACAACGAAGGCGTCGCACTTTCCTATCCCAAGCTGATTGACATCTTCCGCCGCGACGGTGACGAGGCAATCGGCAGAGAGCTGCTGCTCGACGACGGCTTGATTTCCATCATCACCAAAGAGGTTTTGCCCGACCGCATTGTGTGCACCGTCAACAAGGGCGGCGTGCTGAAAAACCGCAAGAGCATCAATATTCCCGGCTATCACATCAATATGCCCTATGTCAGCGCGCAGGACAGACGCGACATTGAGTTCGGTCTTTCTCAGGGCGGCAATGTCGTTGCGGCTTCCTTTGTCCGCAATCACGAGGACGTGCGCACGCTGCGCGACTTTATCGACAGTATCGGCTACGAGCATGTCGAGATTATCGCGAAAATCGAGAACCAGAGCGGCGTGGACGACATGGATTTGATTATTGACTACGCCGACGGCATTATGGTTGCGCGCGGCGACATGGGCGTTGAAATTCCGTTCATCAAGCTGCCCGAAATTCAGAAAACCATTATCCGCAAGGTTGTGGCAAAGGGCAAGTATGTTATCACCGCTACCCAAATGCTGGAGAGCATGACCACCTCGCCGCGTCCGACCCGTGCGGAAATCAGCGACGTTGCCAACGCGGTTTATGACGGCACCAGCGCCGTTATGCTGTCCGGCGAATCCGCCGCGGGCAAATATCCGCTCGAAAGCGTTCAGGCGCTTGATTCCATCTGCCGCGAGGCGGAGAACAACGGCGAATTCGGCGCGCTGCACAACTATGTTGATAAATACGGCGTAAAGGACGCCAACGTGTTCCGCGGCAGCATTTGCCGCGCGGCAAAGGACATTGCGGTTGCCGTCGGCGCCAAGGCGATTATCGTAGAAAGCGCCACCGGCCGTGTTGCCCGCGCTATGGTGCATTACCGTCCGAATGTGCCGGTCATCGCGGTTGTCACCTCCAAGCTGGTGTGCCGCAAGCTCTGTCTCAACTGGGGCATTACCGCCGTCATGGGCGAGGAAAAGGTTACCTCCGACGAAATCACCGAGCAGGCAATGAAGTGCGCGCTTGAAACCGGCATTGTGAAAAAGGGCGACACCGTTGTCGTTCTGTCCTCCAACAAGACCGTTCCCACCTCCAGCACCGACTCGCTCAATATCCGTATTCTGTAATGAGCAATATTATTTTGATTGGTATGCCCGGATCGGGCAAAAGCACCGTCGGCGTGCTGTTTGCAAAGGCGCTCGGCTATCTGTTTGAGGACGTGGATTTGCTGATTAGCCGCAAGGCGGGCAAGCCGCTGCAACGGATTCTGGACGAGGACGGCTTGGAGCATTTCCTCGCGCTGGAAGAACAGGTCGGCAGCACATTACAAGCCGACCACACGATTATCGCCACAGGCGGCTCTATGGTGCTCAGCGAAAGGGCAATGACCCATCTCAAAGCGATGGGCATGGTGGTGTATATCGACGTGCCCTATCCCGAAATCGAGCGCCGCGTCACCAACATCAAAACGCGCGGCATTGTGTTCCACCCCAACGAAACCCTCAGCGACGTCTACCGCGAGCGCAAGCCGCTCTACGAACGCTACGCCGATTTGACCGTCCCGGT
>CAMVLW010000092.1 GCA_947168445.1 uncultured Clostridia bacterium
GACCGTAGCTGGTGCGGTAACGCAAGCGTCCCAGCAGCTTGACAAGCTCGGGATGAATGTTGTGAATACCCATTTCAAGCACAACGCGTTCGCCCTCGCGCTTGATGGTCGCGTCCACCTCACGGCGTGCTTTTTCAATTGTTTCCTCAATTCTGGCGGGGTGAATACGTCCGTCGGAAATAAGGCGTTCCAGAGCGATTCTCGCCACCTCGCGCCGCACGGGCTCAAAGCAGGAAAGCGTAATCGCTTCGGGTGTGTCGTCAATAATCAGGTCTACGCCTGTCAGGGTTTCAATCGCCCTGATGTTTCTGCCTTCGCGGCCGATAATTCTGCCCTTCATTTCGTCATTGGGCAGCGGTACGACAGAAATCGTCGCCTCGGCAACCTGCTCGGCGGCAAGCCGCTGGATTGCCAGTGAAATGATATTTCTTGCCTTGTCGTCGGCTTCTTCCTTCAGCTGCTCCTGATACTCCATAATTTTTACGGATTTTTCGTGAGTCAGCTCGTCTTCCAATTGGGAGAGCAAATAGCCCTTTGCCTGTTCCGCTGTATAGCCCGAAATTTTTTCGAGCATCTCAAACTGACTTTTCTTGATGGTCTCGATTTCGTCGAGCTTTTTGTCAGCTTCCTTAATCTTTTTCGCAGCCTTTTCTTCCTTCTTCTCGACGTTGTCGAGCTTGCGGTCAAGGTTTTCCTCCTTCTGCTGGATACGGCGTTCCTGGCGCTGAATTTCCTTGCGGCGGTCTGAAATTTCCTTTTCGCTTTCGTTGCGGAAGCGGTGAACCTCGTCCTTGCCTTCAAGTACCAGCTCCTTCTTCTTTGCCTCAGCGGTTTTCATTGCGTCGGACACAATGCGCTTCGCTTCTTCCTCCGCGCTTCCGATTTCCTTTTCCGCGGTATTTTTTCTCACCTGAATACCGATGAAAATACCCACGGCTCCGCCGAAAATCACAGCAGCTATGACGCTGATGATTAAGATAATGAGTGAAACCTGCATCTCCCTGACACCTCCTTGTTTCTTTTTCTTTCAGCATTTTCATTCGTCAAATCAAGAAACCTTTGCGGTGCCGTTACAAGATATTCAATTTTAAAAATATATAAAATATTTTTCCCTTATCAGAGAATAACTGATGAAAGTAAGGGGCTTCTCCGCTTGCCGCAAAGAGCAAAACAGAGCGGCGCTTGCCGCAAAATATCTATATATAACGGCTCCCGAAAGAGTCTGATTAAAAAAAGCGGGTTGTGCAAATGCACAATCGCGAACCCCATAGTTGCAGAGTCTACTGTCATTTTATAATAAAACAAGCCGATTGTCAATAAGCGGCGTGACAATTTTGAGAAAAATAATTCTATTTAACAATAATGTATATGCAAAATGCAAGATAATTTGACTTTTTGAATATTATCAGTAAATACGGGGGATTTTCTGAAAAAAATTCTGTTTATTTTCCACTAAGCTATTGAAGAAATGAAAAAAATGTAATATAATATAACTACCTTAAAATTTAGGAGGAATTTATTATGTCAGTAAAAGTTGCAATTAACGGCTTTGGCCGTATCGGACGTCTTGCGTTCCGTCAGATGTTCGGCGCAGAGGGTTATGAGGTTGTTGCTATCAACGATCTGACCGATCCCAAAATGCTCGCTAACCTGCTCAAGTATGACACCGCTCAGAAGGGCTATTGCGGCACCATCGGTGAGAATCTGCACACTGTAGAGGCAGGCGAAAACTCCATTATCGTAGACGGCAAGGAAATCACCATCTATGCGAAGCCCAACGCTGCTGAACTGCCCTGGGGCGAGCTTGGCGTTGACGTTGTTCTCGAGTGCACCGGTTTCTACTGCTCCAAGGCTAAGAGCCAGGCTCATATTGACGCAGGCGCAAAGAAGGTTGTTATCTCTGCTCCCGCAGGCAAAGACCTTCCCACCGTTGTATTCAGCGTTAACGAGAATATTCTGACCAAGGACGACACCATCATCTCCGCTGCTTCCTGCACCACCAACTGCCTCGCTCCCATGGCTGATACTCTGAACAAGTATGCTCCCATCCAGAGCGGTATCATGAGCACCATCCACGCTTACACCGGCGATCAGATGATCCTCGACGGTCCCCACAGAAAGGGCGACCTCAGACGTGCAAGAGCGGGCGCTGCTAACATCGTTCCCAACTCCACCGGCGCTGCTAAGGCTATCGGTCTGGTAATTCCCGAGCTGGACGGCAAGCTCATCGGCTCCGCACAGCGTGTTCCTGTTCCCACCGGCTCCACCACAATCCTGACCGCTGTTGTTAAGGGCACCGACGTTACCGTTGAGGGCATCAACGCTGCTATGAAGGCTGCTGCTTCCGAGTCCTTCGGCTACAACGAGGATCCCATCGTTTCTTCCGATGTTATCGGCATGAGATACGGCTCCCTGTTCGACGCTACCCAGACCATGGTTTCCAAGGTTGCTGACGACCTCTATGAGGTTCAGGTTGTTTCCTGGTACGACAACGAGAACTCCTACACCAGCCAGATGGTTAGAACCATTAAGTATTTCGCTGAGCTGTAAGAAGTATTTCGCTGTAATAATCAAAATTAAGAGCGTGTTCGAAAGAGCGCGCTCTTTTTTTAGTGGTAAGTGATTAGTGGTAAGTGGCAAGTGAGTTATAAGTTATAAGTGATAAGTTATAAGTGATTCAACTTTCCCACATAAGTAAAACACTTGAATTCGCGCCCCAAAAAGCCTTCCCCTCGGGAGCAATGTCAACAACTTAAAGAAAAACTTTCCTTAATGGTGTATTAGTTTGTTTCTACTAAAACTTTACCTTTTATCAAAAACCTTATGGTTTTATCTCGCTTTACTGTAGGGTTTGGTCTTGACCAAACCGCAGGCGGTGAACCTAACGTATGGAACTCAATCCGCGGGTCGGTCAAGACCGACCCCTACAGAATGTTTTATAAAGTTTTTGCTTAAGTTGACGACATTGCCTAACAGGGGAATCACCTCGTCGCTCCGAAACCTTTCCGATAGCACCATACAGGATTTGCCCCAAACCCCTTCCGACATAACCTTTTCTGACAAAAAACGATAAAAATACGGGGCAGGGTGCAGCGTTACATTCCCTTTTGGGCATTTTTTATAAAAAATACACGAAATTTTCGTTTGGAAATTTTTCAATTTGCTTGAAATTCACAGAAATTTTTGGTATGATATACAGTAGATAGATATAAGATAGGTTAATTGCGTGAAAATACACTCCCAAGCGAAAGGAGATTGAAGAATGAACTACAGCTTAAACGAGGAACGCAGCGAAATCACCCTGTTTTGTGAGGGCGACAGCGTGTTCGCTTATCATTATTTCGGTGCGCGTCCCGAGGAGCGCGACGGCAGACAGGGCGTGATGTTCCGTGTTTGGGCGCCGAATGCCGAGAGCGTTTCGGTGGTGGGTGACTTCAACGACTGGAACAAAAACGCCGCCTATATGAATAAGCGCGACGGCGGCGCGTGGGAGCTTTTTATCGAGGGCGTCGCGCAGGGGCAAAGCTACCAGTACTGCATTGAGACCCCGTGGTTTGAGCGGATTCTCAAATCCGACCCCTTCGCGTATTTTTCACAGGTGCGCCCCGACCACGCTTCGGTGGTGTATGACATCAGCGGCTATCAGTGGAACGACGGCGCGTGGCTTGACCGCCGCGGCAGCGCCGACTCGCTGACCATGCCGATGAACATTTATGAGGTTCACCTCGGCTCGTGGAAAAAGAATCCCGACGGCAGCTTTTATTCCTACCGTCAGTTTGCCGACGAGCTTGTCGCTTATGTTGCGGACATGCGCTACACGCACGTGCAGCTTATGCCCATTATGGAATATCCCTTTGACGGCAGCTGGGGCTACCAGACAACAGGCTATTTTGCCCCGACCTCGCGCTACGGCGAGCCGAAGGATTTCATGTATCTTGTTGATAAATTCCATCAGGCGGGTATCGGTGTGATTGTGGACTGGGTGCCCTCCAATTTCCCGAAGGACGCCTTTGCGCTCTCCAAATTCGACGGAACCGCGCTTTTTGAGGATGAAAATCCCAAGCTGGGCGAGCGTCCGTCATGGGACACCTGCCTGTTCAACTTTGCCAGACCGGAAGTGCTCAGCTTTTTGGTTTCCTGCGCCAACTTTTGGTTTGATATGTACCATCTCGACGGTATGCGCGTCGGTTCGCTGTCCTCCATGCTCTATCTCGATTACGGCAAGACCGCCGGCGAGTGGGAGCCGAACAAATTCGGCGGCAAGGAGAATTTGGAGGCGATTGAGTTTGTCAAGCGCCTGAACACCGCCGTGCACCTGCACCATCCGCATGTGCTGATGTTTGCCGAGGAAAACACCTCATGGTCAAAAATCACGCACAAAATTGAGGAAGGCGGCATGGGCTTTGACTACAAGTGGAACCGCGGCTGGATGAACGACAT
>CAMVLW010000093.1 GCA_947168445.1 uncultured Clostridia bacterium
GCGGGAGCTTCCTCAACCGGGAAGTGATCGATAAATTCAGCTAAATAACGCTGAATCAGGGTAACGTCTTCAACAGAAATTCTGCCGTCGCCGTTTACATCGGCAGCCTTGAAGGCGTCGGTTCCCTCTTTCAGAATAAAGTCCTCTTGTTCTGCAAGGTGACGCTGAATAGCGGTGGCATCGTTAATATTTACTTTGCCGTTGCCGTCAACATCGCCATACAAGAACTCAACTGAAACAGGTTTGCTGCTATCGGCTGCAAATGCTGTTACAGATGCCAAACATGAAAAACATGAAAAGACCATCAGAACAACTAAAAGCAAGCTGATAACTTTTTTTGTTCTTTGCATAGAATGTTCCTCCTTTTTTATTTGAACATATAAATGAACATAATAATTATAACAAAAAGTGCTGTGTTTTGCAATATATTTTGTAAGGGAATTTTTAAATTTTTGTCATTCTTTCAATTTAGCCGCGTCTTTTCTGAAAAAACCGCACGAATTGCTTTCGAAAAATTCATTATTTCCTGCACAATCGGCAAATTATTCCGCAGTAAAAGGAAAAAGGCACCGTGCCGAAGCACGGTGCCGTAAAAAATTAGCTTTTGCGGTATGACGACGGCGTTTTGCCGAAGTACATTTTAAACGCGCGGTTGAAATTTGACAGATTGTTAAAGCCCGACTTTGACGCGATTTCGATAATCGGACTGTCGGTTGTCACCAGCAGCATTGCCGCATGGTTAAGACGCAGCTCGTTGACATAGCCGACAAAGGTGTTGTCCATCAGTTCCTTGAACAGATGCGACACATAGTAGCGGCTGATGCCGGTTGCCTCGGCAACCTCCTCAAGAGAAACGCCGTCGCTGTAATGCTCGTCAATGTAGTGGGTGACGCGGAGCAGCGCGCGGTATTTTTTGCTGCGCATTTCCACATCTAAAATTTTGATGTACTTGTTGGCAAACAGCTCATAAAACAAGCCGTACATCTTGCTGTAAACCTGCAACTGAAAATAATCGCTTTTTTGAGTTTCGGCTACCTTAATGTCCAGAATCGCCTGACGCATAAAGGCATAGCCGGCTTCACCGGGGGAAATCTTGGCAAACGGTGAGCAGTTGCCGTTTACAAGTGCGCGAATAATGCTTTGCGGAATATAGTCCTGGCTGACTGCAGTTGCATTGGAGAAGTTCAGACTGATGATTTCTACTGCCGCGTTTTCAAAATCGCCGAAACGGTATTTGCGGTTTGGGGAAATGAAGTAAATATCGTTTTCAGCAAGAGCGGTAACGCGATCGTCGATATTCATATTCAGCTGTCCGGAAAGGACAAGACCGAACACAGCCTCATTGTGCAGAACCGGTTTTTCGGAAATCACCATATCGCCGCAAACAACACGAAAAACAGAATTTGACGCTGAAGTTGAATTCAATAATTCCAAGCTCATTCTAACACCCCTTTTCTGATTAATTTTTAGTAAACATCCCCAAACTAAAAATAGAGATATATCCTCTATCCTACAATACTATAATACAGGTTAAAAGTTGCATTGTCAATACTTTTTTGTGATTTTCGCAAAAAATAACGGAAAAAATATTTTTCAGCTATTATATTGCTCGCTAATTTCCAATATTTTGTTTTTGTATTCATCTACTGCTCTTTTCGGCGACAAAATCCGCACTTTTAGACCCAAACCAAACACCCACGCATAGAACTGTGGGCTTAATACGACGCTGACATGGACAATAAATGTGCTGTCGGTTTCCTTTATAATATAGATATCAGAGCCGAAGCGGTCTACAATCACGCCGACGAGGTCGTTGTCAACGCTGAGCTTGACCTCGCACTCCTCGCCGCCGAACATGGAAAAAACGCTTTTGGCATAGTGGGCAAGGTTGAATTTCTCAAAGATGTCGGCGCCGTCGCGTTCCTTTTTCATTATGCGGATATTCTCCATTTTGTCAACTCTAAAGTGCTTTATTTTGTTTTCTTTGGTATCAAACGCCACTAAATAGTAATTTTCATCATCCCAGCACAGCGCCCACGGCGACACAATATACAGCGCTCCGCCTCGGCGGGCGGTTTTGATGATTTTTTCTCTGCCGCTAAAATCAACCTCCCAGCGCATATAGCGGAAGGAAATCTGACGGTTCTCGGAAATGGCGTTGTGGATTTCATCGACGTTGTAATAAATTTGCTCGTTGGGCGTTTTGACGCGGTTGGTGACGACCACCTCGCGCTGAAGCTGCCGCCCGTCGTTTTCGCTGACAAGTCCTTCCAGCTTTTTAATCAGCTTCAGGCTTTTGCTGTGCGTAATAAACTTGGAACTTTGAATCGCGTCCACCAGCAGCTTTAACTCGGCAACCTCAAAATCACGGTTTCCGACAAAATAGCCGACGGTTGAGGTTCTTGTGCGGCAGATGTCAAGCCCAAACGATTCCAAAACTTCCAAATCGTTATACAGCGCCTTGCGCTCGGTCTGAATACCGCAGCCGGCGAGCAAATCCTTGATTTCGTTAATCGTGAGCGGGTGGTTTTCGTCGGTTTTTTCCAGCAGGATTTTCTGCAAATAGAGCAGCTTTTCCTTTTGGCGGGAACTTCTGGGCATAACAATCCTCCTTTACGCCGGACAAACCGTATATGCCAGCGATACCACCAGCGGCATTGTGACAATGGACAGCAGCGTTGACGCGGCGACAATGCTGACAGACAGTTCCACGTCGCGGTTGAACTTTGCAGCGAACATGGTCGTGGTTGCGGCGGTCGGCGCGGCGCAGGCAATGACGAACGCAATCACCATATTCCGGTTCAAGCCGAACGGCGCCATGGCAAACAGCACCGCGAGCGGAATGACAATCAGCCGCAGCGCCATTGAGAGATACGCCTTGGCGTCGGTAAACGCCTGCTTGAACTTGGCGTTGGTGAGATAATAGCCGATAATCAGCATAGGCAGCGGCGTGTTGAGGTTTGCCAGATGTTTAATGGGCGAAGCGACAAACACCGGCAGCTGCACATGGCAGACGAACAGAATAATCGCCAGCACAACGCCGAGAATACCGGGGTTAAGGGCGAGTTTTTTAATCGAAAGCTGCTTTTTGTCGCCGCTCATGTCAACCAAGCCGTATGTCCAGCACACGACGTTGAACACCGCGACAAAAATGGAGCCGAAAAACATGCCGTCGTCACCGAGCAGCTCCTTTTGCAGCGGCAGCGACATAAAGCCGCAGTTGGAAAAGATAACGGAAAATTGCAGCACCTTGCGCCGCGCAACGTCCTTGTCGTGCACGGTCAGGCGAACCAGCAAAACGGACGCGCCGAGAATCGCCACGGCAATGCCCGCCGCGAGGAAAATCTGCCCCAGCAAATCAAAGGAAAACTCGCGCTGAAAGGCATTGAGCATGACACAGGGCGTCACGACATAGAGCACAATGTCGGTCATTTTCTTTGACGCGTGCTCGGTGATGACGCCGAGCTTGCCGCAGGCAAAGCCGACGGCGATTAAAATAAACAGCACCAACACCTGTTGGGCGATTAAGATGAAATTTTCTAAAAACACGCCTATCCCCTCTTTGATTCAAATTACCCATATTCTTTTTTATTTTAACATACGGAAACCCGATTTTCAATGACATTCGCAACGCTGATTTGATTTTAAAAGCGCAGAATTCACACTTTTTTACACCGCGAAGAAAAGTATCACTCAAGCCAAGGTCAAAAAGATGTCGAAAAGGCTGTCAATACTGTATTATAGCCAAAATATAGTAAAATATATTGTTAAAATTCACCAAGTCAAAGTAATAATTTCTTTAAATATGTATTAAGCGACAAAAATAATTTGTGATTATTGACAAATAATTTTCCTGTATGTATAATTAGGATACAGGCAATAAAAATATAAGAAAACCATATGCAAATTTAATAATCGGAAAGAGGGAAAATATTATGCCTAGAACAAAAAAGACCGCTGAAACCGCGGAAAAGGAAACCAAGGCAACCAAGGTCGTTGCTGAAAAGGCAAAGGCTGCCGAGAAGGCTGTTGAGGTAAAGGTTGAGGAGAAGAAGGCTGCTAAGAAGGCGGCTCCCAAGAAGGTTGCTCCCAAAAAGGCCGCTCCCAAGAAGCCCGAAGAGGCAAAGGTTAACTTCTTTGTAGAGTACGGCGGCGTTCAGGTTGCAATTGACGAGGTTGTTGCCAATGTAAAGGCTACCTACGGCAAGGACGCAAAGGAAATTTCCGTATACCTCAAGCCCGACGAGAGCAAGGCTTACTTTGTTGCTGACGGCGAAGAGGGCGAAATGGACGTTTACTTCTGCTAATCGGCACCACACAATTTCAAACACAATTTCAACAAATCAAGGCTGTCATTTCGACAGCCTTTTTGTTGCAACGTGACGTTGCATCCGGCGCGCCTTTTGAGAGGTCAGCTTTGCGTGATAGCGC
>CAMVLW010000094.1 GCA_947168445.1 uncultured Clostridia bacterium
AATACTAATACCTAATAAAAAGCAGACAATCTTTGCGGTCTATTTTCTATCAGGAATTAGTATAAAAACCCGGAGCAATCAGCGTTGCTCCGGGTTTTGTCTTTGATGATACAATTAGGAAATAAACAGCAGAATGTCCTGCACCACTTCATCGTGGCAGACATCGTTAAGAATTTCGTGGCGGCAGTTTTGATAGAGCTTCATGCGCACGTTCTTGCCGTTCCGTTTCAGCCTGTCATACACCTCTTGCACGCCCTTGCCGTAGTCGCCCACAGGGTCGTCGCTGCCGGACATCAGCAAAATCGGCAGTCTGGCGTTAACGCTCTTGAACCACAGCTTGCTGTTCGCCATTGACTGCAGCTTCACCAGCGTTTGATAGCCGTTGAGGGTGAAATGGAAGGTGCAGTATTTGTTATTGCGGTATTTGTCGCGCTCCTTGCGGATGGTGGACAGCCATGCGTAGTCGTCGTCCTCCTCACGGAAGCGGTTGTTATAGCTGCCAAAGGCGAGCTTTTCAATAAAGGGAGAGTAGGCGCGGTCGCCCTTCATACGGATGTTTTGCTTAATCAGCCCCATTCCCAAGCCCGAAATGGGGTTCGGACCGCCTGTGCCCATGAAAATGACCTTGCTCCAAAGCTTGTGCGACGCACAGCAGCGCGCGATAAACGAGCCCATGCTGTGACCGAGCAAAAAGCAGGGGAGATCCTCTCCGAATTCCTTTTTCATTTGCAGGGCAACGCTGCGCACGTCCTCAACCATCATCTTCCATGTGCCGATATAGCCCAGTTCGGTGTCGTGGTTGACGGTGTAGCCGTGACCGAGATTGTCAAAGCCGTAGCAAACATAGCCTTCCCGCGCCATCTCACGCATAAAGCGGTCATAGCGCGCGATATATTCGTTCATGCCGTGAACCACGTGGAATAGTCCCATCGGGTTGCCGTCGGGAATATAGACGCGGCAGTATAACTGATGAATTCCGTCGGAGGACGGGATTCTTCTTTCTTCTGTTTTCATCTTATTTTTCCTCACTTAAACAGGATTTTACCGCCCTGCGCCAGCCGTTGAGCAGCTTTTCGCGCTCTGCTGCCGCCATGTAGGGCTTGAACACGGTGTTGAGCCGTGCATTGCCGGTAATGTTTTGATAAAAGCCGACCGCCTGACCCGCCAAAAGCGCAGCGCCTGCGGCTGTGGCTTCCTTCTGCGCGGGACGGACGACCTCAATGTTTGAAATATCCGCCTGAAACTGCATGAGAAGGTTGTTTGCCGAAGCGCCGCCGTCCACCTTCAGGTTGTGAATACTGCCGCTGAAATCGGACTGCATGGCGGTGATGACGTCGTTGGACTGATAGGCGATGGATTCCAGCGCCGCGCGGATAATGTGCTCAATGCCGGCGCCGCGCGTCAGCCCGGTAATGGTGCCGCGGGCGCGCATATCCCAGTAGGGAGCGCCGAGTCCGGCAAAGGCGGGAACGATATACACGCCGCCGTTGTCGCGCACCTTGCGGGCAAAGTATTCGCTGTCGGCTGAATCCTTGATAAACCGCAGTTCATCGCGCAGCCATTGAATCACCGCGCCGCCGACAAACACGCTGCCTTCCAGCGCGTACTGCACCGGCTGACCGCCGCGTGTGGCGGCAATGGTGGTGAGCAGACCATGGTGACTGCTGACAGGCGTTGTTCCGGTGTTGGCAAGCAAAAAGCAGCCGGTGCCGTAGGTGATTTTGAGGTCGCCCGCCGCAAGGCAGCCCTGACCGTAGAGCGCCGCCTGCTGGTCGCCGGCAATGCCGCAAATCGGAACCGCCGCGCCCATAAGCTGCATCACGCCGTAAATCTCGCTGCTGCTCTTCACCTCCGGCAGCATGGACAGCGGAATCCCGAACAGTGCGCAAAGCTCCTTGTCCCATTCACAGGTGTTGATGTTGTAGAGCATGGTGCGCGAGGCGTTGGTGCGGTCTGTCACATGCACTGCGCCGTCGGTCAGCTTCCACAAAAGCCATGTGTCCACTGTGCCGAACAGCAGCTCGCCGCGCTCGGCTTTTTCGCGGGCGCCCTCCACATTGTCGAGAATCCATTTGATTTTGCTCGCGCTGAAATAGGCGTCAAGCTTTAAGCCGGTTTTTTCGGCAATCAGCGCCGCGCAGCCCTGCTTTTCAAGGGCTTCGCAAATTTCCGCCGTGCGGCGGCATTGCCAGACAATCGCGTTGTAAACAGGCTTTCCGCTTGCCTTTTCCCAGACAATCACGGTTTCGCGCTGGTTGGTTACGCCTATGCCCGCAATTTCATCAGGCGACACGCCGCTTTTGGCAATGCACTCCGTCAGCGAAGCGTACTGGTTGGCGTAAATGTCCATCGGATCCTGCTCCACCCAGCCCGGCTGCGGGTAAATCTGCGGAAACTCGTGCTGCGCCATGCACACCACGCTGCAATTCTTGTCAAAAAGGATACTGCGCGCGCTGGTTGTGCCCTCGTCAAGGGCGAGAATGTATTTTTTCATGCTGTGTCCTTTAATCTATCGAAAGTGCCGAATGGGGAAGGGAGCCCGCAAGGAGCTCCCCTATTACTCTGTAACAACTAAAACTTATTTTGATACAAGATTACCCCTCAATGGGTTCAAAATCGGCAACGCCGTGCTTGCAGAGCGGGCAGATGAAGTCCTCGGGCAAATCCTCGCCCTCATAAATGTAGCCGCAAACGGTGCAGACCCAGCCCTTTTTGCCCTCGGTCTGGGGCTTGGGCTTGACGTTCTTCTGATAGTAGGTGTAGGTCATGGTATCCTTATCGGACATCACACGCGCTTCGGTCACGCTGCAAATGAACATGCCGTGCGAGCCGAGGTCAATGTAATTCTCCACCTTCAGCGACATAAACGCGTTAATGTATTTGGGCAGGAACATCAAACCGTTGTCGGAGCGCAGCGCTTCCCAGTTGGCAAACTTGTCAACATTCTTGCCGCTCTGGAAGCCGAAGTTTTCAAACACAGAGAACGGCGCTTCAACCGACAGGCAGTTGACGTTCATCACGCCGGTGTTCTTGATGGTGTGGTGCGAATAGTTTTGCTTGTTAATGCAAACAGCAACGCGGTTGGGAGAATCAGTCACTTGGGTAACGGTGTTGACAATCAAGCCGTTGTCGGTCTTGCCGTCGTTGGAGGTGACGACATACAGACCGTAGCCGATTCTGAACAGCGCGGTGAGGTCGTTCTTGTTCGCCTTGTCGCCGTCCTGCTCAATGTAATCGTGGCAGAGCACCTCGGCAAGCTTGTCAATCTGTGCGCGGCTCTCGTCGTTGAGCGCGGACATAATCCTGACGGTCGGCTCCACAAATTCAATATTCTTGCAGCCCTCCAGCATTTTTTTCATGGTTTTCGCCGCCAAAGGCGCCCATGAGCCGTTTTCAATCAGGGCGATTTTCTTGTTCTGGAAGTTGCGCTCGGTCAGATGGTTAATGAACTCGCGCATGAAGGGGAAGATTTCCGCGTTGTAGGTGGTGGTGGCGAGCACGATTCTGCCGTAACGGAACGCGTCCTCCACACACTCCGCCATGTCCTCGCGGGCAAGGTCGTTGACAACAACCTTCGGGCAGCCGTTGGCTCTCAGCTTGTCAGCGAGCAGCTCGACCGCCTGCTTGGTGTTGCCGTAAACAGAGGTGTAGGCAATCATAATGCCCTCGGTTTCTACGCCGTAGCTTGACCAGGTGTTGTAGAGGTCAAGATAATAGCCGAGGTTCTCGCTGAGCACGGGACCGTGCAGCGGGCAGATAATCTGAATGTCAAGGTTCGCGGCTTTTTTGAGCACGTTCTGCACCTGCGCGCCGTATTTGCCGACGATACCGATATAGTAGCGTCTTGCTTCACATGCCCAGTCCTCTTCCACGTCAAGCGCGCCGAACTTGCCGAAGCCGTCAGCGGAGAACAGCACCTTGTCGGTGGTGTCGTAGGTCATGATAACCTCAGGCCAGTGAACCATCGGAGCGGCAACAAACGCGAGTGTGTGCTTACCGAGTTCAAGGGTGTCGCCTTCCTTGACAACAATGCGCTTGTCCGCAAAGTCGGTGCCGAAGAAATTCTGCATCATGGTGAATGCCTTCGCGGAGGAAACGATGGTCGCGTCGGGATAGCTTTCCATAAAGTTGCGGATATTTGCGGAGTGGTCGGGCTCCATGTGCTGCACAATCAGGTAATCGGGCTTTCTGCCGCCGAGCGCTTCTTCCAGATTGTTCAGCCATTCAAATTTGAAGTTGCGGTCAACGGTGTCCATGACGGCGATTTTTTCGTCAAGAATGACATAGGAATTATATGCCATGCCGTTAGGAACAACGTATTGACCCTCGAATAAATCAATTTTGTGGTCGTTTACACCAACATATTTGATGTCGTTTGTCACTTTCATAG
>CAMVLW010000095.1 GCA_947168445.1 uncultured Clostridia bacterium
GGGATATATCTTTTTTGCATATCCTTTATGGTGGAGATGGCGGGAGTTGAACCCGCGTCCGAAAGACGTTCGCCGTGACTTTCTCCGAGCGCAGTCGCTATATTAACATTCCCTTGCCGCGCCGCCTAACGACAGGCTGAACGGTTTAGTAGCTTCTGAGTGATGACAGAGCGCGAAGCAAAGCCCTGTTCACCTTTACCTCTGGTCAACGCCCCTTACGCAGCCGAGGTGCTCTGCGCAGGAACGAGCTGCATTAAGCAGCTAAAGCAACTGTACGTTTGTCAGTTATTTTAAGTTTGCGGATTTTATGGCGGTTCCGCACCGCCGCTCGCTTATCAGGGTTCCTGTCCCCCGTCGAAACCTTTACATCCCCGTTTTTTTAGAGTGAAGCGTTCAAAGTGAAGAGTGAAATTTTTTTCACTCTGAACTGCGCTTTCTATCTTAATTCTATCCTATCCTATCCTTCTTTTTACGGTGTTTTCTCACCATCAGCTTGATGAATCCGAGTATGCCATACAATGCAACCGAAGCTATGCCGATAATGACGAATAATTTTGCAAACCAAATGCTGAGCAACGGTGTTGCCGAGTGAGCGTTGATATGTGTGTAATACATCATTAAACTAAAACGGCAACCACACACGCACAACGCCGCTGATACAGCCATAGCAAGAAGCGAAATCCAAAATCTGTCGCTTATCAGAAGGTTGACAATTATCATCGCTATCATCGCTGCCGCAGCCAGTATTTCCACCCATCCTCCTAAGGGATAAAGGAACGACAATGCCGCCGGAATCATATTCAGCAAAATCAGACATAAAAGGGATTTTCTCGTCATCTGTTTTGCTCCTTTATTGCGCGCTCCATGTCGCGCTTGGCGGCGCGTTTTGCCATGTCCTCGCGCTTGTCATAGAGCTTTTTGCCGCGGCATAAGCCGACCTGCACCTTTACGCGGCTGTCTTTAAAATACAGACTGATGGGAATGAGCGAATAGCCCATCTGCTTCACCACGCCGAACAGCCGGTTGATTTCCTTTTTGTGCATGAGCAGCTTTCGCACGCGCATGGGGTCGCGGTTGAAGATATTTCCCTGCTCATAGGGGGAGATGTGCATACCGTTGACAAAGATTTCGCCCTTGTCAATCGAGCACCAGCTGTCCTTGAGGTTGACCCTGCCCTGACGGATGGATTTGACCTCGGTGCCGAACAGCTCGATTCCCGCCTCGTAGGTTTCTTCAATAAAATAATCGTGGCGCGCTTTTTTGTTCTGCGCGATTGTTTTCAGTGAAGCCATCAGATTTCATTCCTGCCTTCCAGTGCCTTCGCCAGTGTGTATTCGTCCGCGTATTCCAAATCACCGCCGACGGGAATACCGTAGGCAAGGCGCGTCACCTTGACGCCCATCGGCTTTAAAAGCTTGGAGATATACAGCGCGGTCGCGTCGCCCTCAACAGTGGGATTGGTCGCCATAATCACCTCGCTGATTTCGGTATTGCTCAGCCTTGCGAGCAGCTGCTTAATCGTGAGGTTGTCCGGACCGACGTCGTTGAGCGGAGAAATCGCGCCGTGCAGCACATGATACACGCCCCTGAACTCATGGGTGTTTTCCACCGCCGTTGCGTCACGCGGCGTTTCCACCACGCAAATCACGCTTTGGTCGCGCACCGCGCTCCGGCAAACGGGACACAACTCCTGATCCGTCAAATTGCAGCAGCGGCTGCAATAGTGAATCTTGCTGTGCGCGTCGGTGACTGCCTTGGCAAGCTCGTCTGCTTCTGTTTTTGACAGATTCAGTACATAATATGCCAACCGCTGGGCGGTTTTATGCCCGATTCCCGGCATTTTTTCAAATTGGTCAACCAAATGCTCCAGCGGAGCCACGTGATACTGCGCCATTATCAGAACATTCCCGGAATATTCAGTCCGCCGGAGATAGACTCCATGGTTTCTTCCTTTTCCTTTTGCGCCGCGCGAATCGCTTCGTTGGCAGCCGCCATAATCAAATCGGAGAGCATTTCAACGTCCTCGGGGTCAACAACCTCCGGCTGAATCTCTACCTTGGTGAGCTCCATTTTGCCGGTTACGGTCACCTTTACCGCGCCGCCGCCCGCTGCCGCTTCATATTCTTTGGTATCAAGCTCGGCGTTTGCGGCTTCCATATCCTCCTGAATCTTCTGCGCCTGGCGTGCAAGCTGCTGAATGTTGTTGCTGCCGCCGCTGCCGTAGCCCTTGGGTAATCTTGCCTTCATTTCAAATACTTCCTTTCAAATGGTATCCTAATATGTTAGTTTTCTTCAACGGGAATCCCGCTGTCGGTTAAATTCTGCTTAAACACCTGCAAGGGGTCGGCTTTTTGCTTTTCCGCGCCGGGACGCTTGTACGGACCCAGACGGTACACCCTGCCGGTGATATTTTGAATAATATCGCGGATTTCCTGCCGCTGCTTGCTGTGCTTGAGCAGGTCAAACGCCATTGTGTTTGTGGAATCAATCAGCAAATAGCCGCTGCTTTCATATGCCGCGGAGCCGACAAACGCCGCCGCGATCGAGCGCGAAATCGGTTTGAGCGCCTCAATTACCTCCACCCACTGCGGAAACGGCTTTGCGTTGCGGTAAAGCTCGTCGAGATTCTTCGCGGGCTGCGCAGCGGGCTTTTGCGGCTGCTGCACCTGTTGGGGCTTTTCAGGTTTTTCGCGGTTTTCCGCAGGCTTCGGTTCCGTGGGCGCTTCCTTGCGCTCCGGCTCGGCGGGTTTTTCCTCCGGCTGCGATTCGGGAGATTCCTCCTGCGGCTGCTCCGGCTCCGTTTCTTCGGGAACCGTTTCCGCAAGAGGCGCTGCGGGCGCAGCCTGAACGGGAATACCGCGCTTTACGGCGCGTTCCAACGCCGTCAGTCTTGCGGCAACCGCCTCGTTGGTGCTGTCGAGTTCGGGAGCGGAAAGCTTTACAAGCGCCATTTCCAACTCGGTGCGGTCGCCTGTGCCGCGTCCCATGCGCTGATACGCGCGGGACAGCACATCCATATTGTAAACTATATCCGCAAGCGAAAGATAATCGCTCTGTGTCTGCGCCTGTTCAAACTCGCTGTCGGACATCACCAGAATGTTGCGCGGGCTGCGCACGGACTTTATCAGCATTAATGCGCGGAAATGGGCAATCAACTCGTCGCATAGCCGCGCCATGTCCTTTGATTCTCCGTAAAGGCGGTCGATACATTCCATCGCCTTTGCGGTGTTTTTATTGATGATACAAGCGGAAAGCTCATAGAGATATTTTTTGTCAGCCAAGCCTGCCGCCTGCCGCACCACACGTTCGTCAATGTCGGTGCTGATGGCAATGCAGCGGTCAAGCAGTGAAAGCGCGTCGCGGAGCGCACCGTCGGCAACACCCGCAATTAAAAGCGCCGCGGAATCGCTGAGGGTGACCTCCTCCTGCGAAGCGACATACCGGATTCTGTCGGCAATCGCCTGCGGCGGAATACGGTGAAAGTCAAACCGCTGGCAGCGCGAGAGAATCGTCTGCGGCAGCTTGTGCACCTCGGTGGTCGCAAGAATAAAGATAACGTGCTCCGGCGGCTCCTCCAGGGTTTTGAGCAGCGCGTTAAACGCCTCGGTGGTGAGCATGTGCACCTCGTCAACGATATACACGCGGTACTTTGCTTTGTTCGGCTTGAACTGCACCTCGTCGATAATGTCGCGGATGTTTTCAATTTTGCGGTTACTCGCCGCGTCCATTTCCACAACGTCGAGAATACTGCCGTTTTCAATACCCTTGCAGTTTTCGCACTCACAACAGGGGTTGCCGTGCTGCGGGTTCAGGCAGTTGGCGGCTTTTGCGAGAATTTTGGCGCAGGTCGTCTTGCCCGTACCGCGCGAGCCTGTAAAAAGGTAGGCGTGGTTGAGCCTGTTTTCAATGACTTCATTTTTCAGCGTCGTGGTGATATGCTCCTGACCCGCCACGTCGTCAAAGACCTGCGGGCGCCACTTTCGATAAAGAACCTGATACACCTTATTGCTCCGGAAAATGTAATAACAAAATGCAAGCCGTCAGCCGCGGGCGGCAATCGCACAAATAAGTGAACGACAGACTGACTGTATCGCATCGGAAATACTGCTTAATGCTGCTCGGTTCCCCGCCTGACATGGTTCACAGACCCCAACCGCACAGGGCCTGTCGCTCGCTTATTTGAACGCAATGACAACTTGCATTGCAGTATATTATAACACAGCTTGCGGGAAAATGCAAGAGGGTAATTCTAATTCATATGGGCTGATTATCAGCAAAAACAATATAACACGAGTTCAATACGGTATATTTGCGGTATTGCCTTGACTTTTTCATGGAAACCCCTA
>CAMVLW010000096.1 GCA_947168445.1 uncultured Clostridia bacterium
CCTCGGTGGCGCTGTCCTTGGCATTGACAATGCCGACAAGCTCGCCGTTGGCGTTGAACAAACCGCCGCCGGAGTTGCCGGGGCTGATTTGCGCGTTGGTCTGGAGCAGGGTCATGTTGGTGCCTTCAATCGTCACCTCTCTGGCAAGCGCGCTGATGATACCGTCGGTAACGGTGCCGCCGAGGGTGCCGAGCGGGTTGCCGATAGCGACAACATAGTCGCCGACTACCAAATCGCTGCTGTTGCCGAAGGTCGCGGCGGTGAGTCCCGTTGCGTTAATCTTAATCAGCGCAACGTCGTTGTCCTCGTCGCTGCCGATGAGCTGCGCGTCATACGAAGTGCCGTCGCGGAGCGTGACAGTCAGCTTGCTCGCGCCGTCAACAACGTGATGGTTCGTCACAATATAGCCGTCCTCGGAAATAATCACGCCGGAGCCTGCGCCCTGGGTCACATACTGTCTGGCAAAGCTGCCGTTGACGGTTGCCTCGGTGGCGATTTCAACCACGCTGTTCGCGGTCTTTTTCACAATGTCCGAGGTTGTCATGGCGCTGACGGTAGAGGTGCCGGCGTTGGTCGCGTCGGTGTTGTTTTTATCGGAAGCGACCTGCTTAATCGTCAAGCCGCCGCTGGTGGTGGTTGCGGCGCTGTCCTGATTTCTCGTCAGAAGATAGCCGCCGCCAAAGCCGATTGCGGTGGAAGCGAGAATCGCAACCGCAAGTGCCGCCGCGACAAATCCGCGGGAAGCGCCTTTTTTCTCCTTCTTGGGCTTGGGCGCTTTTTCCGCGTGCTGCGGAGCCGAAGCGGTGTAGCCGCCGTAGGAATCGGCGTAAGACTGCGGCGCGGCGTAAGCGTTGTCGCTCTGCGCGGCGGAAGCGCCGCTGTAATCCTGATAGCTGTCCGCAGGCTGTGCGGGAGCGGAATAGTTGTCCTCGTAGTTGTTGGGATTGTGCGGAGCGTCGCTGTTGGCGCCGTTAATATAGGAATAATGGTATTCGCCGTTTTGATAGCCGCGCTCGGAGTTCCACTCATAGGAGCCTTCCTCTGCTGTTTGCTCTGCGCGAACATATCCGTTTTCTGTTTGCTCGCTTGCGTCCTTGGTTTCCTCGGTGTTGAGGTTGGGAGCGTTTTCGGAGTCATTGAAGCTGTTAATGAATTCATCAAAATACTTATCTTTCATAGTATATCCTCCTATCTGAACAGTGCCTTTTGCGCTGTTACTTTTGATGTTGTCATTATCATAATCCCCAAAAGTGAAAACTATATGAAATACGCATGAAAAAATATGTTTTTTTCCAAAAAGTCAGTTGAATGAGTATTAACTCTCAACTCTATAAAAATCCGCTCCGAAGTTGGGTTCTCCGGAGCGGTGGTTAATTTGTTTGATTGTCCGTTTGCTTTTCGGCTTTTTCGACGATGCGCTTGGTCACCTTGACGCCGTCGTAGCGTTTTTTGAAGGACACCCTTCCCGAAAAGCGTCTGTCGCAGTTTTTGCAGTAGAAATCCGCGGCAAAGCATTTGTTGCGCAGCTTCCATTTTTTGGTGCGTCTTGCCTGTGCGCCGCATTTGTCACAGGCGAATTTCATTTGCTCGCGGTCAATGTCGGGCGAGGTGAGGTCGGTGATGAAGTGATTCTTAAACAACATTCTGTCGTAGAATTCCTCGCAGTCCGCCTGCAGCACATAATCGTCAAGCGGCAGCCTGCCCGACACGGCGCGCAGACATTTCAGGCTGAGATAGGCGTCCGCCGCGGCGCGATGCTGCTCCTCCTCTGAAAAGGAAATACCGATTTTCTCCGCAAAGTGCCCCAAGCCGATTTGGTTGCCCTCGTCAAACTCACCGATGGCGCGCTCGCAGTATTCCTGCAAATCGCAGTAGCGCGTCAGGAAGGGAATGGTGCGGCTGCGGGTGTAGTAGAGGTAGTTGTCAATCAGCGCGTGCACGTCGGACGTGCCCCACGACATCATTACGCTGTCGCCCAAAAATTCCGCGAACGCCTGCGCCACGGAAAAGAAGTCCTCTCCCCCTTCGGCAAGCTGTTCGTTCGTCAGGTGGGTCAGCTCCTTGACGCGCCCGGTCAGCTTTTTTCGCCCGACGGTGGGCGTAATCAGCCGCTCAAAGGAATCAATCTCGTTAAAATCGCCGTCGGTTTTGACCGCGCCGAACTCAATAATTTCATTCACAAAGCGGTGGGCGGTTTTGCTGTAGGCGGTGTTCCACTCCAAATCTAAAATGACGTAACTCATGCTTTCTTTCTAAACGCCTGCTTCATACGCTGTTCCTTGGACAGAATACGCTTTCTCATTCTGATATTTTCGGGGGTGACCTCCACCAGCTCGTCGTCCGCGATAAATTCAAGGCACTGCTCCAGCGACATCACGGTGGGCGGCGTCAGCTTGAGCGCGTCGTCCGAGCCGGAAGCGCGGGTGTTGGTGATGTGCTTTTTCTTGCAGACGTTGACGGTGATGTCCTCCGCCTTGGGGCTGGCGCCGACAATCATTCCCTCATACACCGGCACGCCCGCGCCGATAAAGAGTCTGCCGCGTTCCTGCGCCGCGTACAAACCGTAGGTGACGGATTCGCCGGTTTCAAAGGCAATCAGCGAACCCTGATGGCGGGTGACAATCTCGCCCTTGAACGGCTCGTAGCCGTCAAACACATGGTTCATAATGCCGTTGCCGTTGGTGTCGGTGAGGAATTCGGGACGGTAGCCCATCAAGCCTCTTGCGGGAATACGGAATTCGATATGCGTCACGCCGCCGTCGCGGGTTCCCATGTTAATCAGCTCCGCCTTGCGCGAGCCGAGTTTTTCCATTACCGCGCCCACATAGGAATCGGGAACCTCTACAATGAGGTATTCCATCGGCTCACAAAGCTTGCCGTCGATGGTCTTGGTGATAACCTCGGGGCGGGACACCTGAAATTCAAAATTCTGGCGGCGCATGGTTTCAATCAAAATCGAAAGGTGCAGTTCGCCTCTGCCGGACACCTTGAAGGTGTCGGCGCTGTCGGTTTCCTCCACACGCAGCGCGATGTTGGTTTCGGTTTCCTTGAACAGTCTGTCGCGGATATTGCGCGAGGTGACATATTTGCCTTCTCTGCCCGCAAAGGGAGAGTTGTTAACGATAAAATTCATGGTGACAGTCGGCTCGTCAATCTTGACGAAGGGCAGCGGCTCCACGCAATCGCTCGCGCAGATGGTTTCACCGATATTGATGTCCTGAATACCGCTGACGCACACCAAATCGCCCAGCGCGGCTTCGTCGCACTCAATGCGGTTTAAGCCCTCAAACTGATAGAGCTTGCCGATACGCACGATTTTGGTCGTTCCGTCGGTGTGGCAAAGGGTGACGGACTGACCGTTTTTCACCTTGCCGCGCTCCACTCTGCCCACGCCGATTCTGCCGACGTAGTTGTCCGCGTCGATATTGGAAATCAAAATCTGCAAGCCGCCGTCAAGCGCGCCCTGCGGTGCGGGAATCTCGTTGACAATCGCTTCAAACAGGGGCTTCATGTCGGTGCCCTGCTCGTGATAGTCGGTAGTGGCGTAGCCGTCGCGCGCGGAAGCGTAAATCACGGGGAACTCCAGCTGGTCATCGTCGGCGCCGAGTTCAATAAAGAGGTCGAGCACCTCGTCAACCACCTCTTCGGGACGCGCGCCCGGGCGGTCGATTTTATTGAGCACCACCAGCGGTTTTTTGCCGAGACCCAGCGCCTTTTTGAGCACGAAGCGGGTCTGGGGCATGCAGCCCTCAAATGCGTCAACCAGCAGCACAACGCCGTCGACCATTTGCAGAATACGCTCCACCTCGCCGCCGAAGTCCGCGTGACCGGGGGTGTCCACAATGTTGATTTTAATGCCGTTATACATCACCGCCGTCGGCTTGGACAAAATGGTGATGCCGCGCTCGCGCTCTAAGTCGTTGGAGTCCATCACGCGCTCCTCAACCGCCTCGTTCTCTCTGAACACACCGCTCTGGCGCAAAAGCTGGTCGACAAGGGTTGTTTTGCCGTGGTCAACGTGCGCGATAATCGCGATATTTCTCAAATTCTCTCTTACGTCCATATTCTTATCTCCAATTATAGTTTTACCTTTCTATTATAGCACCATAGGCGGCAGTTTGCAATTTGTAAAATACATCACCTTTTTTGCCGCACAGCATAACTTTTTGTGTATTTCAGCGCGTTTTTCAGCGCGCCTTTGGCAAAGTTCATCTTATGGAAATGCTTCTGCAACGGCGCGTCAAATGTTGCCGTCAGCGGAAATTGCAGCCCGCTTCACTCATTGCATAATTTTGCTTCCT
>CAMVLW010000097.1 GCA_947168445.1 uncultured Clostridia bacterium
GTTTCACGGCGCGGCGTGACGGCGGGTCGTGGTGCAGATAGTGACTTGCTTTTTTATGCAGCGGCGATGGCGCGGTTGGTTTCACGGCGCGGCGTGACGGCGGGTCGTGGTGCAGATAGTGACTTGCTTTTTTGCAGCGGCGATGGCGCGGTGTGGTTCCTGACGCGGCGTAACGGCGGGTCAGAGGGCGGATTGATACTCTCAACTCTCAACTCTCAACTCTAAACTCTAATAAAAACGGCAGACAGGTTGCAAAAATCTGTCTGCCGTTTTGTTAAATGATTATTTGTTCAGTGCAGCGTAGATTTTGTCCATCAGCATTTCGATGAAGGGAATCTGACCGATGAGCGGAAGCTTTTTCTGCTTGCCGGTCGCCGCGTTCACAATACCCATAATCGCGAGCACCAAAAGGAAAATGGAGCCTGCGCCGAACAGCAGACGGAAAATAATGGTTGCCGCGCTGTCCTGATAATAATAGGTGAAATAGCCGTAGGCAATGTGTCCGGGGAAAATCGCCTTGACAATCGCCATAACAATCGCCTGGGTAATATAATAAACAATCTCAACCGCGCACAAGGTCGCGCCCTGCTTTACGTGGAACTTGCAGTATTCCGAACGCTTTCTTGCAAACAGGGGAACCAACAGCAGCAGACCCATGTACGCAAGCCATGCAATACCTCTGTTCTGCTGAGCGTCAGCCGCTGCGCTGTCTACCTGGGGCTGAACAAAATCGGTCTGCGGGGGTGCCGCCTGCTGAGCGGGTTGCTGTGCAGCCGCTTGCTGAGCGGGCTGCTGTGCAGCCTCCTGCTGTGCGCTTGTCGCGGTGCCGCAAGCGGGGCAGAACGCCGCGTTGTCTTCAAGCTGTGTGCCGCAATTTCTACAAAATTTCATATGTACTCTCCTTTTATGAATTGTTATACTCTCCTGCGCCGCGGAAAAACTCCGCAACAAATATATTTTATCAAATTTTCTGTTATCTGTAAAGGTGAATATATTCAGAAAAAACTTGCGAAAACCCTGATGATATTGTTTATTTTTCCATGACCTTCTCGGCGCATTTCATGCCGTCAACCGCCGCGGAGATAATTCCGCCCGCATAACCTGCGCCCTCGCCGCAGGGATAAAGTCCCTTTAGTCCAACGGATTGCAGCGTTTCTTGGTTACGCAAAATCCGCACAGGGGAGGACGAGCGCGTTTCCACACCCGTCAGCACCGCGTCGCCGTCGTCAAAGCCCTTTAGCTTTCTGCCCATGTCCGAAATCGCCTGCTTCATGCTCCCGCCCACATACGGCGGCAGAATATCGTGCAGATTGCACGGAACAACCTCCGGCAAAATGCTCGGCTGAACGCTTCCGACTCGGACGGACGGCTGCTCCTTCAAAAAATCCTCCACGCGCTGCACGGGAGCGGCGTAGCCTTCGCCGCCGAGCAGGAACGCCTTTTCTTCCAAATCGCGCTGGTAATACATGCCCGCAAGCGGAGAGTCGCTGCCGAAATCCCGCGGCGACACACTCACCAGCAGCGCGGCGTTGGAATTTTCCGCGTCACGCGCAAATTCGCTCATGCCGTTGGTGCAAAGCCTGCCTTCCTCGCTCGAAGCGTTCACCACCTTGCCGCCCGGACACATACAGAAGGTGTACGCTCCTCTGCCGTTCCGCGTGGTGACGTTCATCTTGTAATTCGCCGCGCCCAGCGCCTTGTGACCCGCGAATTTGCCGTACTGCGCGCGGTCAACGCTCTCGCGGCGGTGCTCAATGCGCGCGCCGACCGAAAAGGGCTTCGGCTCCACCGGAAGGCGCATGTCAAAGAGCATTTCAAAGGTGTCGCGCGCGCTGTGACCGATTGCCAGAATGATATGGCCGGTTTCAATTTTTTCTGTCCTGCCGTCATGCTCCGCGATTGCCGCTGTCACGCAGCCGTCCTTTGCTTCAAAGCCCGTCAGCTTGGTTTCAAACAGCACCCTGCCGCCGAGCGAAAGAATTTCCTCCCGGATATTTTTAACGGTGGTTTTCAGCTTGTCGGTGCCGATATGCGGCTTGGCGTTAAAGAGAATCTCCTCCGGGGCGCCGTGGCTGACAAATTCCTCCAGCACCTTTCGCTGACGGCTGTCCTTGGTGCCGGTGTTCAGCTTGCCGTCGGAAAAGGTGCCTGCGCCGCCCTCGCCGAACTGCACGTTGGATTCCGTGTTTAACTTGCCTGTTTTCCAAAAGTGATTGACGTCGGAGGTGCGGCGGTCAACATCTCTGCCGCGCTCCAAAACAACCGGTCTTGCGCCGCTCTGCGCGAGAATCAGCGCAGCGAACATGCCCGCGGGACCGAAGCCGACCACCACAGGCGAAGCTCCGCCGTGCCATTTCGGAATATCATAATGATAGGGCGTGACCTTTGCCGCGTTTTTTGCGCGTTTCAGCAGCTTGTCCTCGCTGCCCGAAACCGTGACGTCGAGCGTGCAGAGAAAGAAAATATTGTCCTTTTTCCGCGCGTCCACCGAACGGCGGAACAGGCTGAGTGCTTCAATTGCCCTCGCGTCAACGCGCAGCTCCTTTGCCGCCGCCTTTTTCAGCGTGCTGTCGTCGTAATCGAGCGGAATTTTAACATTGTTGAGCCGTATCATAAATTCTCTCCCGCGATAATACCGCTTGCAAAGGCAAAGTGCAGGTTGTAGCCGCCGCACTCGCCGCAGAGGTCAACCGCTTCGCCGCAGATAAACAGATTGCGCACGCGCTTGCTCTGCATGGTATGTTCATCAATTTCACTGCCGCTCACGCCGCCCTTGCATGCCTGCGCGCGGTCAAAGCCGTCGTTGCCTGCTACCGCAAAGCAAAGGCTTTTCGCCGTGTGAGCGATTTCTTTTAACTGTTTTTCCGATAAACCCGCGCAATTCTTGGAAAAGTCGCCCGCGCCTGCGGATTTCATCACCGCCTGCGCCACGCGCTTTTGAAAAATGCCTGTCAGCAAGTTGTCGGCAGGCAGTGCGGAAAACAGCTTTTGATTCTTTTGAAGAAGATTAAATAATTCTCTCCCGGAAATATCAGGCAGCAGGTCAACCGAAAGCGTATCCTTTGGCTGTGTGAACAGCGAAAGGTTAAACACGCAGATTCCCGAAAGGTTATCCTCGTTGAACTGTACCTCGCCGCGTTCGGTTTTTATCGCGGTTTCGCCGCGCAGCAGGCTGACCGCAGCCGCTGCCCGCAGTCCTTTCAGCGGCTTGAGCACGCCGGACTGCACCCTGACCGGGCAAAGAGCGGGGGAGAAGGGCAAAAAGGTGTGCCCGAAATTTTTGAGATAATCTGCCGCGCTGCCGTTGCCGCCCAGCTTGGGAGCCGCCTTTGAGCCTGTCGCCACCACCAGCTTGTCCGAAACGAACACGTTTTCGGCTGTGGTGACGGTAAAGCCGCTTTGCCGCTTAACGCTTTTGATGGTTTCGCCGCAGAAAATCCGCACGCCGCGCGTTTCGCAGCCGTAGCGCAGCACGTCCAGCACCGCCGCCGCCTGCTTGCAGTGCGGATAAACTCTGCCTTCGCTGTCCGCGACGGTCAAAAGCCCCAGTTCACCGAAAAAGCCGAGCAGCCTGTCCGTATTCCATTTTTCAAAAATTGCCCTGCTCTGTTTTTGAAAGCTGCCGCAGTATTTGTCTGCGCCGGTATGAAGGTTGGTGAGATTGCACCTTCCGTTGCCGGTGGACAACAGCTTTTTTCCCACGCGGTCGTTTTTTTCAATGACAGCGATTTTCACCGCGGGATTTTTCCGCTTTGCGGCAATCGCGCACAGCAGACCCGCGGCTCCGCCGCCGATAATCACCGCGTCAAATTGATACTTCATAAGCATTACCTAAATAGAGTGAAAGATATAAAATTAAGGCAACATAACGTTGCCTTTAAATTAAAAGCTTAGACCCGCCGTTGATGAACCTTTCCGTTATCGAAAACGTATAAAAAGGCGGAATGCCCACCGCGGCAGCGGACCGCCGTTGATGAACATTTCCGTTATCGAAAACGCAATAAAAGGCGGACTGCCCACCGCGGCAGCGGACCGCCGTTGATGAACCTTTCCGCTATCGAAAACGCTTCCAAAGGCGGAATGCCCACCGCGGCAGCGGTCATTTGGAATTTGCCATCAGGGAGAAGATGCCGCCC
>CAMVLW010000098.1 GCA_947168445.1 uncultured Clostridia bacterium
CGCTTCATACAGCGGGAATTTGTAGTAGGAAACAAACACGCCGAACGACAGGGAAACTGCCGCCTCGCGATAATCCGCGAAGGCTTTGGCAAAGATACCGTTGACGGTCTGGATGAAGTCAAACACGGTATTGCCGTCCTTGTTTTCAACGGGAATCAGCGCCAGCAAATCATCACCGCCGGAGTAGATGGTTACACCGCCGAAATCATGCACGGCTTCGGCTGCCTTGGCGCAGTATGTCAGGCATTTGTATGAAAACCGGCGGATTGCCGCATCACCGCCGAGTCCTTTGATGATTTCGCCCATACGGTCGCCGTCGGAACGTACAACCGCGTAGTATTTGTATTTTTTGAAGCGGTCAGCGGTTTCGGGCGGAACAGCGTTCCGCGCGATGTGCTCAAGCGACATGACACGGCGATGGCTGTTGAAAAGCTGCCAGTTGGAAATGTTCATTTCACCGCTGACCCTTTCGCGGATTTCCTTGTTCCTGTCATCGTCGTCGTCCGAGGTGAAAAGCGTCAGCAGCGGATTGCTGCCGTACTCATGGGCGAACGGCTTAGAAAGCTCCAGGCAGTCGAGCACGCCCGCGCTGTCAAGAATCGGGCTGTCCGACGTGAATTCATACGCCGACACAAGAAAATAGCTTTTGAAAAACGCTTTGTCCTTTCCGGTGAAGCCGAAGTAAGTGAGCGTGTTTTCTATCGCGTCTTCTTTGACGCCGTTAAACGCCTCTATCGGAAAATTGCCGGCACTGAAAATAATCCGGTCGTGAAACAGTCCTACGCCGTCCTTTTTATTGAGCAAAGGGTCCGCTGTGTCAAAGTAAGGGGTGATGATGGCTTCCTGACTGACACCGTTTTTGGTCAGCGAAAGGCAGATGTTCCTGGAGAGTGTGGAAAACAGATAACTCGCCGCCCAGAGCGCGGAGGGTGAGGAAGCAAGGTTGATGGTATCAAAAATCGGACCGATGGTGACGGCTATGTATCTTTCTGACATCTTACTGCACCTCCTCTATGGTTATTCCCCGAATATCCGGAAATTGGTCATGCCATTCGTTCAGTTTGATGTATGCGTAATGCATGAAGTCGTCCATGAAATTGTCCGGAAGTTCGTTTTTGCTCGGTACCGTGATGGTGCCGCTGTATGGTTGCCGGTTTCTCGTGGACGAAAACCGGAAGGTTTTTCCGTAAATTTCCTCGTTGACAGGAGCGCCGACAAAGTAGACGGTTTTCCCGATTATCTTGAAGAATACCGGAGAATTCAGACGTTCAATTTTTTTTTCGTTCTTTCCCGTCTCCTGAATCTTCACACGGATTTTTGAGGGGCTCTCATTGCGATAATTCTGAAATTCATAGGCTTCGCCCACGCCCAGCAGCGCCCGGACATAACGGCTCTTCACGTCGTGCTGGGTATTTTTTTCCTCTTGCGTTTGCGTGTGGTTGACTACCGCGGGCGCAATCTTTTGCTGCTTCAGCCACGCCTTTTCGTTGCCGATTTCCTGCTTGTGCATATACTTAAACAGAATGGAAGGGCGGTATCCCGCTTTCAGGTTCAGTCCGCTTTTCATCAGGGAATAGACGCATTTAATCTGCTTGAAGGGTTTTCCGGACGCATGAAAATAATAGCCAGCCGCCGCATGATATTCCTCACGGAGTATTTTACATATTTCTGTTTCTGTGTATGTTTTTCCCGGGACGATAAAGGAGCCGAAGCCCTTGTCCTGCATGGTGCCGAAGTTGTGCACGATGAAGAAATCGCCGATAATGCTGTTAATAAAATTCAGCAGTCCGTCAGCAAAGCAGTTGATGGTCAGCTTCATGGCGACAGTTACGCCGCGTTTTTCGTGTTCAGTGCCCACGTTGCCGTAGAAAATGTCGTACGGACAGCCTTGGTTTGCGTAGGCTATCTCCTCTGCGGTGGAGGCTTTTTTTCCGCTGATGAAACCGAGCATGGTGGTGGTACGCCTGCCGCTCTCCACAATGCGCATTTTGTAATTGAGCGCGTCGGGCGACTGCGGATTGCGCCAGCTTTTGGGCAGCTCCTTGCCGTAGCGCCGGGCTATATACCTGTCCAGCTTTGGCTTGACCTCGGTGGCTCTCAGTACAGCGCCTTTCTGGTCATGCTGAAAATGTATCAGCGGCGACTGCGGCAGAAGCGTGTAGGTCTTCTGAAAGCTGAATTGTTTTTGATTCAAGTTCATTCCTCCTTGTTCAGAGCTCCGTCACGGTGCCGAAGCCCATTGAGTTTTTGCTTCCCAGCCCCGTGTGCCAGATGAAGTCCAGCACAGCCGGGGCGGCTGTCACGCGGTATTTGCCATACCACGCGGTAATGATGGATTCTTCGTAGTGCGTCACACATTTGTCCTTGTCTGACGGCGCATCACACTGAATAATAACGTCGCAAGGAAGCGGTTTTTCGTAAAACATTTCATATTTATTCTGAATGTTTTTTGAAACGCGCGCAAAGAAGTCGTCCTCAAAGGGATTGTAGTAACGCTTAAAGCCCGATTGCTCTGTGTGATAAACGGCAATCGGTGTGCTCATTTGAAATACGGCGCTGTCGGCGCAAAAATGCTTCTTCCGGATTTCAACCGAAATCACCCGACAGGACTGGTTGTTAATCAGCACCGCCGGTTGTGCCCGCACAGCCCTTGCCGCCGCGTCGATAATGCGGTCGTCGGCACTGCGCAGCTCCCAGCAAAAACGGCTGCGGTACACCAGTTTTTTGTCGCGTACAGCGTACTGTCCCGCCAGATCGGTGAAGCAGAAAAACTTGAACGCTTTTTTGTCGGGAAAGCGGCGGTCATGCACCTCTGCTGCAAGCGTTTTGTCGGATGACATCAGATGATAGGTGAGCCCCTGCAGTATTTTAAAATGTGCAAAGGGCAGGTGAAGCGGTTTTTCGGTTTGAAGGGTGAGTTGAAGAGATTTCATGGTAAAAACAATTAATTATCAGATGAATATCGGACGATTTTATGTATATTTTATCACAGTAATTCCCATTGTGTCAATAGATAGCCTATTTTTTAAAAAAGAAATCCCCTGAAACAAGTCCGGCAAGTTTCAGGGGAAGGTATGCTTATTTCAAGGTCGCTTTGAGCGCCTTTGCAGCCTCCGTTTCGGATGTGGCAATCACGTCGTCGCTTGCAATGATGATATCGCAGGCGATATCCACCAGCTCTACATACGCGTCCGCAAGTTTTTCGTTGATGCCCCGCAGCTGTTCAACGCCCTCGCTGAACCGGTTGCAGAACAGGTCGTCGAGTTCGGACGAACAGGTCTTATAGACCTCCTCCAGCGTTTCGACGGTGTAGTCAAAGCCGAAGCAGCGGTTGAGGTAATCGACCTCCTTCTGGCTGATGGCGCCGTCGGCGACGACCAGCGTGAGGATAATGCCAACCAGGTCGTTTTCGTAGTAAACGTCCATCTCACCGTTGCATTCGGTGTCCCATTCGGCAAGCTCCTCCTGTGCGTCGCAGCCGATGATGAATTTCTCGTATTTCATTTTAAATGATTCTGTCAGTGCGTCAATGTTCATGTTCATTTCTCCTTTTTATACTATTCTTAATTAAAAGACTTAAAAACAGAAGTTAGCGGAAAATTTCGCAGAACAAGGCGGAGGACGCAGGAATCCTTGAGGTGCGGTCAAAATCTTTGATTTTGGGCACCGCACCCATACAACGGAGACGGATTCCGAGGACGACAACGCAGTTATGCGGAATTTTACGCAACAGCTGTTTAAGGATTTTATTTAAGAATAGTATTATAATCGACTCCTTCAAAAGTTCACTTCCATTGTATCATAACTGACCGGATTCGTCAATCATTACTCCGGCACGGAAAACAACAGTACCGGCTCAGGACAATTCCTGAGCCGGCGCTGTGTGTATATGAAAATCAAAATGAAAAAGCAATTTT
>CAMVLW010000099.1 GCA_947168445.1 uncultured Clostridia bacterium
TTACTAACAACCTATGATATGCTATAATAACCATAGATTATTTCAGATTCAAATCGGAATTTTAATTTTAACAGCAATACGAACACATTAAAATGTCCCGTTTGCAATTCAACAAATGTGAAGCGGCTATCTAATCTTAACAGAGGTGTATCTGTTGCTGCGTGGGGCGTTGCTTCTTCAAAAATCGGTAAACAATATGAATGCAACAAATGTAAACATAAATGGTAATAGGTGTAACTATGGCAAATAAATCTTTTGTTGATGAATTAAAACAATATTCCGCTGATGATTTGCGGCTAATACTTAATACACAACAGGATTTATATTCTCCTGATGAATTAAAACTAATTGAAAAACAATTAGAAAACCGAATCATACAAGACAAAAAAGACGAGGAGGAGTTTATAAAAAAACACCTTCCCGATGAAATTACTTGTCCAAAATGTGATGGAGTCAATCCGTTTGAAAACGAAAAATGCTGTTATTGTGGGCATATCTTTGATAAAAGCAAATACTATAATGTAAATTACTATCTTCAAGAAGAATCCGAAGCAGCGGCAGAGAAAGAAACGGATAAACGGTCATACGCTTTCCAATATGTCATCAGCTTCCTTATTCCATTGGTTGGTTTTATTCTCGGTGCAATACTGTTGGCAAAAGATGATGAAGAAGAAAAATCAGCAGGAAAAACCGTAATCATTCTGGGTGTCATCTCTATTGTCATTGGTACAATAATATCTACTTTCCTTATCAAATGGTAAAAAAATAGACTTGCTTCACCTCTATGTCATCAAATATAAAAGTCAAGCAAGCCTATTATATTAGCGTTAATTGCCGTTGTTTTTCTAACAGATTTTCTAACAAAAATAAAAGTAATTTTTTATACGCAAACTCCCACACTTTCGCAATTTAGAAACTCTGCACAAGATGTTGCGCTTCTTTTGTGCGTTATGCCTAACATCGAAACTATGGTAGTTTACTTTTGAATTTTGGGATTGACTGTAAATCTGTTGCGTCATGCTTCGGTGGTTCGAATCCACCTTCTCCCACCAAAACACGGAATACCGGCTTGGTATTCCGTGTTTTTTTTCAATCTATAAAATCTAATCATCGGAGGTAACAATCATGAGCAAAAAATTTGGTATCATCATCACTATCATCGCAGCCGCTGCGCTGTGCCTGTCCGCTGTGACGCTTGTTTTGACCTTGCAGCCAAAGCAGGCGGCGACGCAGGAAAAGGGAGACACGCAGTATGTAATGTATCTCGGCACCAACGACAAGGACACCAACGAGCCTGTTTTCAGCGCCGAGCAAGCGCGTGAGAAGGCGGAGGATATTTTGATTCAGCACTTCGGCGGCTACACGATTCAGGAGGCGCACGGCGGCTGGGAATCCGACGGAAAGCGCTATCAGGAATACACGATTGTCATCTACCTCAGCGACACCACCTTGGACAAGGTGCACGCCGCGGCAGATGAAATGCTCAGCACCTTCCGCCAAAGCTCCGTGCTGATTCAGGAGAACCAAACCAAAACCGATTTTTACAGCGGCGTAAATCAGTAATTTCTTTTTTGAAATTCACACCGACTTTGACAAAATCTTGACAAAATCGTGTTTTTGCAAAAAAATTTTAAAAAGTTTTATCATTTTTTCTCTGCCGTCTTGTTTTCAACTGCTTGTATTTTGTGCTGAGATGGTGTAAAATACGGGTGAGCGCGGGTTCATGCCGCGCGAATACTTCACATTGGCGCGCAAGGCACGCCTGAGAACGGAGGATATTATGGAAAATAAAACGAAGAACCCCACCATGCCGTGGAAGATTGTTTCAATTGTGCTGGCGGTCGCGCTGATCGCCGTTTCCTGCACATGGGCGATTACCGCGGCAAACAAGCCCGCGGCACCCGCTGCCGGAACCACCGCCGGAACCACCGCCGCCGCGAGTGAGGCTGTGACCGAGGCGGCTTCAAAGGCGGAAGAATCCGCCGACATGCTGAATCTCTGGACAGAGAACGCGCCGCTGAAAAAGCAGCTCACCGAATATATCAACGCGGTTACCGACAGCAGCTCCGCCGACTTTATTCCGGTTGAGCGCCGCATTGCGGTGTTTGATATGGACGGTACCCTGTGCTGCGAAACCGACCCCGGCTATTTTGACCACAAGCTGCTCTATCACCGCGTGATGGAGGATCCCGACTACAAGGACAAGGCGAGCGCCGAGGAAAAGGAAACCTGCGCGATTATCAAGACTTATTTTGAAACCGGCTCCTATCCCAGCGGACTTGACGTGAAGCACGGCACCGCTGTCGCAACCGCCTTTAAGGGCATGACCACCGAGGAATTTGACGCGTATGTCAAGGCGTACCGCGACCAGCCCACCGAGGGTTATGAGAACATGACCAACGGTCAGGCGTTCTATCGCCCCATGCTTCAGGTGATTGAATACCTGCAGGCGAACGATTTCAAGGTGTATGTCGTCAGCGGCACCGACCGCCTGATTACCCGCGGCTTGGTGGACGGCGTGATTAACATTCCGCTCGCGCAGATGATTGGCTCCGACGAATCTCTTGTCGGCAGCAGCCAGAACGGCGAGGACGGACTCAAATACACCTTCTCTAAGGACGACAAGCTTGTCACCGGCGGCGACTTTTTGATTAAGAACCTCAAAATGAACAAGGTCAGCGCCATTTCGCGTGAAATCGGCTTGCAGCCTGTGCTCAGCTTCGGCAACAGCTCCGGCGACGAGGCAATGGCAAACTACACCATCAACAACAACCCCTACAAGGCTGCCGCGTTTATGCTCTGCTGCGACGATTTGGAGCGCGAGAACGGCAACATTGAAAAGGCGGACAAAATGCGTGCAAGCTGCGAAAAGAACGGCTACACCGCTGTTTCCATGAAGGACGACTGGACAACCATCTACGGCGAGGGCGTCACCAGAAAAGCGAAGGGCAATTGATAATTGATAACGGAAAATTGATACAAGCGATAAAGGACAAATTATGAAAGCTTTTTTTGTTATCCTGCGCGTCATTCTTGCGATTGCCGCTGTAGGTATGCTGGTTTGGTTTTTGATTCCGCTGGCTTCCAATGTGTTCAATATCGGCAACGTCGCGGGCATTGCGCTGTGCGTTTGGACGCTGGTGCTGTGCTCGCCGCTGAGAAAGGTGCTCAAAGGAAAGCGCGGCGCGGGCAAGGCTCTTTTTCAACTGATTACCATTGTGTATGCTGTCGGTATGCTCTATGCCGCAGCAGCCACCACCGCGATTCTTTTTTCCGCTTCAAGCACGCCCGCGCAGGGCTCCACCGTCATTGTGCTGGGCGCGCAGGTGCATAAGTCCGGCAGACCGTCTGTGATTCTGAACGGCAGAATTCAGGCGGCGGAGCAATACCTCAACGGCCACCCCGACGCCGTGGCGATTCTCACAGGCGGTCAGGGCAGCGACGAGGTCAAGAGCGAGGCTGACTGCATGTATGATGAGATGGTCAGCGACGGCATTGACCCCGCAAGGCTCATTAAAGAGGACAAGGCGACCGACACCGCCGAAAACTTCCGCTTCTCCCAAGACATTATCGAGAAAAACAACCTGAGCACCGACTTGGCGGTTGTCACCGACGGCTTTCACCAGTTCCGTGCCAAGCTGATTGCCCAAAAGCAAGGCTTCAGCGGCACTATCGGAGCCGTCAGCGCCGACACCGACATGCGCTTTGTACCGACCTATCTTGCCAGAGAATGGTTCGCTCTGCCGACGGTCTTGTTTAAGTAAGTTATAAGTTATAAGTAATAAGTTATAAGTAAAGCAGTTAGGAAAGGTTTTGTTCCTAACTGCTTTTTTGTTTGATTGTAGGGGCGACCAGTGGTCGCCCGCTTGCCGCATTTTCCTATCAAACCGTATTTTCCACGGAAACGAAC
>CAMVLW010000100.1 GCA_947168445.1 uncultured Clostridia bacterium
TCATGGTTAACAGTGTTTTTTATTTCACTGTCTTCCATAAAGGGAGCATACCATTTCGTATGCGGCAGTCCTTTTTGTTATGTCAAGGCGTCCGGTTTTTGCGGCAATCTGCATAGCTGACAGAAAAAAACCTTGACAAACAGGCGGTTCTGTATTATAATAGCCAAGGTGTACAGATTTTTTCTTTACACCTAATTCACAACAGGAGCTGTCGCAGTGGAAAAGAACATTGAGGTTTCGCTGCTGCTGGATTTTTACGGCGAACTGCTAAAGCCCGGCGTGCGGCAGACAATCGACCTTTACTATAACGACGACTTGTCGCTGTCCGAGGTCGCCGCCCAGTGCGGTATTACGCGGCAGGGCGTGCGCGACAGCATTAAGCGCGGCGAGGCGCAGCTTTTTGAATTTGAGCAAAAGCTGGGGCTGTGGAAGCGCTTCCGCGAGGTGGAGTCAGGGCTCAGCGAGATTGAAGCCGCCGCCGCGAAAATCGCGGAGCAATCAACCGACCAAACAACCGTCACCCTCGCGCGGGAAATTCAAAATCGCGCGGGAGAACTGAAAGAATAGAGGGCTGCTTATGGCATTTGAAGGACTTTCCGACAAACTGAATAACGCTTTTAAACGGCTGAAAAACAAGGGCAGACTGACCGAAGCCGACGTGCGCGAGGCAATGCGCGAGGTGCGCCTTGCGTTGCTTGAAGCGGACGTTAACTACAAGGTGGCGAAGGACTTTACCAACAAGGTGACCGAGCGCGCCATCGGTCAGGACGTTATGGAGAGCCTGACTCCCGCGCAAATGGTTATCAAAATCGTTGACGAGGAGCTCACCTCCCTGATGGGCGGCGAAAACGCGCGGCTGGAATTTGCCTCCAAGCCTCCGACCATCATCATGATGTGCGGCTTGCAGGGCTCCGGTAAAACCACCCATTCCGCCAAGCTTGCCAAAATGCTCAAGGAAACCCAAAACCGCAGACCGCTTTTGGTCGCGTGTGATATTTACCGTCCCGCGGCAATCGACCAGTTGAAGGTCGTCGGTGAAAAGGCGGGCGTGCCTGTGTTTGAAATGGGCACCGAAAATCCTGTTAAAATCGCGCGTGAAGCCGTGAAGCACGCCAAGGACTACGGCAACGACGTTGTGATTCTCGACACCGCCGGACGTCTGCACATTGACGAGGTGCTCATGAACGAGCTGCAGGACGTCAAGGCAGAGGTCAACCCCAACGAAATTCTGCTTGTCATTGACGCAATGACCGGTCAGGACGCCGTCAACGTGGCAAAAAGCTTTAACGAAAAGCTGGAGGTCACCGGCGTGATTCTCACCAAGCTCGACGGCGACACCAGAGGCGGTGCGGCGCTTTCTGTCCGCGAGGTCACCGGCAAGCCGATTAAGTTTGTGGGTACGGGCGAAAAGCTGGGCGATTTGGAGGTGTTCCACCCCGACCGCATGGCAAGCCGAATCCTCGGCATGGGCGACGTGCTGACCCTGATTGAGGACGCGCAGAACAAGCTCGACGAGAAAAAAGCCGAGCAGATGGCGCAGAAAATCATGAACAACCGCTTTGACTTCAACGATTTGCTCGACCAGTTCGCGCAGATTAAGAAGATGGGACCGCTCAAAGGAATTCTCTCCAAGATTCCCGGCGTGGGTAAGCAGCTTGACGACGTGGACATCAACGACAGACAAATCGACTGGCTGCAGGCGATTATCCTGTCCATGACGCCCGAAGAGCGCGAAAATCCCTCGCTGATGAATCCTTCCCGCAAGCGCAGAATCGCTGCGGGCTCCGGCAGAACCGTTGAGGAGGTCAACCGCTTAATCAAGCAGCTTGAACAAATGCAGAAGATGATTAAGCAGATGAACAAGGGCGGCAAAAAGGGCAAAAAAGGCAAAAAGAGAAAAATGATGCTTCCCGGTCTGGGCGGCATGCCGATGGACGGCATGAACGGCATGGGCGGAATGGGAGGCAGCGGCGGCAGCGGAATGCCGTTTTAATGAGTCGTTCTCCAAGCAATTGGTGAATATAAATTTTAAAAATATTTTATATGAGGTGTAAATTATGGCAGTAAAAATCAGACTGAGAAGAATGGGTTCCAAGAAGGCTCCTTACTACAGAGTAGTTGTAGCGGATTCCAGATACCCCAGAAACGGCCGTTTCATTGAAGAAGTCGGCACCTATGATATTCTGAAGAACCCCAGCGAGTTCAAGGTTGACGCTGAGGCAGTGAAGAAGTGGATTGCAAACGGCGCACAGCCGACCGACACCGTTAAGGCACTTCTGAAGAAGAACGGCGTTATCGACTGATTGCGGAGGTAAACCATGCAGGAATTACTCGCAATCATCGCAAGAGGACTTGTTGACGAGCCTGACGCGGTTGTTGTTGATAAGGACGAGCCCGCCGAGGACGGTACTGTGGTGTATCACATTCACGTTGCCGAGCCCGACATGGGAAGAATTATCGGCAAGCAGGGCAGAATCGCCAAGGCGATTCGCACCATTGCCCGCACCGCCGCCATTCGTACCAACGAAAAGGTTTTGGTCGAAATCGACTGAGCCGGGGCTGTGGCAACGACTTGCAAATTAACCAAACACAAAAGCAGTCAGGAAACCAAACATTTCCTGACTGTTTTCTTATTACTCTCTCACGAACCACTCTATTTGACTTTCCCCAACGCATGTGGTATCATAAAACCGAGGTGACAGCTATGTTAACAGGAAAAACCGTTCTGCTGGGCGTAACCGGCAGCATTTCCGCTTATAAAATTCCCAATCTGGCAAGCGCGCTGATGAAGCTTAACGCGAACGTGGAGGTCGTCATGACCAAAAACGGCACGCAGTTCATCACCCCGGTGACGTTTGAAACCCTGACCCGCAACCGCTGCCTGACCGATACCTTTGACCGTGCCGACGTCAGCGAGGTCAAGCATATCGCGTTAGCCGACCGTGCCGACGTTGTGCTGGTTGCGCCTGCTTCCGCCAATATCATTGCAAAAATGGCGCACGGCATTGCCGACGATATGCTGAGCACCACGCTGCTTGCCGCAAAATGCCCTGTCTTGGTGTCACCCGCAATGAACGTCAACATGTTTCACCATCCCTCGGTGCAGGATAATCTGAAAATTCTCGAAAGCCGCGGCGTGAGGGTGATTCCGCCTGACAGCGGCTATCTTGCCTGCGGTGCAACAGGCGAGGGAAAGCTGCCGCCGGAGCAAACGCTGCTCGATTATATTCTCCGCGAAATCGCCGAAAAAAAGGACTTGGCGGGCAAAAAGGTGCTTGTCACCGCAGGTCCCACCCGCGAAAGTCTTGACCCGGTGCGCTTCATCACCAACCATTCCACAGGGAAAATGGGCTACGCCGTCGCAAAGCAGGCAATGCTGCGCGGCGCAGACGTTACCCTTGTCACAGGTCCCGTCAGTATCGCACCGCCGCCCTTTGTCAAAACCGTTCCGGTTCAAAGCGCGCGGGACATGTTTGAAGCGGTCGCGGCTCTTTATCATGAGATGGATTATATCGTCATGACCGCCGCCGTCGCGGACTATACACCCGCGGAAACCAAGACGGAGAAAATCAAAAAAACCGCCGACGGCGCCGACTTAACCCTTTCTCTAAAGCGCACCACCGACATTTTGCAGTGGCTCGGCGCGCATAAGAGGGAAGGACAGCGCGTTTGCGGATTCTCAATGGAAACAGAAAACGTGCTCGAAAATTCCCGCGCCAAGCTGACAAAGAAAAACGCCGACATGATTGCGGCGAATTCCTTGAAGGACGAAGGCTCCGGCTTCGGCACCGACACCAACCATTTGATTCTTATCACAAAAGAGAGCGTCACCGATCTTCCGCTCCTCTC
>CAMVLW010000101.1 GCA_947168445.1 uncultured Clostridia bacterium
GGGCAGCCAACCGGCTGCCCGTTATTTTTATTGAAATCAGTTGGTGATAACCTGCTCGGTGTCCTTGTCGAAGATGTGGAGGTGCTCAAGGCTGAAGCAGATGTTAATCTTGTCGCCGACCTTTGCCTTGGAGGTAGGATCAACGCGGGCGGTAAGAGGCTGACCTGCAATGTCGAGGTACAGATAAATCTCAGCGCCCATCAGCTCGGTTACGTCAACATTCGCGTCGAACTGCATGATAGCCTTTGCAAGCTCGTCAGCTTCGTCATGAACGTGCTCAGGACGGATACCGAAGATAACTTCCTTGCCAACATAGGGATCCAGCTTGCCGCCGGCGCACTTGTCAGCGGGAACGGGAACCTCGTACTTGTCGAAGTTGAGGGTGTAGTTGTTGCCCTTCTTAGCGACAACAGCCTCGATGAAGTTCATCTGGGGAGATCCGATGAAGCCTGCTACGAACATGTTGCAGGGCTTGTCATAGAGGTTCTGAGGAGTATCAACCTGCTGGATAACGCCGTCCTTCATAACAACGATTCTGGTACCGAGGGTCATAGCCTCTGTCTGGTCATGGGTTACGTAGATGAAGGTGGTGCCGAGTCTCTGATACAGCTTGGAAATCTCGGTACGCATCTGCGCACGGAGCTTTGCGTCCAGGTTGGAGAGCGGCTCGTCGAGGAGGAATACCTTAGGATCACGAACGATTGCACGACCCATAGCAACACGCTGTCTCTGACCACCGGAAAGAGCCTTCGGCTTTCTCTCAAGGAACTGCTCGATACCGAGGATTCTTGCAGCCTCTTCAACTCTTCTCTTGATTTCGTCCTTCGGGGTCTTTCTGAGTTTCAGACCGAACGCCATGTTATCATAAACGGTCATATGGGGATACAGAGCGTAGTTCTGGAATACCATCGCAATATCTCTGTCCTTAGGAGCAACGTCGTTAACGAGGGTGCCGCCGATGTAGAGCTCGCCCTTGGAGATGTCCTCAAGACCCGCGATCATTCTCAGGGTGGTGGACTTACCGCAGCCGGAAGGACCTACAAAGATGATGAACTCCTTGTCAGCGATTTCAAGGTTGAAATCCTTAACAGCCGTTACATTGCCGTCATAGATTTTGTACACATTTCTTAATGATAAACTTGCCATTTAATAATACCTCCGATTTCTGTAATAACTTTATTACATATACTAATATATCACTTTTCGCAAGTTATTACTATACCGATTTTAACTAAAGATTTGTCCCCGATTTTATTTAAAAAAATAACAAAGTAAAATTTAGATGTCTATTTTAGTGTAATTTGCCGATAAAAATCCGCTCAATTTCCAAATTTGTCAAAGATTTACAACTTCCTATGGGCAAATTGCTATCCAAATACAAATTTCCGATTGATATTCGTTGAAGGTGCACAACTTTCAGCCCGCAGACCGCAAACATCTTTTTCACCTGATGAAATTTACCCTCGCAAATTGTAACAATTCCTACATTTTTGTCACTATTTAAGCCGTTTTCAAGCTTTGCGGGCAGGCATTTTGTGCCGTCGGAAAACACAATCCCCGCTTCAAAACGGCGGATGGTATCCTCGGTGATTTCGCCGTCCAACTCGGCGACATACCGCTTTTCCACATGCTTTTTCGGAGAAAGCATACGGTGCGCGAAACCGCCGTCGTTGGTGATAATCAGCAAGCCCTCGGTGTCCTTGTCAAGCCGTCCGGCGGGAAAAAGCCCGGGACGCCTGAATTCGTCGGGCAGAATATCCAAAACCGTTTTGTCGCGCTTGTCCTCGGTGGCGGAAACCACGCCGGCGGGCTTGTTCATCATGATGTAAATGGTTTTTTCGGCGCCCACAGCCTGTCCGTTCAGACAAACGGCGTCGTTCTCCCCCACCTTGCGGTCAATTTGCCGGCAAACCTCGCCCGACACAGTGACCGCACCGCTTTTTATCAGCTTTTGCGCCTCCCTGCGGCTGAGTGCGCCGCGGGAGGTGATGAATTTATCCAGTCGTTCCATTTTGTTCCTTTAATACCGGCAGCGGCTTGATTTCCCCGCCGTATTCTCCGCTTGTCAGATGACCGCCGATCACCCGGTTTTCGCAGACCAGCAGCACCGCAAACGCCTCCGCGCTGTTTTGCAGCGGCACTGTCACCTGCTGCGCCTGTCTGCCCTTATACGGAGAAAGGTCAAGCCCGGATTCCTTTTGCAGTTCGTTATAAGCGCTGTAAACGTCGTTAAAGACCTCGGGAATGGTAATCTCCTTTGTCTCGGCTTTGGCGGCGTCAGCGGTCAAATGAAGCTGTTTAAGAAAATCGCCGCAGCCGTTTTCGGCAGAAAGCGAAATCTCCCCCACCGCGGTCTGCGGCTTGTCAACGGAGCGCAGCGCCGCGAACGACGCCACCGCCGCGATCACCACCGCCGCGATTGCCGCTGTCCACAAAAAATTCTTTGCCTGTTTTTTTCTCACGCGGAACACGAACATACCATCACCCGGTCTATTCGTATGCGCGCGGATTCCGTTTTATGAAAGCAAGCCCTCAATTTCGGCGGGCGTTTTCGCGAACACCGACGCGCCTTCCCCGCGCATGGCTTCCGTTGTGCCGTAGCCGTATTCCACGCCGATAAAGTCCACGCCGCACTCCTTTGCGCCGCGGGCGTCAAAGTAGGTGTCGCCAATCATCACGGTGCGCTCTTTGTCGCGGTCAAAGCTGCCGCCGAGCGCTTCCACGGCATAGGGAATCAAGTCCTTCTTGTCCTTGCGGCTGCCGTCGATATTGGAGCCGCACACCGCGTCGAAGTATTCGGTCAAATCGAGAATCTCGATAATCTCCTTCGCAAACGGCTCGTATTTGGAGGTGCAGACCGCCAGCTTGCAGTTTTTGCGGCGCAGGGCTTCCAGCAGCTCGCGCACGCCGTCGTAGGCATGATTGAGCAGCTTGCCGCGCTTATTGTAATAGCTGCGGTAAAGCTGCGAGCCGATTTCGGCGCGCTCGTCGTCGAGTCCGACTATATTTTTGAAGGTGTCAATCAGCGGCGGACCGATATAAACCGTGTAGTCGTCGAGATTCGGCATCGGCACATCAAGCTGCTTGATGGCATATTCCAGCGAGGCACGGATTCCCTCGGCGCTGCGGCTGATGGTGCCGTCCAAATCAAACAGCACATACTGGTATTTATTAAACTTGGCGTCGGCTTTTTTCTGAAAGCTTTTCGCCTTTACGCTCACACGGGTATGGGTTCCGTGCGCGATTTCGCCCTTGTTGTCGGCGGCGCTGACCTCAAAGTGAAACAGTCTGCCCTCTTGACCGGCAAGCCGCGCGGTGGCTGTCACCTCAGCGCCGACGGGCGTAGGGCTGGTGTGCTCAATCGAAATCATGGTGCCGACCGTAGTCAGCTCGCTGTCGCCCAACAGCTCGTCCGCAAGGCTTGACGCGGCATACTCCATCAGCGCCACCACCGCGGGCGTCGCCAAAACCTCAAGACTGCCGCTGCCCATTGAGCAGGCAAGATTTTGCTCCTCAACCTTTAAAAAAACCGTTTTTTCCGTCATAAAATCACCTGTTCTCTGTTTTTGTCACATTTTTATCATACTATATAATCGCGCGTTTCGCAAGTGTTTTCTCTTGCGTTCCGGTGATAATATCCCTGCAAAAAACGCATATTTCCAATAAAGACACCATAACCGCGCCTGATGTGATACAATAGAAAAAATGGACTAGATGAAGCAAAACGGCGAGTTCGCCAAAATGGTGCGCCTGCAAAACAAGAGCGCCGGCCGGACGGTCGCATAATCATCGCAGAGAA
>CAMVLW010000102.1 GCA_947168445.1 uncultured Clostridia bacterium
AGGTTCTCTCTGCCGCCGTAAGCGTTGGCGATCCACTCGCCGTCCTTGCGGTTGTAGTCGAGATAGAGCATGGAAGCAACGGCGTCAACGCGGATACCGTCGATATGATACATATCGAGCCAGAACATCGCGGAGGAAATCAGGAAGCTGGTGACCTCATATCTTCCGTAGTTGAAGATATAGGTTCCCCATTCCTTATGCTCGCCGATTCTCCAGTCCTCATATTCGTAGCAGCCGGTGCCGTCAAAGCGCGCCAAGCCGTGCGCGTCCTTGGGGAAGTGGGCGGGTACCCAGTCGAGGATAACGCCGATGCCCTCCTGGTGGGCGCGGTCAACAAAATACATCAAATCCTTCGGCTCGCCGTAGCGGGAGGTAGCGGCATAGTAACCGGTTACCTGATAACCCCAGCTGCCGTCGAAGGGGAATTCGGTGAGGGGCATAAACTCAATGTGGGTGTAGCCCATCTTCTTGACATAGGGGATCAGCTCGTCCGCAAGCGCGCGGTAGCTGTAAAAATTGCCGTCGTCATACTTTTTCCAAGAGCCGGCGTTGACTTCATAGACGTTAATCGCCTGGGTCTTGTGGGGGTGATCCTTCTTCCACTGAACCCACTCGCCGTCATTCCACTGATAATCATAGATATGATAGGTGCGGGAGGCGTTGTCGGGGCGGGTCTGGCAATGGAAAGCATAGGGGTCGGTTTTCATAATGCGCTCGTTCCACGGAGTCTCTACGCAGTACTTATAGCACGCAAATTCCCACACGCCCTCAATAAACAACTCCCAAACACCGGAGTCTGAGATTCTATACATGTAATGCGCGTCCGGATTCCAATCATTAAAGTCGCCTACAACGGATACAGATTTCGCATTCGGCGCCCAAACTCTGAAAACAACGCCCTGACGGCCGTCCCAATTTTCAAAGTGAGAACCGAGAAAATGATACGCTCTAGCTGCTTCGCCCTGCAAGAATTGTTCAAGAGGGGGTCTGTTGTCATTCACTGAAAAAGCCATAGTATACCTCATTTCTTAAAAGGAAAATATATTATCTGTAAATTACATTTACATTTATTTACCTTTATTATACTCAATTTTATCCAAATTTACAAGTGTTATTTTCGATTTTTATGTAAATATTTTTAGACAATTTTGTGCATTCGTTAGAAAAGTTCGTTATTTTGCACGATTTTCCCGCAATATTTTTGTAAGGTAGTCCGCAGAGCATGATTTCACACGTTTATAGGCAAGGGCGCTCAGGTCGGTGGCAAGCACGTCACACCGCAAAAGCACCGCGTTTTCACCGCCTGATTTCATCAGCTTGCTCACGGAGGTCACCACCTCGCAGGCGCAATTTTTCAGCAGTCCGGCGCCTTCGTCCGTGAAGCCGAGCACGCGGGCATAGCTTGCGGTTTTGCGCTGCAATTCCTCGGTAATGTCGAGCGCTGCACAGCAAAAAATCCTGCGCAGCCTCGCGTGGGTGTAGCGCTTGGTTTTCACCGCCGAAATGATTTCTTCAAGAGAATTCTGCTGTCTGACCGCCGCAAGCAACCGGTTTTCAAGCCCTTCCCCCACCTCCGGCAGCGCCGCGAAATCGTCCGCTGTCATGGAACGCAGGCGGAAAAGAACCGCGCGCTCCAAAAGCTGCGGATAAGTAATCTCCTTCGGCACAGCGGGCACAAACGCGGAAACGTCCTCGCCGCGGCGCAGCATTGCGCGGATTTTGGAGGCGGAGGCATATTCTCCGCCGGTTTCTTCGCTGTCGTGCGCGGCGGCAACGCGCTTAACGGCAAGCGGCTTGATTTGGCTGCCGCCGAGCGCGCGGAGGTATTCCACCGCGAGAATGTTATTCGGGCTTTTGAGCACATCAGCGGCGCTTTCGCCGCAAACGCCGCGCACCGCCTGCTCGACCGCTTGGGGATAATACGCGCCGCTTTTCATCAATAAAGCGATTTCCGCATTGACGGCGGGATTTTTGAGCGCGTCCGCCGCTTGGGTGAGCGCGGTTAAATCGTCGCTTTCACAGCCGAACGCGAGATAACGCGCGCCGAAGGCTTTTGCGATATTCACGCCGCCTGCCGCAAACCGCTGCGCGCACGCCACGGCATAAACCGCCGGAAGCTCCACCACCAAATCCGCGCCGTTTTGCAGGGCGGTTTTTGCTCGCTCAAACTTGGAGCAAACCGCCGCCTCGCCGCGCTGGGTGAAGCTGCCGGACATAATCGCCAAAACCGGCTCACCCGTCAACTCCCGCGCCTTGTTTAATATGTACCTGTGACCGTTGTGAAACGGATTAAATTCGCAAATTACGGCAACCATTTCCGGCTCCTTTTTTGGGTTTGAGCGGTAATTATCGAAAAAAATGAAAATAACAACCGCAATTTTTGCATAAATAATCAAAAAACACTTGAAAAATCCACATTAATATTGTATTATATTAAAGTGTATTTGTAAAGATTATACATGATTTTTCCAGACTAATCAAGTGAAGGGATTGTTTCAGATGAAAATTTTAGTAATCAACGCCGGCAGCTCATCGCTGAAATATCAGCTGATTGATATGACAGACGAGAGCGTGCTGGCAAAGGGCAACTGCGAAAGAATCGGCACCGACGGCGCATTTATCGGCTACAAGACCGCTGACGGCGGCAAGGCTGAGAAGAAAACCGAAATGAAGAACCACACCCAGGCGTTTGAGGCAGTGAAGAACGCGCTGCTTGATCCCGCTGTGGGCGCGATCAAGGATTTGAGCGAGGTTTCCGCAATCGGTCACCGTATCGTACAGGGCGGCGCTTATTTTGACCGCTCCGTACTGATTGACGACGACGTACTCGCCAAGATCAAGGAGCTTGCTCCGCTTGCTCCCCTGCACAACCCCGCCCACATTCAGGGTATTGACGCCTGTACCGCTGTATTCGGCACCGAGATTCCGCAGGTTGTCGTTTTTGACACCGCGTTCCACCAGACCATGCCCGAAAAGGCGTATATGTTCGCCGTTCCCTATGAATTTTACGAGAAGTACGGCGTGAGAAAGTACGGCTTCCACGGCACCTCTCACCGCTATGTCAGCGCGAAGATGGCAGAACTGATGGGCAAGCCGATTGAGGAACTGAAAATCATCACCTGCCACATCGGCAACGGTTCCTCCATCACCGCTGTAAAATACGGCAAGGTTATCGACACCACCATGGGTCTGACTCCGCTCGGCGGCTTTATGATGGGCACCCGCTCCGGCTCTCTCGATCCCTCGGTTGTCACCTTTATCGGTGAAAAAGAGGGCATGAGCATGGAAGAAATGAGCAACATGCTCAACAAAAAGTCCGGTCTGCTGGGCGTTTCGGGCGTTTCCTCCGACGACAGAGATGTTACCGCGGCTGAAAAGGAAGGCAACCCCAGAGCAAAGCTCGCGCACGACATGCTCTATTATCAGATTGCGCAGTATATCGGCAGCTTCTATGTTGCGATGGGCGGCTGCGACGCGATTGTCTTTACCGCGGGCTTGGGCGAGAACCAGCCGATTCTGCGTGAGAAGGTCTGCGATTATCTGACCTGCCTCGGCGTTGAGCTTGACAAGGACGTTAACAACGCGACCATTCACGGCAAGCAGGGCAAGCTGACCACCGACGCTTCCAAAATCCGCGTAGAACTGATTGCTACCGACGAAGAAATGGTTATCGCAAGAGATACGAGAGACATCGTAGCTAATCTTTAAAAAAATCGGACGAGCAGGAATTCCTGTTCGTCCTTTTTCATCTCAGATGATTGT
>CAMVLW010000103.1 GCA_947168445.1 uncultured Clostridia bacterium
TTACAAGTTTGTAGTTGCAAATCCTTTTTGAAAAGTGTATGATAGTATTATTATTCTTGTGAGGATTTATGAGGGAGTAGATTCCTTTGGAAAAGCAGAAGAAAAAGTTTAAACTCAGCGGCATGGCGATATTCAATATCATTGTCGGTGTGCTGACAATCATCATGCTGTTTTATTTCGTCTTTTCAAAAGGCGGCGTGATTGACCTGTTGAAATCACGCGACGGCATTATTATGTGGCTGCTGGTCGCCGGACTGATTGTTTTTAACCTCAACACGGTTGTCGATTCCGTTGTCACCTACATTTTCATCAAGTCGCAGTATCCGAAAGTGCGCTTTATCGACGCGGTAAAAATCAGCTGTGTCGGCGTGTTTTTCAGCGCGCTGACTCCGTCGAGCACAGGCGGTCAGCCCATGCAGCTTTTCTTGATGTCAAAAATGCGTATCAGCGTGGGCTTTGGCTCGGCGTGCATGACGCAAAAATTTATCGTCTATCAGTTCGTCACAATGGCGTTCAGCATTTTTGCCATTCTGGTGCGGTTCAAGCTGTTCAGCGACGCATTTCAGGGCTTTTGGGCTTCGGCGTTTATCGTGCTCGGCTTTTTGGTGCAGCTTGGCTTGACGGTGCTGCTGATTATCGTTTCCTTCTCGGAACGGCTGACAGGAAAGCTGCTCGGTCTGATTGCAAGAATTCTGCGAAAGCTGCGCGTAAAGAATACCGACAGAAAAATCGCCAAGCTCACCAAGGAATTCCGCATGTTCCTTGATTCCAACCGTATGCTGATGGCAAACAAAAAGCGCGTTGCCGTGATTTACGCGCTGGTTTGCTTGCAGGTGCTGCTGATTTTATCGGTTCCGTTTTTTGTGTATCTCTCGTTTGATATGCCCAGAATCGCCGCGCAGACCGGCTTGCCGCCCGCAAACTTTTTTGACTTTATCTGTATTCAGTCGTTCGTGCTGTTCACGTCAAACCTGATTCCGCTGCCCGGTGCTTCGGGCGGAGCGGAGGCGGCGTTTGCGCTCTACTACGGCAGCTATTTCGGCTTTCGCACCAAGCCCGCCATTGTCGCGTGGCGCTTCATCACCTACTACGGCTCCATTCTCCTCACCATGCCGTTCTCCTATTACACCAAGGGGCATAAGGACAAGGAAAAGCAGATTGAGAATGAAGTTAAGGAAGCGATTTCCTCAGAAAACAAGAAAACCACCGGTTGAGCGCCGGTGGTTTCTTTATATACTGATTTTCTCTTTCAGCTTTTCATAGTAAACGGGAAATTTGCGTTTCAGCGACATGGGCTTAAAGTCTTTTCCCACAAAGCAGTGCGTTGTGCGCCCGGTTGCCGCAAGGGTGCCGTCGGAGAAGGCGGCTTTGTATTCAAAACACATGACCGCGCCTGTGAATTTGACAAGCTTCACTTCAATCAACACCTCTTGCGGAAAGCGGATGGGCTTTTCGTATTTGGCGTAAGCGTCCACGTTTGGAATAATAATACCCTCGCGCTCCATTTCCGCCACGTCGCAGCCGATGTTTTTCATGAAAAATATACGCGCTTCTTCAAAATACCGGATATGGTTGGAATGATGCACAATTCCCATTTTGTCGGTTTCATAATAGTTCGCCCTGCGAACGTACACATTTTCCATGGCACTATTTCTTCAGCAGCAAGCCGTCAGCCAAATCCTGCTTTGCCTGCTTTTTAATCACAAAATGCTGCTTTTTGCCGGTTGCCGTGCGCGGCAAATCCTTGACAAAGCGGTAATAGCGCGGCGCCTGATATTTGGAAATATTCGGCGACTGCGCGCAGAAGTCGAGCAGCTCCTGCACCGTCAGGCTGTCGTCCTCGGGAATGACATACGCCGCAACCGATTCGCCGCGCGTGCTGTCGGGAACGCCGGTGACAATGCACTCGGCAACCTTCGGATGGCTGTTGAGCACTTCCTCAATGCGGGCGGGATAGATGTTCTCGCCCTTGCTGATAATCATGTCGTCTTTTCTGCCCGCAATGGTGACAAACTGCCGCTTGTCCCAGGTGCCGATGTCGCCGGTATACAACCAGCCCTTGTAGAACTTTTCCTCGGTTGCCTGCGGATTGTTCGCGTAGCAGTAGGTGGATTTGGCGGGACATTTGATGATAACCTCGCCTTCGGTCACGTTGTCCATCGCAACCATGTCGTCAGGCTCCGCCTTCTTGTCCTCATAAACCCTGACAATCCGCACCTCGTCGTCGGTGCAGGAGCGACCTGCGCTGCCGGACATTTCGGGCAGGTCATAGGGGCGCAGGAAGGTGTTCCAGAAGGATTCCGTCGTGCCGTAGCCGTTGTAAATATTGGGGGTCAGCGTTTTCTGGAAGCGGATGCAGGCTTCCTTTTCAAGCGGGCTGCCCATTGTGATAATGCCCTTTAAGGTCGAAATATCCTTGGGGTGCTTTTCCTGCCGCGAGGCGAGCAGCGTGAGCACCGACGGAACGCCCGTGAGGAAGGAAATGCCGAAGCGCTCCACATAGCTGAGCGTGGTTTTGGGGTTGAAGGTGCGCATAATCACCAGCGCGCCGCCCACATACAGCGTGGGGGTGGGTCCGCCCGAATGTAAGCCGCCGCGGTGGAACCACGGGGTCATGTTCATGGTAATGTCGGTGGGCGCAAGCGGGAAGTGCATAATCACATCATGCGCCGAAAGCACCTCGTTGATGTTGTTGAGCGGAACGCCCTTGGGGGTTCCTGTGGTGCCGGAGGTTTGCAGGCGCACTACCTCGTCATAAATATGCGGCGCAAAGTCAATTGGCGGGTTTTCGGTGCTTGCGGACTTGACGTAATCCTCATAGAGCACGTGTCCTTCGGGCAAGGTAAATTCCTTTGAAGAATGATTCACGGCGACAATCACGTCGGGCTTGTGCGCGCTGAGCGAAAGCGCCTGCACGGCGGTTTCAACGATTTCCGCGTCGTAGATGTAGACCTTCGCCTTGTTGTGGGTCATAATCTCGGCGGTTTCGCCCGCGGAAAGGTTAAAGTTGACCGGGTTGCCGATGGCGCCCAGCTTTTGCGGCGCGATATAGCTGAACAAGAACTGCGGAGAGTTAAAAAGCTGGAACATCACAATGTCCGCTTTCTTCACGCCGTCGCTCTTCATGGCGTTGGCAAGGCGGTTGCTGTCGGCGTTGAGTTCCTCGTATGTCCATTGCTTTTTTTCTACAGGAGAAATAACAGCGGGCTTGTAGCCAAAGCGCCGCACGTTGCGCATGAATCCGTTCAGCCAGGTGAATTCGCTTTCAAAGGTTTCGCGGAACATGCTGCTGTCGTAAGTTAAGTTCATATTTATCCCTCTTTTT
>CAMVLW010000104.1 GCA_947168445.1 uncultured Clostridia bacterium
ACGGAATTGATTCCGCAAAATACACAGCAAAGATACAGGAGAGTAAAATGGATTATCCAAGGAAGGAAACCTACGATTTTAACGACTTGGTTGAAATAGTAAAAATACTTCGCGCGCCGGGCGGCTGTCCGTGGGACAGAGCGCAGACGCACCAATCCATTCGCAAGAATTTTATCGAGGAAACCTACGAGGCGATTGAGGCTATCGACACAAACGATACCGAACTGCTCAAGGAGGAACTCGGCGACGTGCTGCTTCAGGTGGCGCTTCACGCCGAAATGGAACGCGAAGCCGGAAACTTCGGCATGGACGACATCTGTGACGGACTCTGCAAAAAGCTGATTATCCGCCATCCGCATGTGTTCGGTGACAAAAGCGCCGAAAACGAATCGCAGGCGCTCCAAAACTGGGACGCGGTCAAAATGCAGACCAAGCAGCAGACCACCCAAACCCAGGCAATGGAAAGCGTTTCCCGCGCGCTGCCTTCTCTCATGCGCGCCGAAAAGGTGCAGCGCAAGTCCGCCAAGGTCGGCTTTGACTGGGACAATGTGCACGGCGCCCTCGACAAGCTTTTTGAGGAATACAACGAGCTTTCCGTCGCCATCGACCACGGCACGGCCGAAAACCAGAGCGAGGAGCTCGGCGACCTGCTTTTCTCGGCGGTCAATGTTTCGCGCTTTCTCGGTATCGACAGCGAGCGCGCACTCTATGACGCGTGCGACAAATACATCAAACGCTTTTCAATGGTCGAGCAGCTTGCGCTTGAGCGCGGCATCGACATGAAAACAGCTGAGTTATCACAGCTTGATTCCCTTTGGGAAGAAGTTAAGATAAAACAAAAGGAAAAATAATTGGAGGTTTTTTTACAATGAAAAAAACAGATTTAATTGATGTCATTAAAGAAAAATCCGGTCTTTCCAAGAAGGACGCAGAAAAGGCTCTCAACGCGGCTCTTGACGCAATCGTCGAGGCAGTTGCGGCAGGCGATAAAATTCAGCTCACCGGCTTCGGCACCTTTGAACAGCGCCAGAGAAACGCAAGAACCGGCGTAGACCCCAGAACCGGCAACTCCATTGAGATTCCCGCTTCCAAGGTTCCCGCTTTCAAGGCAGGCAAGGCGTTCAAGGACATTGTTAACAAGTAATTTCTTTGTAAAAAGGGAGCCGTGCGTTCGGCTCCTTTTACTAATTAATATGGAAGGTATTATGAGACTCGACAAGTATTTAAAGGTTTCCCGCCTAATCAAGCGCAGAACCGTTGCCAACGAAGCCTGCGACGCGGGCAAGGTTGTCGTCAACGGAAAGCCCGCCCGCGCGTCCTATGACATCAAAGCAGGCGACGTGCTTGAAATCACCCTCGGCGCGCGCACCGTCAAGGTCAGAGTCACCGAGGTCAAGGAAACCGTCCGCAAGGAGGACGCGGCTTCCATGTACGAAGCGGTCTGATTTATCATTCGGAATTCGAAATTCGGAATGCGGAATTATCATAAATTCAAAGCTTTCTCCGTATATTTTAAGGTAACTGAAATATACGGAGGTTTTTTTATGGGTGAATTGCAAAACGGCAAAAAACATTCCTTAATGCTCGACAACCGCCAAAAGCTGGTCATCACCGGCGCGGAGGACGTCAACGGCTTCAACGAGGAGACCGTCACCGTCAAAACCACAGCGGGCACACTGGTGATTAAGGGCAGCGGGCTGCACATTGACAGGCTCAATCTCGAAACAGGCGACGTGACCGTTGAGGGCAAAATCAACGCTATGCAGTACTTCGGCAGCGACGGCTCGCGCTCGCGGTTTTCCAAGCTGTTCCGCTAGGAGGCTGCCGTGGAGCTGTCCTTTGAACAACAAACCCTTGCGTTTCTGCTCTCGGTGCCGCTCGGCGTGCTGCTCGGCGCGGGCTACGGCGTTTTCAAATTCTGCCGCTATGCCTTTTTGCCCGGAAGGGCGGCAACCGTCGCGCTCGACATTCTGTTTATGCTGCTGTGGGCAATGTCCGTGTTCTTCTTTTCGCTCGGCTACCTCATGGGATATATCAGATTTTATGTCTTTTTGGGCAGCTTTTTAGGCTTTCTGCTGTACCGCCTCACGCTCGGAAGGTTATTCTTTCACATTTACCGTCCGGTGCTTCGCTTTCTCAGGGTAATCTTTCACAAAAGTTCGGTAAAAATAAAAATATTTGCCAAATACCTATTGAAAATTGCAGGCAACTTATTGTATAATATAAGCGTAAGAGTAGAGCGTTTCAGAAACAAACGAACAGATACAAAAAGGAAGTCAAATGAGCTTGTTAAAACCAAAAACAAAAAAAGAAAACACTGCTTCCGCCGCGCAAACCGCCGACGGTCCCAAGGAAATCGCCAAGCCGAAAAAGAAGCATAAGGCGCGCTATATTCTTCTTTACCTCGCGGCAATCGGATTTGTTTTTTACGCCGTTATTACCATCATCAACCAAAACGTCAAAATCGCTGAGAAAAGAGCGCAGCTCAGCGAACTCAAGCAACAGATTAATGTTGTGGAAATAGAATCCAATTATTTGGAAAAGGTTCAGGGCTACAAGGGTCAGGAGCTTGCGGATTACATGGAAAAAATAGCGAAGGAAGACCTTGGCTATGTCAGCAACGGCGAACGCATTTTCATCAATGTTGCGGGCGAATAAATTATTATTTTTATAACGGCGAAAGGAACATACTGCAAAGTATCGAGGGGTAAGAAATTTTTATGGCAATTGAGGTCGGAGCAATTTTAGAAGGCAAGGTTTCGGGTATCACCAAGTTCGGTGCGTTTATCGACCTTCCCGAATCCAAAACAGGTATGGTGCACATTTCCGAGGTGGCGCCTACCTTCATCACGGAAATCAGCGACTATGTCAAAATGGGGCAGACCGTCAAGGTCAAGGTGCTTGCCGTTAACAACGGCAAAATCAGCCTGTCCATGAAGCAGGCGCTGCCCAAGGAGCAGCAACAGCAGAAAAAGCCGCAAAAGCAGCCGCGCAGAGACAGCACGCCGCGCCAGCCCTACAAGCCCGCGCCGCCTGTCACCTCGCCCGGCGACTACGAATGGCAAAGCTCCCGCAAGGCGTCGCCCACCACCTTTGAGGACATGATGTCGCG
>CAMVLW010000105.1 GCA_947168445.1 uncultured Clostridia bacterium
CCGCATAGGATAGCGTGTAAAGTCTATTGCAATGCGGGTGTTTTTTATGAGTGAAATCAAAACCTTTGGAATAATCGGCGGCGACAAGCGGCAGTTGTTTTTGGCGCAGTCGCTGCTTTCGGACGGATACAATGTGATTCTGGCGGGCTTCGGCAAGCTGCGCGAGCAGGGGTTTGACAACCTCTCCGGCGTGGAGGCGGCGGTGCTCTACAGCGACGCGGTGATTTTGCCGCTGCCCGGCGTGCGCGCGGACAAAAGCGTGAACGCGCCCATGTCCACGCGCAGTATCTTTTTCTCGGACGCGGAGCAGGAGGTGCTCTGTCAAAAGCCGGTGTTCACCGGTATGCGCGACAGGCTGATTCGCGCTTATCCCAAGCTCGACGGGGCAGAGGTGTTCGACTATGCCGCGCGCGAGGATTTTGCCATTCTCAACGCCGTTCCCACCGCCGAGGGCGCCGTTGAGGTTGCCATGCGCGAATACGAGGGAACCATCTTCGGCAGCCGCTCGCTTGTCGTGGGCTTTGGCAGAATCGGCAAGCTGCTTGCCAAAATGCTGAAGGCGCTGGGCAGCGACGTCACTGTCTGCGCGCGAAAGCCTTCGGACTTTGCCTATATCGAGGCGCTCGGCTACCGCGCCAAAAACACCGCCGCGCTCACGCTGGCGCACGGCTACGATTTGATTTTCAACACCGTTCCCGCGCTGATTTTTGACGAAGCGCTCCTCAAAAACACAGACAAAACCGCCTTGCTGACAGACCTTGCCTCCCTTCCGGGAGGAGTGGATTTTGACGCCGCCCAAAGACTGGGAATCGACGCCCGCCGCGCGCTGGCGCTCCCCGGAAAATGCGCGCCGAAATCCGCCGGAGAAATCATCAAAAAAACAGTTTTTTCAATTATCGAGGAGGTAAACCGGTGACAAAAGCAACCATCGGATTTGCGATGTGCGGTTCCTTTTGCACCTTTTCAAAGGCATTTGAACAGATGGAGGAGCTGGTAAAGCAGGGGTTTGAGGTCATTCCAATCATGTCCCAAAACGCCTGCACCACGGACACCCGCTTCGGCACAGCCGCCGAAATGGTTAAGCGGGCAGAGGACGTCACAGGCAGGCGCGTGCTGCGCACCGCTGTGGAAACCGAGCCAATCGGCCCGAAAAACATGTGTGATTTGCTGATTATCGCTCCCTGCACGGGCAACACGCTCGCAAAGCTTTCGCTCGGCGTGACGGACACCTCCGTCACCATGGCGGCAAAGTCGCATTTGCGCGTGCTCAAGCCTGTGCTGCTCTGCGCCGCCACCAACGACGCGCTCGGCGCTTCCGCGCAGAACATCGGCAGATTGCTCAACACCAAAAATATCTATTTTGTTCCGCTCGCGCAGGATGACCCGGTCAAAAAGCCGAACTCGCTTGTGGCGGATTTTTCAAGAATTCCCGAATGTGCCGCCGCCGCGCTCGGCGGCAAGCAGGTGCAGCCGGTCTTTTTCTGATTCGGAATTCGGAATGCGGAATTCGGAATTATCCGTGCAGGAAAGCTTGTACTTTTCTGCACGGTTTTTGCTTTTATTTGAAAATCCTATTGCTCATTGCGCTGATTTGTGCTAAAATATGTCTAATCATAAAAACAGGAGTTCATTATGGAAGAGAATTTAAAATTTTTGCTTTCCGCCTCGGGCTTTGAGCTGGAGCGCGTGAAAACCGCCCTCTCCGACAACGGTATTCCCAACGACAGCAAGCCGCAAAAGCGCAACTATTCCGCAAAGGCGGTTACAGGCGTGGATATGTCGGAGCAGGATATTTTTGTAGCGGAAAAGGACTATGAAAAGGCATATGACCTGTGCGTCGGCATCGGCGCGATTAAAACCGGCGAAGCGGTTGAAATCCTGGAGGACAGCACAGAGGAACAGCCCGCCGAGCCCAAAGAGGAATTTGAGGACATGCCCCAGGGCAAGCGCACCGCGGTGCGTATCATCTCGGCAATCCTGCTGATTCTGGTGTTTGCCTCGGTGATTTTCTTCACGGATTTTGTCACCGGCTGGATTAAGAGTCTGTTTATGTAACGCATGGCGCGTGAACGGACGTTGCGAAAAATGAATTTCGGAGCGCGAAATGCCCGCCGTGGCAACGGCTGGATTAAAAGTTTGTTTATGTAATTTTTTCGACAAGGAGTAATATAAAATGAACATTGAAACCAAATGCCTGCACGCAGGCTACGAACCCGGAAACGGTGAGCCCAGACAGCTCCCGATTTATCAGAGCACCACTTGGAAATATGCGTCCTCGGACGACATGGGCAAGCTCTTTGACTTGGAAGCGGCGGGCTATTTCTACACCCGTTTGCAGAATCCCACCAACGACGCTGTTGCGGCAAAAATCGCGGCATTGGAAGGCGGTGTTGCGGGTATGCTGACCTCCAGCGGTCAGGCGGCGAACTTCTTCGCGCTGTTCAATATCTGCGAGACAGGCAGCCACATTGTCGCGTCCTCCGCGATTTACGGCGGCACCTACAACCTGCTCGGCGTCACCATGAAGAAAATGGGAATCGACGTCACCTTTGTTGACCAGACCCTTTCCGAGGAGGAACTGCAAAAGGCGTTCCGTCCCAACACCAGAGCGGTGTTCGGCGAGACCATCACCAACCCGACGGTTTCTGTTTTGGATATTGAAAAATTCGCGCGCTTGGCGCATAAAAACGGTGTGCCGCTGATTGTGGACAACACCTTTGCAACGCCCGTAAACTGCCGTCCGATTGAATTCGGCGCGGACATTGTGACCCATTCCACCACAAAATATATGGACGGTCACGCGATTCACGTCGGCGGCGCGATTGTGGACAGCGGAAATTTTGACTGGATGGCACACGCGGACAAGTACCCCGGCATGACCACGCCCGACGAAAGCTATCACGGCATTGTGTACGCGGAAAAATTCGGCAAGCTCGGCTACATCACCAAGGCGACCTCGCAGCTTATGCGCGACCTCGGCTCCATTCAGTCGCCGCAGCACGCGTTCTATCTGAACAACGGCTTGGAAAGCCTGCACGTCAGAATGAACCGCCACTGCGA
>CAMVLW010000106.1 GCA_947168445.1 uncultured Clostridia bacterium
CAGCGTAACAAACGGCCGCCTTTTTTTTACTTTTGTTGTCATTTGCTTTTCCTCCTCGGATTTACTTGATGTTTTTGCGGTTGTGCAAAGGCGTTTTATAGCTATCGCACAAAAGCGCCTGTACGCTCAGCAAATTTATCATACAAATTAATAATAACACGCTCAACCGCAAAAATCAATTCCTGTTTTCGAAATTTGTCGGATTAGAGGGTATTTAACGATAATGCCAGCTGCGCGGCAGCAACGATTATCCCAAAAAAGAGGCGTGTGAGCAAACACTCACGCGCCTTTTCTTCTCATAAACAGCCTGTTTACTGCGACGGACAGCGCGGCAGACAAGGCGATGCACAGCAGGTAATACTGCGGATAGCAGGTTTTCAGCCCGGCTTCATTAAAGATAGCGCGGATAATGACGTGACTGAGGTAAAGCTCCAGCGAAATCGAGCCGACAAAGCGCAGAAAACGGCTGCCGCCGCATTTTGACAGCACAGCGGCTGCGGTGAACATCACGACAAAGGGATAAAACAGCGTGCTGAGTCTCAGGGAAAATACACCCCACAAAAAATCCGGACGCCATTTTGTCACCGCCGCCAGCGCCATTCCGATAACGCCCATGGCGCAAAGGATAACGGCTTCCGCGGTGAAGCCCTGACCACACCGCATTTTTCTGCCGTACCAAGCGCCGAGAATGAACGGCACCACGCGCCAGAGCGCGATTTCGATATGGTCATACACGGGTTGGGCGAGGAAATGCAGCGCCAGACAGCCTGCCATCACCGCCGCCGTCAGAACTGCCGTCAGCGTACCGGCAAGCCGCCCGTCGGGTATGGCAACCATGCGGTAAAGCAGCGGAAAGAGCAGGTAAAGAATGAGAATCAGCGAGATATACCATACCAGCCGCCTGCCCTCCGTCCAGAAGGAAACAGTGGTGAAATCAAGCAAAAAAGTCAGCCAGCCTGCTTTTCGCAGCAGGATATCAAGAATCAGCCAGCCTGCGCCGCCAAACACCAGATATGCCGGCAAAACGCGCCTCAGGCGCTTACGGTAAAAATCGCTCAGGCGCGGATTGCCCGACAGCGAGCGGAACAGTCCCATTCCCGAAAGGAAGAGAAAGATTTCCACGCCGCTGCTGCCCAGCGCGAGGTTACCTATTTTTGTCATTGCTGTCACAGCGCCGCCGAAGCCTGCTTTTTCCACATCCTCGCAGAAGTGAAAGAGGATAATGGTGATGATGGAAAAGCCAAACAGCTCGCCGCGCACGTCCGACAGCTTATTTCTACTCAAACACATACTCTTTCAGGCGCTCCATCGCTTCCACCACCAGCGAATGCGGTACGGCGAGATTCATGCGGATTCCCCATTCGTCGTGGAAGGGTGCTCCCTGCTGCCATGCAACGCCGACATCCCAGCCTTTTTGAATCAGGTCGTCGATGGTGAGGTTGTGCGCCTTGCAGTAGTCCGCGCAATGCAGGAACAGCATGTAGGTACCTTCGGGCTTGGAGAGTACTACACCCTTGAAATGCGTGCGGATAAAATCAACAGCATAGTTGACGTTCTCGGACAGCACCGCGCACAGCTCGTCCACCCACTGATGACCTTCGGGCTGATACGCGCCAATCAGTGCGTGCATGGACAGGACGTTCATGCTGTTGTAATGCGTCATCGCGGACTGACGGCGGATTCTGTCGCGGAGATAGGGGTTATAAATCACATGATAGCTGCCGATTAAGCCGGCGAGATTGAAGGTTTTGCTCGGCGCATAAACGGCAATGGTGCGGTTTTTCGCGTCCTCGCTGACGCTTTGCGTGGGCGTGTGCTTTGCGTTATTGAGCAGAATATCCGACCAGATTTCGTCCGAAATCACCACGCAGTCGTTTTTGCGGAATACCTCCATCGCCTGCGCGATTTCCTCACGCTCCCACACTCTGCCGCAGGGATTGTGCGGACTGCAAAAGACGGCGAGATGAATGTGGTTTTGCTTCAAACGCGCGTCCATATCGGCGTAGTCCATGCGCCACACGCCGTTTTCGTCCTTTTTCAGCGGACTCAGCTCGGCAACGCGCCCGGTGTCCTCCAAAACGTGCGTGAAGCCAATATAGGTCGGGCTGTGCAGGAGGACTTTATCGCCCGGTGTTGTCAACGCCTGAATCGCCGTGCTGACGCAGCCGAGCACGCCGTTTTCATAGCCGATATGCTTTGCCGTCATGCCGGAAACGCCGTTACGCTGTTCGTGCCAGCGGATAATGGCGTTGTAATATGCCGCTGTCGGGATATAGTAGCCGTAGGCAGGGTGCTGCACGCGCTCCGTCATCGCCTGCACAATCGTCGGCACAGTCGCAAAATTCATATCCGCCACCCACATCGGAATCGCGGAAAAGCCGTTTTTCGGCGCGGTAGGCGCCTGCGCCCAGCTTACATCGGCGCCGATACAATCCACCGCCAGCGCGTCTTTGCCGCTGCGGTTCATGATGGTTGTAAAATCGTACATAGTGGCTCCTTTATTCTTCCTTATGGTTTATTGTATCATTATTCCGGCAATTCCGTCAAGATGAATCAGTCGTACCAAAAGAAAAAGGTGAGTGGGGTAATCAATACTGAATGCAATTTTATTAGTTAGCAATATAAAACAAGAACGTGCAAGCATATTTGCTCACACGTCCTGAAATGTTATTGAAAATTCTGCTGAATACACGCCGAAGCATACGCCGCTGTGCCCTCGCCGTGCTTGTCGATGTTTTTCCGGAAACGTTCGTCGGCGACATATAGCTGACCGAGTCCTGCTTTGTCTTGCTTTTCAATTTCAGTATAACATATCAAAACAAAAATAACAACTGTTTTGCCGGTTTAATTACACTTACTCCCTCGAAAGGAAATGCTTCACTTCCCTATCGTTTTCAAAATCCATAGTGCGGTAAAAATCGGGATAAAGAGTAA
>CAMVLW010000107.1 GCA_947168445.1 uncultured Clostridia bacterium
GGGGGAAGGCTTTTTGGTGCTAATTCAAATGTTTTACTTATGTGGGAAAGTTGAATAATGAGTAAAAAAAGCAGCAGTAACGGAACTTCCTTTACTGCTGTTTTTGATTATCGTTTGCTTGTCACATGGCGTTGTCAATAAACGCCTGCATTTCCTCGGCGGGCTTAAAACCGACAGAGCGGGCGGCGGGCTTGCCGTTTTTGAAAAGCACGACGTTCGGAATCGAGAACACCTGATACTTTTCCGCAATGTCCTCATTTTCGTCAATGTTGATTTTGAAAAAAGTCACGTCGTCGTTTTCGCGCTCCAGCTCCTCCAAAATGGGGGAGAGCATTTTGCACGGACCGCACCAGTCGGCGTAGAAATCCACCAGAACAGGGTTGTCCGCTTTCAGCACGCGGTCGGTAAATTCTTCCTGATAAATTTTTTCAATCATCTTCAATCTCCCTTTACAAATTGATTTGCAGCTCCACCGGGCAGTGGTCGGAGCCGAACACCTCGGTGTGAATCTTCGCGCCTGCCAGCTTTTCGTCGAGCGCCTTTGAGGTGATGAAATAGTCAATGCGCCAGCCCGCGTTCTTCTCGCGCGCCTTAAAGCGGTACGACCACCACGAATACACGCCCTCTGTATCAGGGTAAAAATAGCGGTAGGTGTCGGTGAAGCCGCTTTCGAGCAGAGCGGTCATTTTGCCGCGTTCCTCGTCGGTGAAGCCCGCGTTTTTGCGGTTGGTTTTCGGATTTTTCAAATCAATTTCCCTGTGCGCCACGTTCAAATCGCCGCAGAGAATCACCGGCTTTGTTTCATCCAGCTTTTTCAGATAGGCAAGAAACGCGTCCTCCCACGTCATGCGGTAGTCGAGCCTGCGCAGCTCGTTCTGCGAATTCGGCGTGTAGCAGGTCACGGCGAAAAATTCGGGAAACTCAGCGGTAATCACCCTGCCCTCATGGTCGTGCTCCTCAATGCCGATACCGTAACGCACGCTCAGCGGCTCCTCCCTGCAAAACATCGCGGTGCCGGAATAGCCCTTTTTCTCGGCATAGTTCCAGTACTGATGATAGCCGTCAAGCGGCATTTCAATCTGCCCCTCTTGTAATTTTGTCTCCTGCAGGCAGAAAATATCCGCGTCACTCGCGGTGAAAAAATCCATAAAGCCCTTTGTCATGCAGGCGCGCAGCCCGTTGACATTCCAAGAAATCAGCTTTTTCATCAAATCCTCCTTCATTTTATGCTATCCTAAGTATAATTGAAATCCGCATTTTTCGCAAGGGGTTTGAATAAGATTATTACGGTGATGTTATGTTTGATATAATCGGTTTGCTGGGGCAGTATGTTTGCTTTTTTATTCTGCATGTCTGCGGCGGCGGAAGCTTTCCGAAGCCGCTTTCCGAGAAGAAGGAGAGGGAATATCTGGAAAAATGCCGTGCGGGCGACAGGCAGGCGCGCAATTTACTGGTGGAGCATAACCTGCGGCTTGTGGCGCATATTGTTAAAAAATATTACGGCAAGCAGGGCGAGCAGGACGATTTGGTGTCGATTGGCACTATCGGACTGATTAAGGCGATCGACACCTTTAATCCCGACAAAAAAATCCGGCTGAGCTCCTACGCCAGCCGCTGCATTGAGAATGAAATTTTAATGCACTTCCGCAGCGCCAAAAAGAGCGCGCAGGATGTGTCGCTGAGCGAAACAATCGACACCGACAAGGACGGCAACCCGCTGACCCTGCTCGATATTATGGCAGTGGACGACAATATTCTCGACAACCTTGACCGCAAACTCAACACGCAAAAGCTCGGCAAATTTATCGAGGAGGAACTTTCCGAACGCGAGAAAACCGTGATTGTCCTGCGGTACGGACTCAACGGGCGCGAGCCTGTCACGCAAAAGAACGTCGCAAGGCTGCTCGGTATCAGCCGCTCCTATGTCAGCCGCATTGAAACCAAGGCGCTCAAACAGCTTCGAAAGCGCTTTGAAACCAGCAGCAACCTTTAGATTAATTCGGAATTCGGAATTCGGAATTCGGAATTATTATTAACGCCCGCACTGATTTTGTGCGGGCGTTTGGCTATTTGTTGTTAATAAAATACTTAATAATATCTTGCCGGGTGACAATGCCGATAAAGGTGCCGAGGTCGTCGGTGACAGGCACAAAGTTTTGGCTGACGGCGCGGTTGAGCAGCTCCTCCATCGTCACGTCGATTTTTACCGCCGGGTTAAATTCCCTGCGGATAATGTCGCTGACGCGGTGTTTTTCTTTTTCGGTAATCGCGCTGTTGCGTAAATCGACGATATAGTAAAGAAAATCGCCCTCGCTGACAGTGCCGACGTACTTTCCGTCCTCCGAAATCACAGGAATCGCCGTGTAGCTGTGCGCCCGCATTTTTTCAAGCCCCTGGCGCAGGGTGTTGGTGTCGTAGATGTATTTAACCGTTTCTTTCGGTTTGAGCAGCATTAAAACATTCATAATTTCTCCTTGGGCGGTGTTGCCCTTAGTATTTTTGCTTGGAAATAATGTACCATTCCCCGATAAAATAGACAATGCCGAAGGTGAACAGCAGCGTGTTGACCTGCAAAATGCCGCTGAATACAATCAAAAAGGCGCTCACGCCCGCAATCAGCCGTGCAAGCCATTTTTGCGGCTGCCTGAAATAGAAGAACCAGAGCACAAGGTAAATCAGCAGCATAACGGCGGCGCTGATCAGCCAAAAGCGTTTCATCAGATCCTTTGGCTCGGTAAAGCCGCGTTCCAATATGCCCGTGTGAAACGAGAGCAGCACAAGACACCCAAACCGCGCCATGCGGTCAAGGTAATACATTGCCTTGTTGTCATAAAGGCTCCTGTCAATTTTATGCGTCCGGCGGTAGATAATATGCGGCAGCAAAAGCAGCAGCGCAATAGCAATGCCGTAGGGATTGAAAATGTTCATCATT
>CAMVLW010000108.1 GCA_947168445.1 uncultured Clostridia bacterium
GAGGAAGAAGCAAAAAAGAAAGCGCCCAAGAACGTGCAGGAAACGATTAACGAGGGCAACGAGCTCTATCGTGAACGTAAAAATGCCGTTGACGCCATGCTCAAAAAGCTTGGAAAGAAATAACGGAGAAGTTTCCGGCAATGTCAAAAAACTATTGACAGATTTCAAATCGGGTGTTATCATAATAAAAATAAAAACAAAAAGCGATGACGGGGATATGATGTTCAGTCCCGCACATTCAGAGAGCGGCGCAAATGCTGTGAGCGCCGTATGTGCAGCCGGATGTTACCGCCCCTGAGTTCCGTGCAGGAAATGGCACGGCGTTGTCCGCGTTAAGGATTCCAAGAGGGCGTTGCAAAGCCGCAATGCCGAAATTGGGTGGAACCACGAGTCAATTCGTCCCAATATCCTTCGGGGTATTGGGACTTTCTTTATGCAAAGGAGAGGTTTTATGATTAATGTAGAATTAAAAGGCGGCGTTGTCAATCAGTATGAAGCAGGCACAACACCCGCCGACATCGCAAAGTCCATCGGCGCAGGTCTTTACAAGGCGGTTTGCTGCGCAAAGATTAACAACGTGGCTGCCGATTTGCGCACGCCGCTGACAGAGGACTGCAAGGTTGAACTGCTCACCTTTGACGACCCCGAGGGCAAGCACGCCTTCTGGCACACCGCTTCCCACATTCTGGCACAGGCGGTCAAGAGATTGTATCCCAACGCAAAATGCGCTATCGGTCCCGCCATTGACTCCGGCTTTTACTATGATTTTGATGTGGAAAAGCCCTTCTCTCAGGAGGATTTGCAGAAGATTAAGGCGGAAATGAAGAAGATTGTCAAGTCCGGTCTTGAAATTTCCCGCTTTGAACTGGAGCCCGAAAAGGCGGTCGCGCTGCTTGAAGAAATGAACGAGCCCTACAAGGTCGAGCTTGCCAAGGAGCACACCGACAAGGGCGAAAACATCAGCTTTTACAAGCAGGGCGAGTTTACCGACCTCTGCGCGGGTCCGCATCTCATGAGCGTTGCGGCGGTCAAGGCAATTGAGTTGACCAACTGCACCGGCGCGTACTGGCGCGGCGACGCAACAAAAGCCCAGCTTTGCCGCGTTTACGGCATTGCCTTCTCCAAGGCTTCCATGCTGGAGGAGCACCTTGCCATGCTCGAAGAAGCCAGAAAGCGCGACCATAACAAAATCGGCAGAGAGCTCGGCTTTTTCACCACTGTTGACTATATCGGTCAGGGACTTCCCATTCTGCTGCCCAAGGGCGCGCGTGTCATTCAGCTTTTGCAGCGTTTTGTCGAGGACGAGGAACAGCGCCGCGGCTGGCTGCTCACCAAAACACCCTTTATGGCAAAAAGCGACCTCTATAAAATCAGCGGTCACTGGGATCACTATCAGGACGGCATGTTTATTCTCGGCGACCCCGACAACGACGACGAGGTCTACGCCCTGCGTCCCATGACCTGTCCCTTCCAGTATCAGGCATATCTCAACAAGCAGCGCTCCTACCGCGACCTGCCGCTTCGCTATAACGAAACCTCCACGCTGTTCCGCAACGAGGCTTCCGGCGAAATGCACGGCTTGATCCGCGTGCGCCAGTTCACCATTTCCGAGGGTCACCTCATGTGCACCCCCGAACAGCTTGAGGACGAGTTCAAAAAGTGCGTTGAGCTTGCCACCTTCATGCTCAAAACCGTCGGTTTGTATGAGGACGTTTCCTACCGCTTCTCGCAGTGGGATCCCAACGACCGCGAAAAGTATATCGGCACCGAGGAAGAATGGGACAAAGTACAGGACATGATGGGCAGAATCCTTGACCACCTTGAAATTCCCTATTCTATCGGAATCGGTGAGGCTGCGTTCTACGGTCCCAAGCTTGACATTCAGATTAAGAACGTCTACGGCAAAGAGGACACCCTCATCACCATTCAGATTGACCCGATGATTGCCGAAAAGTTCGGCATGGAATATGTTGACCGCGACGGTGTGAAGAAGAATCCCTTCATCATTCACCGCACCTCAATCGGCTGCTACGAGAGGACGCTCGCGCTGCTGATTGAAAAGTACGCCGGCGCGTTCCCGCTGTGGCTCGCTCCCACACAGGTAAAGCTGCTCGCCGTTGCCGACAGACACCTCGACTATGCTTACGAAATCAAAAAGCAGCTTGACGCGGCGGGTCTGCGCACCGAGGTGGACGACAGAAGTGAAAAAATCGGCTACAAAATCCGCCAGGCACAGATGGAAAAGGTGCCCTATATGATTATTGTCGGCGACAAGGACATCGAAGCCGGCACCATCTCCGTCCGCCACAGAAAGGAAGGCGACCTCGGCGCCATGCAGGTTGAGGATTTCCTCAAGCTTGCGCAGGAGGAAATTGACACAAAGGCGATTAAATAATGGGACTTTCCCCCTCAGATAAACAACGCTACAAGGAATCCAAGCGCCGCAGAAGGCAGGCGCTGCTCCAGAGCGAAACCGGTTATATTATGCCTTACCGCCGCTCCAAAAAGCCGCTGATTATCGCGCTCTGCGTCATCGCGGCAGTGGCATTGCTTGCGGCGGGCGGGTTTGCCGCCTACAGGTTCTTTTCCGCGGCAAAGGCGGATGAAACCGCCGCCGTGACCCTCACCGAGCAGCAAAAGCTGCAGGTGGTCAACCGCCTGCACCCGCTCACGGCAGAGGACGTGCCGCCGCTTTCGGAATTTGACGGCGTGCAGGTGCACACGGCGATTGTTGATGAATTGGAGAAAATGCAAAAAGCCGCCGCGGAGCAGGGAATCGACCTGCACCTCACCGCAGGCTATGTTTCCTTTGCCGACCAGCAGGCGCTTTATGAAAAGAATCTCGCGCAGTTCCGTGAAAATCCCGCCTATACGCCTGTCCGTGCCCAAGCCGCCGCACAGCGCGTGGTTCCCGAGGCGGGCTGCT
>CAMVLW010000109.1 GCA_947168445.1 uncultured Clostridia bacterium
ATGTATGTGAAATCAACAAGGAGTTGAGAGAGTGGTATTTTCAAGCTTGGTTTTTCTCTTTGCTTACCTGCCGCTGACGCTGGTGATTTATTACATCACCCCGCGCAAGTGGCGCAACCTGTTTCTCTTTTTCATCAACCTGCTGTTCTATGGCTGGGGCGAGCCGCTGCTGGTTCTGCTGATGGTCTTTAACGTCGCGTTTAACTACGCGGGCGGCTGGCTGGTGGACAAGTACCGAGACGACCCGAAGAAGAAAAAGCTGTTTTTAATTCTGACAATTATTCTGGACATCGGTATTCTCGCCGTGTTCAAGTACACCGGTATGCTGACCGAAACACTCAACCATCTGCCGTTCGTGAACATTCCCGACGCGCACATCAGCCTGCCGATTGGCATCAGCTTCTACACCTTCCAGACCATGAGTTACGTCATTGACGTTTACCGCGACGACGCGCCTGTGTCGAAGAGTTTCATCAATTTCGGAACCTATCTCGCGCTGTTCCCGCAGCTGATTGCGGGCCCGATTGTCCGTTACCGCGACGTGGCGGAGCAGATGATTCACCGCCGCGAAACCCTCGCCATGTTCAGTAAGGGCGCAAAGCTTTTCTGCGTAGGCTTGGCAAAAAAGGTGCTGATAGCCAACCAAATGGGCGCCCTGACCTCGGCGGTTATCGCCACACAGGACAACGGCGTGCTCGGCACATGGGTCGGCATTATCGGCTACACCTTTCAGATTTATTTTGACTTTTCGGGATATTCCGACATGGCGTGCGGCTTAGGCAACATGCTGGGCTTTGAGTTCCTCAAAAACTTCAATTATCCCTACATCTCCCGCTCCATCACCGACTTCTGGCGCCGCTGGCACATTTCACTGTCAAGCTGGTTCAAGGAATACGTTTACATTCCGCTCGGCGGCAACCGTAAGGGCGTGCCGCGTCAGATTCTCAACCTTCTGATTGTCTGGGGTCTGACAGGTCTGTGGCACGGCGCGGCGTACAACTTCATTTTCTGGGGCTTGTACTACGGCATTTTGCTGATTCTCGAAAAGTTTGTGCTCAAGCGCTTTCTCGACAAGCTGCCTGCGCCCGTACAGCACATCTATACACTGCTTATCGTGCTGATTGGCTGGGGTCTGTTCTACTTTACCGACACCGCCCAACTCTTTACCTTCCTCGGCAACCTCTTTAATTTCAGCCGCGGAATCGGTTCGCAGGAAACGATTAACACCATCATCAGCTATCTGCCCATGATGATTGTCGCGGGAATCGCCAGCACACCGCTCGGCGCGCATCTTTACGGCAAAATCGCGAACAAGCGCTATACTTGGGTGCTTGAAACCCTGTTCTGCGCGGGCGTGCTCTTCCTGAGCACCGCAAGCCTTGTGAATCAGAGTTACAATCCGTTCCTGTACTTTCGGTTTTAAGCAAAGCTTTTGAATCCATCCGAATCATCTTGTAACAGGTATCGTTTAACTCTTGACAATCTTCTAATCTCACGTTCCTTTCAAAATAACAGGTGATACTATGAAACACTACGCTGACAACAACAAAAACAGCGAGCCGCGGCACAGCGCCAAGGGCAGGCGTTATGCCAGCCCCGACAATCCGCCGCGGTACGCAAAGTCAGATAAAGTTGAAAAGAATCCCGCTCCTGCCCGTGTAAAGCAGCAGCCGGCACAGCCGGACGACGGCAAAACCAAGGTTTATCCCGTAAAGAAAGCGGATATTCCCAAGCTGGAACAGCAGGCAAAGCGCGCCAATACCGATTGTCCCGCAACGCCGGTTGCGCCGGTGCCGCCGACAAAGCTTGGCTATGCGCCCGCGATTCTCTTTGCAGGGTTCATTATCGCGATGGCGATTTGGTTTATCGTCAGCCCCAAGCAAAGCTACAGCGCGTCCGAAAAGCGCGTGCTCTCCGAGTTCCCGAAAACCAATGCCGAGACCATTTTCAGCGGACAGTTCGGCAAGGACTTTGAGACCTACTTTGCCGACCACTTTCCGGCGCGAAACCTGTGGGTCGGCGTGAACGCCTACACCTCGCTTTATGAGGGGAACAACGGCGCAAGCGGCGTTTACAACGGCAAGGACGGCTATCTGATTAACAAGCCGATTCCCAAGAACAACCAGCTTAACAAGAACCTCGGTATTCTCGCGGAATTCAAGGAAACCATCGGTGATGTGCCCATGACCGCGATGTTTGTTCCCTCAACAGGCTACATTTGCGGCGACAAGCTGCCGCTCATTCACGACGAATACCATGACGACGAGACCTTCAACCGCACGGCAAAGGCGCTGGAGGCGGGCAATATCGGCTTTATTGATTTGCGCGCCAACTTTAAGGCTGCCTACCAAAACGGCGCGAAGCTTTACTACCGCACCGACCACCACTGGACGACCGAGGGCGCCTATACCGCTTATCTCGCCTTCTGTGAGAAAATGGGCTTGACCGCCGTGCCTAAGAGCACCTTCACGATTGAGCAGTACAAGGATTTCTACGGCACTACCTATTCCACGAGCGGCTTTTGGCTCACGCCGTCCGAAACACTGGAGGTCTGGAACAATCCCGCCAACACAGAGGACGCAATTGACGTGACGATTATGGAGAGCAACCGCACCATTCGCAGCGATTCCATGTTCTTCCGCGAGCACGAAAAGGACGACGACAAGTATCCGATTTTCATCGACGGCAATCACCCGCTGACGGAAATCACGAACGAAAACGCCGAGGGCGGCACGATTGTTGTGATTAAGGACAGCTTCAGCCACTGCTTTGCGCCCTTCCTCGCCGAGCATTACAGCAAGGTGGTGCTGGTGGATATGCGCTATTACAACCAAGAGGTTTCCCAAATCGTCAAGTACGAAAAGCCCGAACAGGTGCTCGTCCTCTACGGCATGGACACCTTCGCCACCGACACCGACAT
>CAMVLW010000110.1 GCA_947168445.1 uncultured Clostridia bacterium
GGCAAGCGCCATGACAATGCTGTTGAACTGCTGGCTGACCTGGTTAATCGGCTGGGTAAAGTTCTTATTGAAGGTCAGGAAGCTGACGAGCGAGCCGAGCGAAATGGCGAGCACCGGGATTTCGCCGCAGGTGACGGCGAGAATACTGCCGGCAATCGCGCAGAGCACATAGCTGACGTTGCCGAGCTGACCGTTGACGGGCATGATGATATTGGCGAACATGTTCGCGTTGTAGGAGCTGTCATAGAGTTGGTCGTTGAGCTTGTTGAATTCCTCAACGCTTTTTTTCTCATGGTTAAAGACCTTGACGACCTTTTGACCGTTCATCATTTCCTCAATGTAGCCGTTCTCCGCGCCCAAATCCTTTTGCTGGGCGATAAAGAACTTGCCGCTCTTTCCGGCGAGCGTTTTGGAAACAAACATCATCAGCGCAACCATCGCGAGCGTGAGCAGGGTCAGCGGCACGCTGAGGGCGAACATGCTGACAAGGCTTGCGACAATCGTGATCGCGCTGGTGAACACCTGCGTCATGCTCTGACTGATCATCTGGCGCATGGTGTCAACGTCGTTGGTGTAGACGCTCATGATGTCGCCGTGGGCGTGGGTGTCAAAGTATTTGATTGGAAGGCTTTCCATGTGGCGGAAAATGTCGTTTCGCAAATCGCGCATGGTGCCTTGGGTGACAAAAATCATAATGCGCGACTGGGTGTAGGTGGCTGCCGCTCCGAGAAGGTAGAAAATTGCCACACGCGCGATGGCGTAAATCAGCGGCGCAAAGTCCGCCTTTTGCCCCGCCGCGACCTGCTGCACCATCGGGGTGATGTAATCGTCAATCAGCGATTGGATAAACAGGGTTCCCTGCACGCTGGCGAGCACGCTGGCGATAATGCAGAGAAAAACAAAAACCATGTGCACCTTGTAGTGCCTGAACACAAGAGAGAGCAGGCGCCTGAAGGTTTTCAGACTCTTTTTCGGGTCGTCAATCTTGGCGCGGGGCTGACCGACTCTGCGTCTGCCGGGCTGCGGTCCTGCCATGTTACATCTCTCCTTTCTTGTCAAAGTCGCCGTTGCCCACGGTCTGGGCAATGTAGGTTTCGCTGTAGATGGCACAGCTTTGCATCAGCTCGTCGTGGGTTCCGACGGCGTTGATTTCGCCGTTGTCCATCACGACAATGCGGTCGGCGTTTTCAACGCTTGACACGCGCTGTGAAATGATAATCTTGGTGGTATCGGGAATTTCCTCGGCAAACGCCCGGCGGATTTTGGCGTCGGTGGCGGTGTCAACCGCACTGGTGGAATCGTCGAGAATCAGAATCAGCGGCTTTTTCAGCAATGCGCGGGCTATGCAAAGACGCTGCTTTTGTCCGCCCGAAACATTGGTGCCGCCCTGTTCAATGCGGGTGTGATAGCCTTCGGGAAAGCTTTGCACAAAATCGTCGGCACAGGCGAGCTTGCAGGCGCGGATACATTCTTCCTCGCTTGCGTTTTCGTTGCCCCAGCGCAGGTTGTCGAGAATCGTGCCCGAAAACAGCACGTTCTTTTGCAGCACCACGCTCACCTTGTCGCGCAGGGTTTCGAGGTCATAGCTGCGGACGTCCTTGCCGCCGACCTTGACGCTGCCTTCGTTGACGTCGTAGAGTCTGCCAATCAGGTTGACAAGGCTGGTTTTGGAGCTGCCGGTGCCGCCGAGCACGCCGATGGTCTCGCCGGATTTGATGTGCAGGTTGATGTGGTTGAGCACGGGCTTTTCGCTGGTTTCGCTGTAGCTGAACACAACGTCGTCAAAGTCAATGCTGCCGTCGGGCACGTCAAAATCGGGATTTTCGGGATTGGCAATCGTCGCCTTTTCGTTGAGCACCTGCGCGATACGCCTGCCGCTGGCAAGGCTCATGGTGAGCATGATGAAGATAAAGGCAATCATCATCAGATTCATCAGAATGTTCATGCAGTAGGCAAGCATGCTCGTCAATTCGCCGGTCGTCAGTTCACCGCCGACAATCATATTCGCGCCGAACCAGCAAATGGCGATGATCGAGGCGTAAATCGTTAACATCATCAAGGGCGACACGGAGACCATCATCTTCTCCGCCTTGACAAAGAGCGTGTAAAGATTGAGGGTGGCGCGCTCGAATTTTGAGATTTCGTGGTGCTCGCGGACAAACGCCTTTACCACGCGGATAGAGGAAACATTCTCCTGCACGCTGGCGTTGAGCTCGTCGTATTTTTCAAAAACCTGCGTAAAATACTTGTGGGTTTTGCGCACCAAAAAGAACAGCACCACGCCCAAAAACGCGACGGCAATCAGATAAATGCTCGCGAGCTTGGCGTTAATCACCAGCGTGATCGTCATGGCGACAATCAGGCTGATGGGCGCGCGGAAGCAAATGCGCAGAATCATTTGATAGGCGTTCTGCACATTGGTGACGTCGGTTGTCATGCGCGTGACAAGTCCCGCGGTGGAAAAGCGGTCGATATTCGCAAAGGAGAAGGTCTGGATATTTTGGAACATTGCCGAGCGCAGATTGCGCGCAAAGCCCGCCGACGCCTTTGCGCCGTAAACGCCGCCGAACGCGCCGCCCAGCAGCGCCATCAGCGCGCAAAGCAGCATTAAGCCGCCCATGAGCAGGATATGTCCCATGTCGGGAGAGGCAACCTCTGCCCCGTTGACGATTTCCGTGTGATTGATTCCGTTGTCAATCATGGAACTGATTAACAATGGAATGAGCATTTCCATAATGACCTCCAGTATCATAAACAAGGGCGTGGCGACAGACGCCTTGACATAGCCCTTGATATGTACTGCCAGTGTTTTGAGCATAACATCACCTTTTTGTGTCTATATTTTTTCTATTATACTACATCTTGTGGAAAAGTACAATAGACAAAAGCGGTTGAAAGT
>CAMVLW010000111.1 GCA_947168445.1 uncultured Clostridia bacterium
AACCCCCGACCTGCTGATTACAAATCAGCTGCTCTACCAACTGAGCTACACCAGCGTATCCGCTTTTCAAGTGCCTATTTAATATACCACAAAGAAGCCGGTTTGTCAACACTTTTTTTAACTTTAATTTATATTTTCTCGAAAAACGCACATACTAACGGCAAAATCCACCGGAAAGGAAACGGTTATGAATATGCAAAATGACGCCGCCGTGCGAAAAAGCGGCTTTTCGTTTTATCAGCGGCTGTTCTTTCTTTACGCGCTGAACCTTATCGACTGGCTGTGCACCGAGGTGCTGCTTTCGTCGGGCAGATTTTTTGAGGCAAATCCGCTGATGAGCGGCGTGGTGGGCAGCTTTTTTCCTACGCTGCTTGTCAAGGGCGTGCTGCCGCTCTTGCTGGTGCTGGTCTGTGCGCTGGTGTTCCGTCTGTCGCGGATTGAGGAGAGCCGCTTTGCCACTGTTCTGCTCAATATCGGCATTATCGCCTACAGTCTTGTCAACCTCTGGCATATCGTGAATTTCCTCTTGCTATTTTCGGCAAAATAGAGTAGAATAGTAGAGTTAAGAGTTTAGCGTTTAGAGTTGAATATCGTGCTTTGCGCTCAACAAACATTCCACTCTCAACGCTAAACTCTCCACTCTAAGAAAAGGAGTTTGGCTATGCCCGCGTTATCTGTCAGAAATCTCGGTGTGACGTTTGTGGAGCGCGTTTTGTTCAGCGGCGTTTCGTTTGATGTGGAATCGCGCGACAAAATGGGCTTTATCGGCGCGAACGGCGTCGGCAAAACCACGCTGTTCCGCGTGCTCAACGGCGAGCTTTCTCCCTCTGAGGGCACGGTTGCCTTTGAAAAAAACACCCGCGTGGGCTATATGGAGCAGCACGCGTGCAGCAATCCCTCGGTTGACGTGTACCACGAGCTGCTCAGCGTGTTTGACTATCTGGCGCAGATGGAAAGCGAACTTGCGGTGCTGAACCGCCAAATCGCGCGTCAGCCGGAGAATATCAACGAATTAATCGAGCGGCAAATGCGGCTGATTGAGGAGCACGAGCGGCTGGGCGGACTCACCTACAAAAGCCGCACGCGCTCGGCGCTGCTGGGCTTGGGCTTTTCCGAGGACGACTTTGCGCTGCCGGTGGGCAGTCTTAGCGGCGGTCAGCGCAGCAAGCTGTGTCTTGCCAAGCTTTTGCTCTCGCGCAGCAATTTATTATTACTCGACGAGCCGACCAACCACCTTGACATCAAATCCGTCAACTGGCTGGAGGACTTTTTGCGCGATTTCAAGGGCGCGATGATTATCATCAGCCACGACCGCTATTTTCTTGACAATGTGACGAATAAGACGATGGAACTGGAGCACAGCAAAACCATGTGCTACAAGGGCGCTTACTCGGAATTCATCAAGAAAAAACAGGCGTATAACGAATCGCTCAAAAATAAATATGAAAACGACATGAAGGAAATCCGCCGCATTGAGGGAATTGTGGAGCAGCAAAAGCGCTGGGGACGCGAGCGCAATTTCATCACCGCCGCGAGCCGCCAAAAGGAAGCCGACCGCATTAAGGCGCAGCTTGTCGCGCCCGAAAGCGAACTTGAAACCATGCGTATGCGCTTTACGCCCAAATGCGAGAGCGGCAACGACGTGCTGATGTGCCGCGGCATTGCGAAATCCTTCGGTGACAAGCATTTATTCAAAAATGTCAGCATACATATCCGCAAGGGCGAGCGCGTGTTCATTCTCGGTGAAAACGGCTGCGGCAAAACCACGCTGTTCCGAATTCTGACCGCCGCGCTGCCGCAGGACAGGGGCGAATTTGAGTACGGCGCGAACGTGATGCCGGGCTATTTTGACCAGATGCAGCAGAACCTTCACTTGGAGAAAACCGCGATTGACGAGGTGTGGGACTCCTTCCCCAACCTCTCGCAGACCGAGGTGCGCTCGGCGCTGGCGTCGTTCTTGTTCAAGGGCGAAGAGGTGTTCAAGCCGCTGGCAAAGATGAGCGGCGGCGAACGCGCGCGGATTTCGCTCCTGAAATTAATGCTCAAGGGCAGCAACCTGCTTCTTCTCGACGAGCCGACCAACCACCTTGACGCGGCTTCCCGCGAGGAGCTCGAAAACACGCTGCTCGACTACAGCGGCACCATGCTGATTATCAGCCATGACCGCTACTTTATCAACAAGCTTGCCGACCGCGTGCTGGTGCTCACACAGGACGGCGTAAAGGAATATTTGGGCAACTACGACTATTACCTTGAACGCACCAAAAATGAAGCCGCAGAGCAAAAGCAGACCGTTGAGAAAAAGGAAAAGCCGCAAAACGATTATTTCCTGAAAAAGCAGCAGGCGAGCGAGGAACGCAAGCGGCAGACCAAGCTCAAAAAAGCCGAGGCGGAAATTGAGCGGCTGGACGCGGCAATTGAAGAAACCCAAGCGCTGCTCGGCACCGAGGAGGTCGCAAGCGACTACGAGCGCTTAATGGAGCTGACCGCACAGCTTGAAGCGTTGCAAAAGGAACAGGAAGAACAATATGCGATTTGGGAAGAACTTATGGATTGATTTTTTCCGAAAAGTGTAGTATAATAGTAAATGGGCGTGAACGCGCCCACACATCCGCCCGTGGCGCAGCTGGATAACGCAACGGATTCCGATTCCGGAGAACAGGGGTTCAAGTCCCTTCGGGCGGGCCAGAAACGCCTCACTGTCGTGAGGCTCAGTGAATAGTGAATAGTGAAGAATGAATAGTTTAAAACGAAATATACCTTTTGGGCGTTTCTGTATTATTCACTTTTCACTGTTCACTATTTTTTTACAAAAACTTTCCGCTCACGCCCGCAGCATTACAAACCGGGTGCGGGCAGCGCCCGCCCTTCATTATTCA
>CAMVLW010000112.1 GCA_947168445.1 uncultured Clostridia bacterium
CATCCCGAGCTTGTCAAGCTGCTGGGACGCTTGCGTTACCGCACCAGCTACGGTCAGAATGTGCTGAATCACTCGGTTGAGGTTGCTTATCTCGCGGGCGCAATGGCAAGTGAACTGGGACTTGACCCGACGCTTGCAAAGCGTGCAGGACTGCTGCACGACATCGGCAAGGCGATTGACCACGAGGTTGAAGGCACGCACATTCAAATCGGCGTAGACCTCGCGAGAAAATATAAAGAGAGCGACGCGGTGATTCACGCGATTCACGCTCACCACGGCGATGTTGAGGCAAAAACAATCGTTGCGGTGCTGGTTCAGGCTGCCGACGCGCTGTCTGCGGCAAGACCCGGCGCAAGACGTGAGAATATTGAAAACTACATCAAGCGACTGCAAAAGCTGGAAGAGGTTGCCTCCTCCTTCAAGGGCGTTGACAACTGCTACGCTATTCAGGCAGGCCGCGAAATCCGCGTAATGGTGAAGCCCGAGATGGTGAAGGACGAGCGCATGATTCCGCTGGCAAGAGAAATCTGCAAGAAGATTGAAGAGGAAATCGAATATCCCGGTCAGATTAAAGTCAACATCATCCGCGAAAGCCGCGCAGCCGAATTCGCCAAATAAGCAACGTGACCGCTGCCGCGGTGGGCAGCGCGCCTTTGGTAACGTTTCATCTGTGGAAGGTTTCCTATTCCCTGTCAAACGTTCGGTAATAAAAAAATGAACATCACCTTTGTGATTAACAAGGGTGATGTTTTTGTTTTGGTTTCGTTTATTGCGGATAGGGGCAAAATTTCATCTTTACATTCATGTTTGATAGAAAAAGATTGGTTTCCTCTATTTTCGGGCGACAAATAGTCACTCACTTCGCCCGCGCTTCCAGCCTGTTTGCTGCATTGCAAATCAGCTTTCCGGCGAAAAGGATAACGACAATCTCCGGCACGCACAAAATTGCCTGCTGAATCAGACGCCAGAACAGCCAATAGCCGAAGTAATCGCCGCCGTACATCACGTACAGCCAATATGCCTTCAAAAAGGTTTCCGAAATCAATGCCTTGACCGCCCATGCGGTAATCACACGCGGCAGGGTGATTTGGTTTTTATACAGGAAAAAGCCGTAGCTCATTGCCGTCAGCGCGGCACAGAGCGTGATTCCCGGAAAAATCGTGCCGTTCGGCACCAGCGTAATCGCGATAATATCGCCCAGCGCTCCCACCAAAAGTGAAGCAACCGGACCGTACAGCGCACCCGCAACCGCCATGGGCAAACAGGTGAAATTCACCTTGACCGCGTTACCGAACATGGTGATATTCGCAAACGCGCCCAGCACCACGCACAGCGCCAGCAACATAGCGATAATCACGAGCGACCGCAGGTTTTTTAATTCCAGAAACGAATTTTTGACAGCTTTTAATGGCGACATTTTTCTCTCTCCTTCTGCCCCGCCGTTCCGAAAGAAAACAAAAAGCGGGCAAAACTGCCCGCTTAAAACGCACTTATTCTTCAAAGAAACAGCGGGATGCGAAACCGGCATCGCGGAACATCCTTCGTTTCCACGGCAACTCCCCGTCCGTGAAACACTTAAACGCGCCGGTTCCTACTCTGTGAACTTTTTACCGAAAAGTATTATAGCAAAATTGTCATTTCTTGTCAACCTTTTTTGACGAAAGCGCTTCGTTCATGCGCGCAATCAGGTTGGAGAGCGGCTTGTAAATGAACATGGTGATTGCCGCCACAATCAGTCCCTTTGCCAGCGTAAAGGGAAAATTGAAAAACAGCAGTGACTTTTCCAGCGTGTCGGACACGGGCAAAAGCGTTTTATACATGCCGACAATCGGCTCAACCGTGCCGCCGAACCACATGTTGGCATAGGCGGGATAAACAATGAAATAGTTGGTGGGAAAGCTGACAACCGCCATCGCCAGCGCGCCGAGCAGACACGCCAAAAGCGCGGATTTTTTCGTCTTTTTGCGCTGATAAATCAAGCCTGCCACGATCACAAAGGTCGCGCCGAGCAGGAAATTGGAAAGCTCCCCTACCCCGCCGGAGGTGCCGAAGGGAATGTGAATCAGGTTTTTGAGCAGGCAAATCATGACCGCCCACCACGGGCCGAGCACGAAGGTGCCGATCAGTTCCGGCAAATCGGAAAAATCAAGCTTCAAAAACGAAGGCACAATCGGAATTGAAAACTCAATGTACTGCAGCACCACGGCGATTGCGGTGAGCATGGCGGTGACGGCAAGCTTTGTCGTCAGATTTTTTTGGTTGGCTTTTGCTGTCATAACAACAACTCCTTTAAATAGTATTCAAAAGGCTGAATCGAAGAAAAGCCCCGCTGCAACTGCAACGGGGCGTTCACGCGAATCAAGCTGTTTTCCAGCCAAAGCGCGTCTTCTTTCATCCGGACTGTAACCGTCGGTGCCTGAATTTCACAGGCTCGGCAGGCATTGCGCCTGTTCGTGGACTGTAACCACCGGTGGAGAATTTCGCTCCGCCCCGAAGACAACCTTCACTTTTATTATATGCCGAATTTTTAGTTTGTCAATAGCGACTTGAAAAATTTACCGATTCCGGAATCGGCGTCCTGAAGTGCTTTTTTCAGTTCCTCCGTCTTGTCCGTCTGCTCCCACTTTACGCCGAGCTCCTCCCTGCCGAGGTGACCGTATGCCGCCAGCTCATAATACTGCGGCTTTTGCAAATCAAGCTGCGTAATGATGGAATTGGGGCGGCAATCGAATACCTTCTCCACCGCTGCGGCAAGCTGCTCATTGGTGTAAACAGAGGTATCGAAGGCGTCTACCATGATGGAGACAGGATTCGCCACGCCGAT
>CAMVLW010000113.1 GCA_947168445.1 uncultured Clostridia bacterium
GCGGGCAGAATTATGTCCAAGCGCGGCAAGGGCAAGGTTTCGTTCCTCGATTTGCACGATAAAACCGGCAAAATCCAGATTTTTGCCAAGTTTGACGATTTGGGCGAGGAGGAATACGGCTTCCTCAAAAAGTGGGACATCGGCGACATCGTTGAGGTCAAGGGCTTTGTGTTCAAGACCCAGATGGGCGAGGTTTCGGTGCATGCCAAGGCAGTGCGCCTGCTCTCCAAGTCCTTAAAGCCCCTTCCCGAAAAGTACCACGGACTCACCAACACCGACCTGCGCTACCGTCAGCGCTATGTCGATTTGATTATGAATCCCGACGTAAAGGACACCTTTGTAAAGCGTTCGCAGATTATCAGCAGTATCCGCCGTTTTCTCGACGCACAGGGCTTTATCGAGGTGGAAACGCCCATGCTCGTCGCCAATGCCGGCGGCGCGGCGGCGCGACCCTTTACCACGCATTTTAACGCGCTTGACGAGGACTTGAAGCTGCGCATTTCGCTGGAGCTCTACCTCAAAAGATTAATCGTCGGCGGTTTGGAGCGCGTCTATGAAATCGGCAGAGTGTTCCGCAACGAAGGCGTTGACACCCGCCACAACCCCGAGTTTACCCTCATGGAGCTGTATCAGGCATACACCGACTACAACGGCATGATGGATTTGACGGAAAAAATGTACCGCCACGTTTGCCAAGAGGTGCTCGGCACCACCAAGATTGTCTACAACGGCATTGAAATCGACTTCGGCAAGCCCTTTGAGCGTATCACCATGCTCGACGCGGTCAAGAAGTACGCGGGCGTTGACTTCACCGAAATCAAAACCGACGAGGAAGCCAAGGCGGTTGCCAAGGAGCACCACGTTGAATTTGAGGACAGACACAAGAAGGGCGACATTCTCAGCCTGTTCTTCGAGGAATTTGCCGAGGAGCACATGATTCAGCCCACCTTTGTGATGGATCACCCGATTGAAATTTCTCCGCTGACAAAGAAAAAGCCCGAAGACCCCAACTATGTTGAGCGCTTCGAGATGTTCATCAACGGCTGGGAAATGTGCAACGCCTACTCCGAGCTCAACGACCCCATCGACCAGCGCGAGCGCTTTAAGGCGCAGGAGGAAGCGCTTGCCAACGGCGACGAAGAAGCCAACACCACCGACGAGGACTTCCTCAATGCCCTCGAAATCGGTATGCCTCCCACCGGCGGCATCGGCTACGGCATCGACAGAATGGTCATGCTCCTCACCGACTCCGCGGCAATCAGGGACGTTTTGCTGTTCCCGACAATGAAATCCTTAGATAAGTAACACCCCAAAACCCCAGTGTTTATGCGGGTTTCGAGAGTTGCGATGTCTCGGATTTACGCCATTTACGCCAAACTTACGCCAAACGGTGCAGAAAGTTGTGCAGCGCAAAATCAATCGCATATTTTTAGATTTATGACCTTGATGGATTCGTTTTCATCAAGGTCTTTTTTATGCCCAAAAACGAATCGCAAACTACGCTTTTCTCCCGTTTCCTATATAATGATTCACAGCTGACATCTCCTTTTTGTATTTTTTAATTCTATTCATTTCTGCAAATAACAAGCTCGCTCTTCATTCCGTTAAGCTCGATAACATTTTCTGAGTCTGCGACGCTGAAATCCTCCGCCTTTTTTCCGTCCATTTCATATGAAATGCTTGTGCCGATACCCTTTTTAACAGCGGTAAATTCGGCATTTTCGGGAACACAGATTCTTGAGGTTGCCGAAATCTGATTAACCTCAACGGATCCGCTTAAGGTGTTGCACACAATGTTCATATCAAGGTTGCAGTCAATCTCAAGCGTACCGACAAAGCCGTCAATTATAACATTATGTGTTTTTGTTTCAAGCTCAAGATTCTCGCAGTTCAGATTCTTGACCTCAACCCCGCCTGCATTTATTGACGCTTCAATTCTGTCGATATACTGACTGGGGAGCTGAACAAAAATCATCACCTGCTCCTTTGCGTTTGCCTCGGTCATACCGTTTTTGCGGCTGATGTCAATGTCAATGTGATTTTTGCTGTCGTCAATCTTCACCTTAAAATCACTCTGAAGTGTTGCAAGCGTGTTAGACGCAAGGCGAACACGGATTTTTTCGCCTTCATAGCCAGACAGCACAAGTGTATTTGCACCACCCAAGTTCATATCATAACGCTTTATGTTGTCAATATCGTACTCGGTTACGCTTTCATATAAATAGTCGGTCTGCTTTTTCTCAATCTTTTCGTTTGAGAGCAGCTCATCAACGGAAACATTGAAAAGTGAAGATAAAGCAAGCATATTTTCAATATCGGGGATACCCGTGTTATTTTCCCACTTGGTTATAGCCTGTCTTGAAACTCCGATTTTTTCAGCCAGCTTTTCCTGCGACATACCCGACTGCTTACGCATTGATTTTAATTTTTCTGCAAATGTCATATTGATGACCTCCTTAATTTGTTGACTTAATTTTAGATAATTTTGCTTTACAAAACAAGAAATTACGGTTTACATCGGCATATTTTTTCGCTACTTTGCGTAGCATTTGGCTTATTTACTGCGTTTTCATCAGAAAATCATTTTTCCATAAGAATATAATACCTTAAAATCCCATTTTTGCAAGCCATTCTTTTAGATAAATTAACAACTATACTAAGAGATGATGGATTTGAAGTGTTAAGCGGTCCTCGTAC
>CAMVLW010000114.1 GCA_947168445.1 uncultured Clostridia bacterium
CAGTCCGCCTTTGGAGAGGTTGCGGTTGTCTGACGTTTCTGCAACGGCGGGTCAAAAGCAGCGGAGTAACAGCATTGTTTGCAACATCTGTCATCCTGAGCGGTTCGCGCAGCGAAATTTCCCGATAGAGAACCCCTTCAACGGCGCAGAATGGCATGTGCTGTATCAAATGCACCTGTTTCACTCAGCAACAAACAACAGGAAATAAAAAAGTGCGTCAGGTGATGGCATTTTGCCAACGCCTGACGCGCCGTTTGTTATCTTAAATAATCATTTAATCTTACCCTCAAAAAACTCAGGTACATACTTTTTAATCTCAGGCAGAATACCGATACCGTCGGGGGTGTGCGGCGGAAGCTGCCAGAAGTCGTGGGCGCAATAGGTGTTGCCCTCGATAATCGCGGGACCCTTCACCGTTGTGGCGACGTCCCAGCCGACATATCTGACCTCAGGCGTCACCTTTGCCGCCTCCAGCACCATCTGAACCGCCTCCTTGACAAACGGAATCTGATAGCCCTGAATCTTCACGTGGGTGTCGGGGTGCTCGGTATAGATAATGCCTTTGAGGGTGTCGCCCGAATGTGCGGGATATTTCATCACGCCTGTTTCGGGGTCAACGGGCGTAAACAGGCAGTTGTTGTCGATAATGCTGCCGCCCAAGCCCATTTTCTGCACGATATAAAGCAAATGCGGCTCGCCGTCCTTGTCAAGCACGGTGATAAAGCGCATGGAATTGACCGCGTTGGGATAAAGCTTCTTGACCGCCGGGTGCTGCTCGATATTTTCTTCGAGAATACAAAAATCCTTTTCCTTCAGATAATCGTACAGCTTGTCAAAGCTCTCGTAGTCGGCAACCTTAATGCGCTCACAGCCGTGACCGCACTCCAAATCCTGCATTTTGCAGAACAGCACCGGGTGGGTCTCGCAGAACGCCTTGACCTCGTCCTTGCTTGCCTCCTGAAACTGAATAAAATCTCTGCCGATATATTTTCTGTAAACCTTGTTGAACTCGTCCTTGTTTTCGAGCACATGCGCGTACTCATAGTTGTTCATAAAGGTGTTGAATTTCTTGCTAATCAAGCGGGTCATATAGGTCGCGCGCTGCTCCTCGGTCAGATTGTAGAACGCGAAAATCTGATAATCATAATAGCCCGCGCCGTATTTGCGGGTGCAGTGCAGCATGTCGTGAAAAATCCTTCGCTTGCTCAAGCCCGAACGCTCGTGGCAGGTGTTGATTGCCTCCTTCATTTTGTCAAGGCTTGCGTTTCTGATGATTTTAAAAATATAATTCGACATATTCCTTACTCCTCATTACTCTTCATAAATTCTGGGCACGCGCTTGGAAATGCCGCAGACGATTTCGTCCACGTTTTTGCCAAGCAAATCCGCCATCCACAGCACGCTCAAATCGTCGTCGAGCAGCGCGACGGTGTCGCCGCGCTTCACCTCTCCGATGTCGGTGACGTCCACCATGAACTGATCCATGCAAACCCTGCCGATAACCGGGGCAAGCTCTCCGTTGATTTTGACCTTGCCTTTATTCGAAAGCGCGCGGCTGTAGCCGTCCGCAAAGCCGACAGGAACCGTGGCGATTTTGGTCGGTCGCTGCGTGACAAAGGTGCCGCCGTAGCCGACCTCGGTGCCTGCGGGAACCTCCTTCACCATGACGACGTAGGTGTACCAGTGCATGACCTGACGGAAGTCCGCCTTTGCCCAGTCGTCCTCGTCAATCGGGCACAAGCCAAAGAGAATATCGCCCGCTCTCACCGCGTCGAGCCGCGTTTCGGGACGGAGCAAAATCGCGGGGCTGTTCGCCACATGCTTGCACGGAATCGAAATGCCCGCGTCCTCCAGCCTCTCCAGCATACGGATATACTGCTCAAACTGCGCCTTGGCGCTTTCGCCGTCCGGCTCGTCCGCTCTGGCAAAGTGGGTGAACGCGCCGGTGATTTCCAGATTTTCAAGCGCGTTGATTCGCTGAATCAACTCAATCGAGCGCTCGTCCGCGGCAAAACCGATACGGCTCATGCCGGTGTCGATTTTGATATGCACCGGGCAGACCACGCCGCTCCACCGCGCGAGCATGTTAAGTTTTTGGGCGGTGTCATACGAAAAAATCGCGGGGGTCAGGTTGTATTTGATGATGTTTTCAAGCTGTCCGTCACAGGTGTCGCCCAACAGCAAAACCGGCTCGGTGCAGCCCGCCTCGCGCAAGGACGCGCCTTCCTCCCACACCGCGACGGCATAGCGCTCAATGCCGCACTTTTTCAGTGTGGAATAAATTCCCTTTTCACCGTGACCGTAGCCGTCGCCCTTGAGCACCGCCATAATCTCCACGCCGCTGCCGACAATCTCGCGGATACGGCGCACGTTATGCTCGATAGCGCTCAGGCTGACAACCGCCTCGGTGCGCTGCGCAAGTCTTCTCATAGTCTTCCCCGCTTTCTGTACTCTAACTTTGAATTGTACCATACTTTGACGGATTTGACAATATCTATTGTAAAATTAGTGGTAAGCGGTGAGTGGCGAGTAAGTTAGTTATAAGTTATAAGTGATAAGTTATAAGTGACTCAACTTTCCCACATAAGTAAAACATTTGAATCAGCACCAAAAAGCCTTCCCCAAAGCCTTCCCCCGAGGGCAATGTCAACAACTTAACAAGATATTTCTTTTTGTGT
>CAMVLW010000115.1 GCA_947168445.1 uncultured Clostridia bacterium
TGAATCGTCCAAAGCTAAAGGCTGCCGCCAAATCTTTCGATTTGCGACAGCCCCAGCTTTATTTCTTGGTGTTGCCCGACTCAATAAACCGCAGAATATCCTCATACACACGCAGTTTATTCTTTTCGCGCAGGATATCGTGGCGCATGTCCTTATACAGCAGACAGCGCACATTGGTGTAGCCGATGTTTTTCATCAGCCGCATTGCCTCAACAAACTTCTGCTGAGACAGCGCGCAGGGGTCGTCCGTGCCTGAAAAGAACCGCACGGGCATGTCGGGGTTTTTGGGTGTATAATCACCCGTATACGCAAGCATCGCCATCTTGAGCATTTCCTCGTAGCCGTTCAAAGTAAAGTTGAAACGGCACAGTGGGTCGTTGTTGTGCTCGATTACTGCGGCTCTTTCGGAGTTTGTCCAGGCATTTTTTAAGCCCTCATGCTTAAACTTCCGCTCGTAGGACACTCCCATAATAAGTTTTTTTGCCAGCGGAGAGCGTGACCTTTTGCCCTCAATCGCCTTTAACAGCCTCATAACGCGCAAGCCCTGCTTGATTTTGTCAGACCTTGACGGAGAGCCTGTAAGGCACAGCTTGCTGATATCGGCGTCATATTTTCTGATATAGCACCGCGCGGCAAGAGAGCCCATGCTGTGACCGAGCAGGGTGACAGGGAGGTCGTTTCTGCCGCATTTTTCCGCCGCGTATTTCTTTACGTCAAGGGTGATTTCGTGGATATCCTCAACAAGCGCGGCTGTTCCGCCACGGTAAAAATAGCCTCTGTCCTCGGGGTCGATTATACTTTCGCCGTGCCCGCGATGGTCGTTGATTATAGTCAGATAGCCGTTGGATGCGAGAAAACGCATAAACGCCGTATATCTTCCCTTGTGCTCGTTTTTGCCGTGAATCAGCTGAACGATGGCCCTGATATCGTCAGGATTTTCAGGTTCAATGCGCAGAACGCAGATAGGCAGGTTGTCCGTGCCTGAAATATTCGTATATTTTGTTTCGGAAAGATTAGTGATTTTTTTAAGCTGTGGGTTCATCTTTTAACACTTCGTGACGAATGATTTTTCTGGAGGCGTTCTTTAAGAAGGGATTCTTCCTTACCACCAGTCTTGAAAGCTGTTTGTAGGTAGGCTGTGACTTGTTGTAACCGTCAAGGATTTTTTGAAGCGCGGCGGTGACTTCATTTCGTCGATATATACGGACAAAACAGCCTCGCAGATTACTGCTGATGATTTGATTTCGGACAAGCAGGATAAAGACCAGCTTATGAAAACCTTCAACAGCTTTGTGCAAATCATGGACAGTATGGTAATTATCCTTGTGGCTGCCGCCGCCTTGCTCGGAATCGTGGTGCTCTATAACCTCGGCATTTTGAGCTATGTGGAGCGCTCACGCGAGCTTGCTACCTTAAAGGTTCTGGGGTTCCGCAACCGCACGATTGGCAGGCTGCTGATTTCACAGAATATCTGGCTGACGTTTATAGGCGTCATTATCGGACTTCCCGCAGGCGTAGGCGTGCTCCAATGGCTGCTCACAGCGCTTGCGGGCGAATATGAGATGAAGCTCATGCTCGGACCGCTCACCTACTGCGTTTCAATTCTTCTGACCTTCGGCGTATCGCTGCTTGTAGGCTTGATGGTCGCAAGGAAAAACAAGAAGATAGATATGGTTGAAGCGCTGAAAGGTGCGGAATAAAGAAACAGGAAGAACTATATGAAAAAAGAAAAGAAGCCTTCGCCGCTTATTCGGCTGTTGGCTTACACGGGAAATTATAAGGGATTGCTGTTTTCGGGACTGTTCCTTTTCGCAATTGCAATGGTTTTGGGAATGGCGCCGTACATTTGTATGGTGTTTCAGGATGAGCTGCTGCGGCAAAACGGAGAATTCGCGAAAATGGTGCGCTTGCAGCAGCAAAGCGACGATTGGACGGTAAATTAAAAATACCTCCGCCTGGATTTTTTACATTTCCAAGCGGAGGTTTATTGTTGTATGGCAAATGAAAGATACGGTACATTTTGAATCCCAACAAGGTGATAAATGTTTTATTCCGGAATTGTCATTTTTACTATCGTTCCGCCACCCTCACGGTCAGCTATAGTCAATGTGCCCCTGCACATCATACCGAGCCTTTCGCTGATATTTGAAAGGGCGGTATGCGGATTGCCGTTATCGTTTTCGCCGAATCCGGGACCCGTATCCTCTACGGTGATTTCATATTCATGGTTTGCCCTGCGGGTAGAGATTTTGATATGAAGCGGCTCAAGGTCGGGGTCTACGCCGTATTTGACTGCGTTCTCAACAATCGGCTGCAGGGTGAGCGGAGGCAGTCGGAAAGCCGTATACGAGGTGTCGAATTCAACTATCAGCCTGCCCTCAAACCTGACCTGCTCAACCGCAAGATATGCGCGCGTATGTTCAAGCTCTTACTCAAAGGGTACGGTGCCCTCCTTGGCGATCGCGTTGAAATTTTTTCTGAGGTAGGTCGTAAAATCCAGCGTGACCTGTTTTGCTTTTTGAGGGTCGATATCGCAGAGGCAGTAAATGCTTGTCATCGTGTTATAAATCAGGTGCGGGCGCATTTGCAGAACAGCGAGCTTTGTGCGCTGTTCTGTTATTTGTATGACGGGCATATCAATGCTCTGTGGTGAAAGTCCACCGAGGCGTAGTT
>CAMVLW010000116.1 GCA_947168445.1 uncultured Clostridia bacterium
AACAGCAGCGACATAAACGGAACATATTAAAGCGTTAAACGCAAGAAAAAACTTCGCGGATTTTTGCTGAAATATTGCGTTAAAAGGCAGAAAAAAATCAGGAACAGCCGCAAGACTGTTCCTGAATGATATACATGATTAAGCCAATCAGCAGATTTCACGAATCCAGCCCTCGGGCGCTTCGATTCTGCCCATCTGGATTCCGGTGAGGGTTTCATACAGCTTTTTGGTAACGGGACCCATTTCCTCCATGCCGCTGGGGAAGCAGATTTCCTTGCCGTAATCGACAATCTTGCCGACAGGGGAGATAACCGCCGCGGTGCCGCACAAGCCGCACTCCGCAAAGTCCTTTACCTCGTCAAAGTAAACCTCTCGCTGCTCAACCTCCAAGCCCAGATAGTGCTCGGCAACATACATCAGCGAGCGGCGGGTGATAGAGGGGAGAATACTGTTGGACTTCGGCGTAACAACCTTGCCGTCCTTGGTGACAAACAGGAAGTTCGCGCCGCCGGTTTCCTCAACCTTTGTGCGGGTTGCCGCGTCAAGATACATATTCTCGTCATAGCCTTCCGCGTGGGCGGTGACAATTGCGTGCAGGCTCATGGCATAGTTCAGACCCGCCTTAATGTGTCCTGTGCCGTGGGGAGCGGCTCTGTCAAAATCGGAAACCTTAATGGTAATCGGCTTTGCGCCGCCCTTGAAGTAGGGACCGACGGGGGTTGCGAATACTCTGAACTGATATTCCTCGGCGGGCTTTACGCCGATAACAGAACTGGAGCCGAAGATGAACGGACGCAGATACAGGGTTGCTCCTGTGCCGTAGGGCGGAACATAGTCCGCGTTTGCCTTGACAACCTTCTCAACCGCGTCAAGAAATCTTTCCTGCGGGAACGCGGGAATTTCAAGGCGCTTTGCGCTCTCTTCCAAACGCTGTGCGTTGAGGTCGGGGCGGAATACAACGATTTTGCCGTCAACGGTGGTGTATGCCTTCAAGCCCTCAAAAACGGTCTGCGCATACTGCAAAACGCCGGCGCACTCGCTCATGGTAATCGTGGAATCAGTGGTCATTGCGCCATCGTCCCACTTGCCGTCCTTATAGTTGGAAACGTAGCGTTCTCCGGTAGGAATATAACCAAATCCGAGGTTTGACCAGTCAATGTTTTGTTTTGACATAATAAAACAACTTCCCTTCATAATATTAAAATCTACCAAATAGTATTTTATCACTTTAATATATTGATATAATTCTAAAATGGAAATATAATAAGAATTCTGCATTATATAATAGGTTTATTATAGTAATTAGGGTGAAAGTGATGGCTGAAATCTATCTGTTTGCGTTGACAGGCGGTCCCGGAGCGGGCAAAACCTCCGCGTTGCCGTATATCAAAGAAAGCCTTTTGCCGTTCGGTGTGGAAACCATTACGGTTGAGGAACAGTCAACCGCGCTGCGCTGCGGCGGCAAAACGCCGGAAGCACTGGGCGATTATGCCTTTCATGCGCTGCTGTTTTCCAACCAGCTTGCCGCCGAGGAACAGGCGCTTGCGCAGGCAAAGAGCTCGGCGGCGGAAAAGGTGCTGGTTCTCTGTGACCGCGGACTGCTGGACAGCCGCGCTTATGTCACCGCCGAAATGTTCGCGCAATACGCGGGAGAGCATCACTTTGACGAAGAAAAACTCCGCGGCAGATACGACGCGGTCTTTCATCTTGTCACCGCCGCCGACGGCGCGGAGGCAAACTACACGCTCGCCAATAACAAGCAGCGCAGCGAAAGCCCGGAGCAGGCGCGCGCGCTTGACGAGGAAGTGCTCTCACACTGGGTCGGTACGGCTCATTTGCGCATGATTGACAACAGCACCGGATTTCGGGAAAAGCTGAACCGCCTGCTGCAAGAGATTTTGGGCGCGCTTGGTATTCCCGAACCGCTTGAAATCGAGCGCAAGCTTTTGATAGAATATCCCGACCTGAAAGTGTTAAACAGCCTGAAAACCTGCCGGAAAATACCTATCAGTCAGGCGTATCTGTGCACGCCCGAAGAGGGCATTTTCCGCGTCAGAAAACGCGGTGAGGAAGAGGACGCACAGTATATCAAGACCAGAAAAACCAAAATCAACGACCTCAAGCGGATTGAGGTGGAAACTTATATTTCCGAAGAAGAATATAACGCTTATCTCAACCGCCGCGAATGTGTGCAGGGAATCATCGCGAAGGACAGGTATTGCCTTGCGTGGCATTGGCAGTATTTCGAACTGGACGTCTATCCGTTTTGGCAGGACAGGGCGACCATCGAAATTGAACTGCTCAGCGAAAACCAACCCTTTGAACTGCCGGATTTCCTCAACCTGATTCGTGATGTGTCTTTTGAAAAGCAATACCGCAACAAACAGCTTGCCGTGAGGTACGGAAAGTATTTATTTTGATAAATTTTCAAAAAATACTTGACAACAGGGAGATTAACGGCTATAATATAAAGGCTGACTTGTTCAGACATGCGCCAATAGCTCAGCTGGATAGAGCAACTGCCTTCTAAGCAGTAGGTCAGGG
>CAMVLW010000117.1 GCA_947168445.1 uncultured Clostridia bacterium
AAAAACAGGGCTTGGCTCACTCGCAAAGGAGTAAGAGCCAAGCCCTGCTGTTATTAAATTTCCGTTGTGCTGTCGGCAATTTGCAGCGCCACGGGGATACAGACGGTTTTTCCGCCGGAGCCGCCGCCGACCATATCGAGCAGCAAATCAAGCGCCGCCGTTGCCCGGAGCGCAGCGTCCTGTCTGACGGTTGTGAGCCGTGGAACCGCCTCTGCCGCGTCACGGCTGCCGTCAAATCCGGCGACGGAAATGTCCTCCGGCACCCGCACGCCGCTTGTCTGCAAAAAGCGCATCAGCTCCAGCGCATAGAAATCCGACGCCGCGAAAACTGCGGTATAGCCTTTGAGCAACTCCAATCTGTCCGCGTAAAATCCCCTGCGCGCCGCCGCCTGCATGGGAATCTGCCAAAAATCCGCGCGAAAGCCCAAGCCCTCGCACAAGCCCTGATACCGCAGCAAATCCATGCAGATTTTGTTGTCGGCTACGCAGAGCACGCGGCGGTGTCCGAGCCTTTTAAAATAGGCGCCGACCTGCCGCCCGCCGTCAAAATCGTCAATGCTGATGTTGCCGAAACGGTTTTGCCTGTCGGGAAAGCCGTCGTAAACCACAAACGGCACGCGGATTCTGTCGCGCAAATCCTGATATTCATCCTCACAAAAGCCGGTAATCACCACGCCGTCCATATTCCACATGGACGCGAAGCGGACGATTTCGGTGATTTTTTTTGCCTTTTTGAGCATCATAAAGTACCCACGGCGCTCGATTTCATCCGCCAAACGGTTCAGCGCCGCAGAGATAAAGCTGTCCTCCAGCGCGTGCCCCTCATATTTCGGGTGGTCGTTGACGACAACGCCGATAATCCGCGAGTTGTTTCTGGCAAGGAGCGTCGCCGCCATGTTGGGAATGTAGCCGCGTTCCTCCAGCCTTCGCTCCACCGCCTTGACGGTTGCGTCGGAAATCTTCTGCGTTTTACCGTGCAGCACATTTGATACCGTTGCCGTGCTCACGCCCAGCTCCTCGGCAATGTCCTTAATTCTGACCTTTCCTTCTTCCCACATACAGCTCCGTCCTTTTCTGAAATTATGCGCTCAAATGGTTTTCATCCAGCGCTTTCTGACAAACACAATCCATGTCAGCCCCAGCCGCACACATTCCTCTGTTGACAGCAGCAGATACACCGCCGGAATCGGCAGCCTCCACACATACGCGGAGAGAAACGCCAGCGGCACACCGACGCCCCAGGTGCCGAGCAGTTCAATGAGCATTACCACGCGGGTCTGTCCGCCGCTTTTGACAATGCCGCCGCCGAGAATCATGTTGAGCACCTTGACAGGCGATAAAAAAGCAAACACCAAAAGAAGCTGCCGCGCCGCCTGCTTTACATAGTCCTCCACCTGATAAATCTCCGTGTAAAAGCCCATGCAGCAAACGAGAAGCACCCCCAAGGCTATCGAGCCGAGCAAGCCGTCAAGCAGCAGGCGCTTTGATTTGCGGTAGGCGGCGGCACAGTCCCCTTTGCCGAGTTCCTTGCCGATTAAGATTCCCGCCGCCTGCGACAAGCCGCTGAGCGCGCCGACCAGCAAGCCCTGAACCGGATAGGTGAGCGTCATGGCGGCACATTCAAGGGTTCCGATATGACCGTAGACCGAAGCGTAGACGTTCTCGCTCAGGCTCCACATAAACTCAATCACCAGCACCGGCAGAAAAATCGAGAGGTACTTTGCGCCGCTCATTTTTTTCAGCCGCGGAGAAAGGCAAATGCGCCCGCTGCCCTTTTCCGCCGCGAACAGCACGGCAAGCAACAGCAGCATGTTGAACGCCTGCGAAATCACCGTGGCGATTCCCGCACCGTTCGCGCCCAGCGGCGACGCGCCGAGCTTGCCGAAAATCAGTACATAATTAAAAACCGTGTTGACAACGCTCGCCGCAATACCGGCAATCAGCGGCAGCGCCGCCTTTTCCATACACCGCAGGCGGGCGGAAATCATCATTATCACCGCATAAGGCAAGAACCCGAGCGATACAATTTGCAGATATTCTGCCGCCGCGGCGACGGTTTCACTGTCGGCAGAATACAGCCGCATCAGGGGATTTGCAAACAGCAGACAAACCGCCGTGAACACCGCGCCGATTAACAGCGAAATCAGCAGGTTCAGCGAAAAGCTGCGGTCGGTTTCTTCCCTGTCCCCCGCTCCGCTGTACTGCGACATCATTATGCCCGCCATGCTCACCACCGCGCCGATGACAACCATATACAGCGAGCCAAGCTTGCCCGCGATTCCCACCGCCGCCACACTCACGCTGCCGAGCGACCCGACCATCACCTGGTCAACAATGGAAAACGACGCCTGCAGCATACATTGCAGCGCCACGGGAACCGCGATTTTGAGCGCCTGCTTTTGAAAGGAGTTTTGTTTCAAAAAAATCATCTCCCCGAAAGGTTCTTTCAAGGAGATTATAATGCAAAAATATGGGCTTCACAAGAGGTTAATCGCGTAACCCCGCACAAAGAACCGTTTGTAAAATTATGCAGCCTGC
>CAMVLW010000118.1 GCA_947168445.1 uncultured Clostridia bacterium
CCGCCGAACGCGGGACTGAGGGCGACGCCGGTGTGCATCAGCACCTCGCCGGTCGCGGTATAGCTGTCGGTCTCGCCGTCCATCTTGACACGCTTGGCAATCACGTTGTGCAGCATGGAATCCTGCCTGATGTGCACGGGCGACATGGTGTTAATCAAACTGCCGAACTGCTTGACGTTCACGCGCTCCGGCAGGTTGTAGAGCTTGTAGGTTTTCTCCGGGTCAAGTCCGTGCGCGTAAAAACGGTGCGACTGGGTGTTGGCGCGGTTAAACTCCTGCAGCAGCAAACCCACCGCCTTGCGCTTGTCGGGCGATACACAAAGCCACTGGTGCACGTTGCCCTCCTGCATACGGTAGAACTGCCCGAACTGCAGCACCTCGCGCCAGTGCTTATACAGCCCGATTTGCTCCTTAATCGCGTGCTTTTGCGCGGCGTTGAGGTCGCGCACGTCGCACTCATAACCCAAAACGCCGAACGCAGCCACGGCAAAGCGTGTGGAAAGCGGGGTTTCGCGCAGGGTTTGGTGGTTGGGGCTTGCGCTCACATGCGCGCCCACACAGGACTGCGGATAGCCGTAGCTGTAGCCCTGCTGAATCTCGGTGCGGCAAATCGCGTCGGTGTTGTCGCTGCCCCAGATTTGCGGGAAGTAGCTCAAAATACCCAAGTCAAAACGGTTGCCGCCCGAAGCGCAGCCCTCAAAGAGAATCCCGGGGAAACGCCCGGTCAGCGCGCCCATAACGCGGTAGAGTCCGCAGATGTAGCGGTGCGCTGTTTCTCCCTGCCGCTGCGCGGGAAGATAGGGAGAATACACGTCCGTGAAAATGCGGTTCATGTCCCACTTGACATAGCTGATGTTTGCCGAGGAAAACACTTCGGTCATTTTTTCAATCACAAAATCCTGCACGGCGGGATTTGCCAAATCGAGCACGCGCTGGGTTCTTCCCTCGGAATGAAGCTTGCCGGGAACCGCCATTGCCCACTCCGGGTGCGCGCGGTAGAGGTCGGAATCGGTGTTCACCATTTCAGGCTCCACCCAAATGCCGAACTGCATACCAAGCGCGTTAATTTTGTCGCCCAAGCCCTTCAAGCCGTCGGGCAGCTTTTGCGGATTGGGATTCCAGTCGCCCAGCGAGCACTTGTCGTTGTCGCGCTTGCCGAACCAGCCGTCGTCCACAACGAACAGCTCAATGCCCAAATCTCTGCCTGCCTTGGCGAGCGACACAAGGCTCTTTTCGCTGATGTTAAAGTAGCAAGCCTCCCAGCTGTTGAGCAAAATCGGACGGGGCTTGTTTTGCCATGCGCCGCGCACGATATGCCGCCGCACAAAGCCGTGCATATTCTCGCTCTGACCGGCAAAGCCGCGGCCGGAATAGGTCATGACCGCCTCGGGCGCTTCAAAGCGTTCGCCCTTTTCAAGCAGCCAGCGGAAGCCCTCGGGCTGCACACCCGACACAAGGCGGGTTTTTCCGTAGGCGTTGACCTCAACGGCGGTGTAATGATTGCCGCTGTAAATCAGATTAAAGCCGTAAACGCTGCCCGAGAACTCGCTTGCTTCGGGCGCGTGAAGCATGACAAAGGGATTGGCGCGGTTGGAGGAGCAGCCTGTGCGGCTCTCCACCACAAACTTGCCCGCCGGAAGGTTGACGGTGCTGCGGCTCATTTCTCTCGCCCACGCGCCGTGGAAGGACGTGACGCAAACGCCGCTGAACGGAATATCCACCTGTGTGCTGAGCAGGCGTTCCAGCTGCACCGGCTCCTCGCCTTCGTTCGTCAGCCTTGCGGAGCGGGTAATCACGTCACAGTCCGCAAACACACGGTAGTGCAGCTCCAGCTTTAAGCTGCCGTCGCGCAGCACCACGCAAAGGTGCTCCTCCTTGTCCTCGCCCGCATAGGCGCAGGGCAGGGTTTCAAAGCCGGGTTCGCTGCGGTCGAGGGTGTAGCTGTCAAAGAGGAAATTTCCGCTGCGGCTGCCGTCGGGATAAACCGCTTCAATAAACGGCTCGCGCACGTCGCCGTGACCGGACGAGGACATTTCAAGGCACATGTCCTCCAGAAATACCGTCGGGTGTTCGGCGGAATAGGCAATGCCGTTGCCGATTTCAAATTCGCGCTTTTCGCGGAACACCTCGCAGTCGGCGGCGGTGTTCAGCGCGATTTTACCGCCGTAATACAAGTGCTCCAAATGCCCCGAAGCGGTGACGGCAAACACATAGGCGGTGGTTTTTGTTTCAAGGATAAAGACAGGACGTTCGCCGGATAATTTCTTAATCAAAGTCATTCCTCCCGCTTATTTTTTCTTCTTGTCAATCGTGGACATAACCTTCTTCTCGTTGTAGAAGCCGAGCAGAATCGCGCCGAGCGAGCAGAACGCAACGGCGACAAAGCCGACAATCGTCATGCCGGTGACAGACGCGGTGATGTCGTTGCTGTTGGTGTTCTGGGTGGTGCCGATAATCGCCAGAGAGGTGAACACGAGCATGGCGAGCGACTGACCGAACTTCATGGCGAAGGTACGCGCCGCAAAGAACA